>CAYZRZ010000022.1:0-19891 GCA_964480995.1 uncultured Christensenella sp.
CCGCCATCACCATGCGCCCGCGGGCGTAGATGATCTCAATGTTCTCCTTGCTGCGCACCGCCTGCAGGTCGCTGGACAGGTCCTCCGCCCCCAGGAAGATAGCCTTCACGCGGGGGTCAGCTGTCGCGATCCCATAGGCGTTCTCCACGCCGATCGCCGTCTCGATCAATGGCAGCAGGCCGACCGTGCCCTCCGGCATGCCATGATCGCGTTCCGCCTCCGCCATCATGGCGGAAATGAGCTCGATGTCCTTTGCGTCCGATACCTTGGTGGGCATCAGCATGGCAGGCTTCAGGGGGACGATCGCCCGGATATCCTCCAGGGTATAACCGCTGCCCAGCGGGTTGATGCGTATGATGATCTCGCATCCGGCGTAATCCAAGGAAGTCAGAGCCCCGCGCACCAGAACGCGCGCCGCGTCCTTCTCGCCGGGGGCGACAGCGTCCTCCAGATCCAAGATCAGCGCGTCCGCGCCGTAGATGTCCGCGTTGAGCAGCATGCCGGGGTTGTTGCCCGGCACAAACAGCATCGTCCTTCTCACGCTTCTTCCCCCTTCGCGCGCAGCAGCGCCGTCTCCACCCTTGCCCTGATGGTGCAGTCCACGGCGCCCCGGTCATCCAGCTCGATCAAGGCCCCATCGGCGCCCAGCGCCTGCGCCGTCTCACGCGCCACGCGCTCGATCTGCGCGCCGAATTGATAGGCCACGATGGATTTCACCCGCACCTCAAGCCCCCGGGGCGCGGGCGACACATAGACCATGACATCATTGGATTCCATGGTGCCGGCCATCGCCTTTTTCGCCACATTCATCGCCCTGTCCTCCTTCATGAATTGATATCACTTCCGCTTTGTTTCTTCCATATCAATTTCGACATCCCTGGGCCGCAGCCGCAGGGACAGCTGCTGCGCGATCCCCGGCAGCAGCCCGTAAGCCGCCGCCAGGGTGCCGATGTTCATCGAGGCCTCCCTGTCCCTCAGCGGTACATAGCTCAGATCGTTCTCCCCTTCTTTTTTGGGCAGCAGTTTGTGAAGGTACTCAAGCGTGTAGGCCTCGCGGTTTTCCTCCGTCCCCGCGCAGACAATGGCCTTCTTTCGTTCCTGTATCGCCTGATATCGCCGGATAAACCCAAGCGCGCCGATCGCGAATGCCCCGGCCCCCGGAAAACGAAAATCAAAACCCAGTGAAGATGCCGGGATGAAAAACATCGCCAGCCCCGCCAAAGCAATGCCGCCAAACATCATAGCAGCCTTGCGGATCTCTTCCTTAGGCTCGGCCAGCCTGCCGATATACTGATCCAGGCAGGCATGGCAGAGTCCGGCTTCCATTTCCTGCCCCAACGCCTGAACGCGCTTCTCCCCGTCCAGGCCGCGCACCCGCAGCGTCAGCACCTCCTGGAGAGGCAATACAACATCCGCCTTGCCGGCGCAGCCCTTGCATTCAGCCATTCGTATCTCCTTGTCCGTTCAAATCCACCCCAGGGACGAGAGGGAAAACACCCATAAAAACACCGTCAGGATGGAGACCGCCGTACTGACCGCCACGATCTGCCCGGCCAGCACCCCGTCGGCCCCCAGTTCCTTGGCCATCACATAGCTGGAAACAGCTGTGGGCACCGCTGTCATGGCCATGGCCGTGGTCACGGCGATCTTGTCAAAGCCCAGCGCCTTCACGGTGAGCACTGTCAGCAGGGGCACCGCTACCAGCTTCAGCAGGCAGACGATCAGCAGCTCCTTTTTGTATTTTACAGTATCCGAGAAGCGCATGTCAGCCCCCAGCATGACAAGCGCCAGCGGTGTCACCAGCCCCGCGATGCCGGACACAACCTGCTCCACGTAGCCGGGCAGCCGCAGGCCGGTCAGCCGCACGAAAGCACCCGCCAGGGTACCGATGATGATGGGATTTTTGAGAATGCTCAGCAGCAGCCGGCCTGACTTCAACTTCCCGCCGCGCAGGCTTTCCAGGATGATGACGCACAGTATGTTGTAAAAAGGCACAACCACAGCAATCCCCAGCGATACCAGCCCCGTATTCTCCCTGCCCGCGATGGTGGTCACCACCGGCAGGGCGAAGAGGATGGAGTTGCCCCGTATGACGCCCTGCATCATGCTGCCCTGCACGGGCTTTGACGCGGTATACCGGGGGATAAAGACGATGAGCAGCGCCGTCACCAGAACCACCATGCCGGCGATCACCGCGAGGAAGGGGCCGTTCATCGCGGAGGCGATATCCACCCCGTACACATTATTAAACAGCACGAAGGGAAAACAGAAGCTGTAGATGATCTTGTTCATCTGCGCGACCGTCCCTTCGGACAGCTTGTTCAGGCGCCTGAGGCCAAAGCCCGCCGCCATGTAGAAAAACATGGGGAAGACCGTGGAAAAGGCAAGCAGAAAGCTCATCTAGCGATTCGCCTCCGCCTGAAGCATCAAGGGTTTGATGCCTCCGAAGTCGAGGATGCGCATCGCATACTCGCTGATCGGCTCCACAGGGACGCTGTGACCCGTCCCTTTGTTGGCGGCGACGGCGCGGTCCAGATCGATCTCAAGGGTCCCGCCCTGAAGAGCGATCTCATCAAGCCTGGGGCAGACGATCAGGGGCAGGCCCAGATTGATGGCGTTGCGGTAAAAAATACGCGCGTAGCCCTTAGCGATAACGCAGCCCACGCCTCTGACCTTCAGCGCGATCGCGGCGTTCTCGCGGCTGCTGCCGCAGCCGAAGTTGCGGCCGGCCGCCACGATATCGCCCTTCTTAAAATCACGCGCGAAGGCAGCGGAAGCCCCCTCCAGGCAATGGGCCGCCATCTCCTGATGGTCGGTCAGATCCAGGTACTGGCCGGGGTAGATCTGGTCGGTATCAATGTTATCGCCCAGCACATGCATGGCCCCTGATATAACTCTCTCAATCATCGCTGTGTCCTCTCAAAGATAGTCTCTGGGGTCGGTGATCGTCCCTGTCAGGGCGGAGGCGGCCACGGCCGCGGGAGATGCCAGGTAAATCCTGCCGTTCTTATGCCCCATGCGGCCGGTGAAGTTGCGGTTGGTGGAGGAAATGCAGCTCTCCCCGTCGGCCAGCAAGCCCTCGTGCGTGCCCAGGCAGGCCGCGCAGCCGGGGCTGACCAGAGCGCAGCCGGCCTCGATCAGGTCGGTGATATAACCCGCCGCGATCGCGTCCTGCAGCACCTTTTTAGAGGCAGGGACGACCAGCATGCGCATAGCCGGCGCGATATGCCGGCCTTTCAGGATACGCGCGGCCGCCTCGATATCTTCCAGCCTGCCGCCGGTGCAGCTGCCCAGGAAGGCCTGCTGCAGGGGCGTGCCCGCATGCTCCGTCAGGTCCGCCACGTTGTCCACGCTGAAGGGCACGGCCACCTGCGGGGCCACAAGGCCCGCGTCAAACACCAGGTCCTCGCAGTACCCATAGCCCGCATCCGTCTCATAGACGGTGAAGCGCTCGATATGCCGCTGGGCAAGGAAATCCATCGTCACCCGGTCGGGCTGTATATAGGTGGCCTTTGCCCCCATTTCGGTGGTCATGTTGCACAGCGCCATGCGCTCGGATACAGAAAGCTCGCCGATCAGGCTGCCTTCAAAGCAAACGCCGCGGTAGGTGGCAAAGTCAGCGCCCACCCGGCCGATGATATGCAAAATCAGATCCTTGGCGTACACCCCCTTATGAAGGTGGCCGTTTAAGGTAATGCGCATGATCTCAGGCACGCGGAACCACAGCTCACCCGTCTTCAGGATGCAGGCCATGTCCGTCGCGCCCACCCCCGTGGAGAAAGCCCCGAAAGCCCCGTGGGTGGTCGTATGGCTGTCCGTTACCACGATCACGCTGCCGGGGTAGGAATAGCCCTTGTCTGCCATCACCTGGTGGCAGACCCCCTCATTGATCTCCATCAGGCCGGGGATGCCCTGTTCTCTGGCGAACTCACGGAACTGTTTTTGGTTCTCCGCCTGCCGGATAGTGGAGGCGGGGGCGTAGTGATCCAGAAAGATCAGCACGTTTCCGGGGTTTTTAACCTTGACGCCCCCCATCTCCCTGAACGAATACATCGCCTGCGGGTACAGGTCGTTGATGCCCGCGACATCCACCTTGCAGTTGACGATCTCCCCGGTTCGGACGCTATCCTGCCCCGCGTGAGCGGCCAATATCTTTTCCAAGGCGTGCATAGCGACTCCTTTATCTGTCTCTTTTTAACAATCAAGGCTCCGCCCCTCGGCACACAGGCGCGGGAGGCGGAGCCGGTTGCATCCTATTGATCGGTTATTACTGGTATTATAGCATACCGCCCAGCACCGACAGCATCAGGCTGCCAATGATCAGGATGATGGCGCCGCCCAGGCGGGAGGAGATCTGCGCGAAGGGCATGAGCTCCATACGGTTGGCGGCCGACAGCACGGCCACGTCGCCGGTGCCGCCCATGTTGGACATGCACAGGCCGGCGGTGATGCCCGCTTCCACGGGATAGAAGCCGACCAGTTTGCCGATGAAGGCAGCGCCGAAAAACGCGCCGATGACAGTGACCAGGCACAGCACCAGATAGGTCAAGGAGAAGGAATTGATCACGGTGCCAAGGTCAAGGTAACACAGGCCGATGCCGACCAGCAGGGCGCCCGTCAGGTTCTTCATGATGAACTGGAACCACTGGTAACAGGCGGTCTCAATGTATTCAGGCAGCAGCTTGAAGATCTTGAAGACGGCCACTGTGATGATCATCCAGGCGTAGGCGTGGATGGTGATGCCGGTGCCCAGGAGACCCCAGCCCTTGGCCACGATGAAACCGAAGGCAAAGAACGCGCAGGAGACCAACAGGCCGATGCCCATCTTGCCCAGGTCGATCTTTTCGCGGGCAGCCTGCATCTCGGGGCTGATTTCCATCTCTGTGGGATCTACTCCCTTGGCGATCAGCTGGCCCTTGCCGTTCATCTTGCCCTTAATCAGCTTGACCATCAGGCCGCCCATCACGATGGACAGGGCGTTGCCGATGGCGACGGCAGGGGTCATGATGGACAGGGCCTCAGCCGCGGTCATGCCGCCGCCGCTTTCAAAGATCTTGGACAGGGGCACAGCGCCCGCGCCCATGCCGCCGCCCATGATGGGCAGGGCGATCAGCAGCAGCGTCTTCACCACGCCGTAGCCGGTGAGCGCGCCTACGCCTGCCGCCAGAGCGAAGGAGAGGATGAGCGCGCCGAAGATGGCCGGGAAGTAGCGGGCGGCCGCCTTCACCAGCAGCTTGCGGTTCATGCCCAGGATGGAGCCTGTGATCAGCGCCGCGATGTAGAAATCGAGGAAGGCGCCGGTGGGCTTGAAGAAGGCATCAACGCTCGTGACCACCGCCTCGGGGAATACGCCGAAGTACTGCAAAAGGCCGGTACCGAAGATGATGACGATGGCGCCGCCGCCAAGGTAGGTATTCACGATGGGTGTCTTTTCGCCGATTTCCTGCAGCACCGTGCCCAGCGTGATCATCAGCAGGAAGGCGCCTGCCATACCGGTGGGCAGCACGCCCAGGACAGCCGCCACGATCACGACAAGCGCGATCACCAGGAAGTAGGGCAGGGGCAGCCCGTATAGCTTGTACCCGCCGATTCCGCTCTTTGCCTCAGACATGTTCTCAGTTTCCTTTCTAACTAATGAAATTTATGCGAACGGGTTGCCCCGCATGCGCCAAAGAGGGGATTACCGGGGCTTTCGGGCGATTCCGGCCTTTTCGGCGGCGGAAGCCACTTCTTCCGCTACAGCGTCGGCAACGCGCGGGTCAAAGGCGCCGGGGATGATGAATTCGGGGCCCAGCTCCTTTTCATCGCACAGGGCGGCGATGGCTTTTGCCGCGGCCAGCTTCATCTCTTCGGTGATATCCCTGGCTTCCACCATCAAAGCGCCTTTGAAGATGCCGGGGAAAACCAAAACATTGTTGATCTGGTTGGGATAATCGCTGCGGCCGGTGGCGATGATGTAGGCCCCGCCTTCCTTGGCCTCTTCAGGCATGATCTCGGGCGTGGGGTTGGCCATCGCGAAAACCATGGATTTTTCCGCCATGGTGGAGACCATCTGAGCTGAAACGATGTTAGGCGCGGAGACGCCGATGAATACGTCCTTGCCCTTGATGATCTCCTTAAGCGGGCCGCGCTGGCCGTGCTTGTTGGTCACCTTGGCCATGGCCGCCTGGGCCGGGTTCATCCATTCCTCGCTCTGTTCCAAAGCGCCCAGCTTGTCCACCAGCACCAGGTCGCCGGGTCCCATCTGCAATATCAGCTTCGCGATGGAAATGCCCGCGGCGCCCGCGCCGTTGACCACAACGCTGATATCTTCCCACTTTTTGCCGGCTACTTTCAGCGCGTTGATCAGACCGGCGACCACCACGATGGCGGTTCCGTGCTGGTCGTCATGAAAGACGGGAATATCCAGCTCCGCTTTCAGCCGACGCTCGATCTCAAAGCAGCGGGGCGCCGAGATATCCTCCAGGTTGATGCCGCCGAAGGTGGGGGCCAGGTATTTGACGGTCTTGATGATTTCCTCTGTATCCTTGGTATCCAGGCAGATGGGGAAGGCATCCACGCCGCCGAAGGTCTTGAACAGGGCGGCCTTGCCCTCCATCACGGGCATTGCGGCCTCGGGGCCGATATCACCCAGGCCCAGCACGGCGGTGCCGTCGGACACAACAGCCACGGTGCGCCCTTTGATGGTGTATTTGTATGCCTCGTGCTTATCCGCGTGGATCTTCCGGCAGGGCTCAGCCACGCCGGGGGTATAGGCAGTGGACAGCTCCTCGCGCGTGGTGATCGGCACCTTGGAAACGACCTCCAGCTTGCCCTGATGGCGCGCGCAAAGCTCCAGGCTCAGCTCATTGTAATTCATGCTTCCTCCTTCAATGATATGAATATATTCGACAGGTTATTACAATTCATGGCCGCAATTTTCATTCAGCACGCTGACTCAGTGTACGGCAACCTCCATCGTGATATTTACAGGATGTATATATTTTAAACATTTGCACCTGTTTTGTCAACATTCGCCTGCCTATGGAGTACTCGCGAAAAAGGCAAGAAAAAGGCAAAAGGGACACTTTCATGCCGCCGTTTTATCTGTATTCATTCGTATAAGATCAGAATGAAGTTTTACAAGCCGTAGCTTACTTCCGTCACGTCGTTGGTGATGATAATGAAGGTTCTTCCCCGCAGCAGGGAGATCTCTTCCCCGTCAGGCCCGACATAGACGGTACGGCTGTCGTGCGAATCGCGCTGCCAGCCTCCTTCTATGTAGACTCCGCCTATGAACAAATCCGCGGCCCCCCGGCCCACCAGCTTCTCCAGGGCCACATAGCCGCCGCT
Source organism: uncultured Christensenella sp. (assembly GCA_964480995.1). Taxonomy (GTDB): domain Bacteria; phylum Bacillota; class Clostridia; order Christensenellales; family Aristaeellaceae; genus UBA1038. The sequence continues at coordinate 7,333 of CAYZRZ010000022.1, forward strand.
CATGCCCGTGATGGGCGTGCGCTGCACGATCACGTTGGCAAAGGGGATGTTGAGATAGGGCTTCAGCAAGTCTATATAGGGGCCGCTTGAGTTGGACCGCAGGTAGCCGCCCTCGTCCGCGTCATACCTGAAGACGGACCAGCTGGCGGGGTTGGTGAGCGCGTCCTCCTTGTTGCCGCGGTGGTTCAGCTCAATATGAACAGCGGGGATGCCCTGCGGCGCTTCATCCGTAAACTTAAAACCGCGGGGCTGGAAAGCTTTGCCCTGGCTGATCATCATATCGCGGATCTTCGCCACATAGATGCTCAGGTTATGGGGTGAGCGCTGCCAGTTGACGCGCTGGGAATAATTATTGTTGCCAAGCGCGTCATAGAACAGGCCGGTCGATCTTCCGCCCAGCTGGGCCACGCGCGCGGGCACGTCGCTGAGGGGGTTGCCCGTCTTTCCGGGACTGCCGGCATGCACCAGGGCAGCGCCCCAGCTGGCCGCGATATCAATGTAAGGCACACGGGCCGAGCGGATGCCGCCCGCCTCCTGCGGCGCTTTGTCCGCGAACAGGGCCAGCAGCTTGGTTGCCCCCGCGCCGGCATTGGGCACCTGATAGATCACATCCGCGTCAATGACCCCCCAGTGAGGGTGGGCATCAGGCGCGTTATCCATCACCAGCATGATGGGCAGATAGGGCCCCTCATACGCTAGGCCCGTGGTGGTGCTGACGCCGGCCGCGGGCTCATTGTCCGGGTAGCTTTGCTTGAATGGAATGCTCCCTCTCTCCAGCTGCCCGGCAATGGCCGTCATCTCGGCCCCCGCCGTCAGGGTGAACATCGATATCAGCATAAGGCATGCTGTTAAAACGCTGATTTTTTTACGCATATATCCTCCTTCTCGTCCAAAGAACGCGATTTCATTATAACCATGCGCTGGCTGGTAGGCAATAAGCGGATTTGGGCAATTGTGTAAGCCTTCAATATAATGGTAAGATACAGGTAATGAAAATAACGAGGTGAAACATGTACGCTATTGGGGTTGACGTTGGCGGTACAACGGTAAAATTGGGCTGTGTGCAGGACGGCATCAATATCATCTACCACGACAAGAGGCAGTCCCCCCGCGATCCGCTGCAGATGGCGCAGGCCATCCACAGCATGGTCTCCATCGCGCTCAAGCGCTTCCCGGGGGCCGCGGTGGGTATTTCCTGCGCCGGTTCCATGAACAGCCAAGGCAATGTGACCGCCAGCCAGCTGGGCTGGGTATCCGCTCCCCTGGGCGCGCTGATCTATGAGCAGTTCCAGCGCTCGCTGCCGATGGAAAACGACGCCATGTGCGCCCTGGCGGCGGAGCATATCTATGGCGCGCTCAAGGGCTGTCAGACGGGCCTTTTGATCACCCTGGGCACAGGCATCGGGGGCGGGGTCATCATCGGCGGGGTGCCCGCGCGCGGCTGTATGGGCATGCACGGCGAGATCGGCCACATGATCACCCACGCCGATGGCCGCCCCTGCAGCTGCGGGCAGAATGGCTGCTGGGAGATGTACGCCGCGGCCAGCAAGCTTCGGGAAGCTTCCCAGGGCATGAGCGTTCGCGAGGTCATGAACAACGTGCGCGCGGGCAGGATGATCGATATCTGGGAAAACTACATTCACGAAGTGGTCATCGGCCTGAGCTCCCTGATGATGATCTTCGCGCCCGAAGTGATTGCCATCGGCGGCGGCCTGTCCAACGCCGGCAGCATCGTGATCGACACCCTGCGCGCCGAGGTGGAAAAAACCAGCGCCTTCAACACCTTCAACCCCTTCACCCAGATCATCTCCGCAAGCTTCCAAAACGACGCCGGCATCCTCGGCGCGGCCGCGCTGGCCAGCATGACGGAATAATACTATTCGCGAACCACCGGCTCCTTTGCCCGATCGGCACGATATATTTTCTAATGAAAAAACCGGAGAAGCCGCACAACGCTTCCCCGGTTTTTTGATTAATCAGCATAATTCATCCATCAAGCCACAATCGCTTCACGGCTGCGAAGCAGCCTCTTCCCGCTGGCGCAAGCCAGCGCTTCCCCCACCGCTTCCCCGGTCATTCCGCGTCACGCGGGAAGCTTGATTCCCGCTTCCTTCGCGGCTTCCTCCAGCTTGTCCAGCGCCTCGATGATCTCGTTCTCGTTGTGGTCGGCGATCACGCAGAAGCGCAGGCGGGCTTTGCCTCTGGGCACAGCGGGATAGACTGCCGGGGGCACGAACACGCCCTTGTGGCGCAGCATGTTGCTCAAAAGGAAGGCGTCCTCGTCCCTGCCCACCATGATCGGTATGATCGCGGTCTTGCCGGCCAGGCAGGTGTTCATCCCGCGCTTATGCGCCTCCCCGACAAAGCAGGCGATGTTGCGCGTCATGCGGTCCATGATGGAGGGATCCTTCTGCAGCAGGCGGATGGCTTCCAGCGTCGCCGCGGCCAGGGGCGGGGAGATGCCCACCGAGAACACAAAGCCGGGCAGGTTGTAGCGCAGGTAGTCGATGATCTCCCGCTTGCCGGCCAGGTAGCCGCCGCAGGTGCCCAGGCCCTTGGATAAGGTGCCCATCTTGATATCGATGTCGTTTGGCTGCAGGCCGAAGTACTCATCCACGCCGCCGCCGGTCTTGCCGATCACGCAGGCGGAATGGGCCTCGTCCACCATCAAAAAGCAGCCGTACTTCTTTTTCACCGCCACAAACTCGGGCACGGGGGCAATGTCGCCGTCCATGCTGTAGGCGCCCTCGATGACGATGAGCACCTTGGCGAACTTGTCGCGCTGCTGCCTCAGGATGCTCTCCAGCGCAGCGACATCGTTGTGCGGGAAGGGCTTCACCGTCGCCTCGCTCAGGCGGCAGCCCTGGTCGATGGAGTTATGCGCCAGGGCATCATATACGATCAGGTCATCCTTGCCGCAGAAGTTGCCCACAAAGGTCACATTGGTGGAGTGGCCTCCCACCAGCACCAGGGCGGCCTCCGCGTGCTTCCAGCGGGCCAGCTCGGTTTCCAGCTCAATGTTCAGGCTCTTTTCACCGGCCAGCAGGCGGCTGCCGGAGGCCGATGTGCCGTACTTGTCGATCGCGGCCTTGGCGGCATCCATGGTTTCCTTGCGCCCGCTCATGCCCGCGTAGTTATAGCTTCCGAAGTTCAGCACCCGCTTGCCGTCCATCAGGCTGGTGTTGGACAGCGGCGAGTCATGCACCACAAAATAGGGGTTTTCCATCCCGCTGCCCATCAGAGCCTGCTGGCGCTGCGCGAAGGCAATGGCCTCAGGCGACTTGGCGAAATCCGTGATCGGCTCCACCCGGCGCGGGGCCTCCGCCTCCTGCTTTTTGCCGGGCCCCTGGCCCAGCTTGTCTTCAAGCAGGGCGGTCAGCCCGTCCACAGTGGTGCACAGGGGGTACTCCTCCACCGTGATCAGCACGGAGAACAGCTCCTCAACCTTCAGCGACAGGCTCAGCACCTGCAGGCTGTCGCCGCCCAGGTCGTCGATGAAGTGCGCCTGATCGCTGAGGCTTTCAGGCGCCAGCTGCAGGGTCTCGGCATAGACCTGGCGCACCTTCTGGCGGATCTCGGACGCTTCCAGGCCCTTGGGCGAGGATTCCTCGTTGACAATGGGTGTATTCTCATGCAACGGCGCCGCGCCGCTTTTGAGGTCCAGGTCGCGGTAGGCCATCTTCTTATTCTCGATGGCTTCCTTCAGCGCCAGACGCTTCACCTTGATGCCGTTGGCGGTCTGGAAGCGCTCGGGCGTCGCCAGCACGCGGGTCACGCGCTTCAAGGTGGCCAGGCGGTTGTTGAGCGCCGCCACCTGGCGCATCAGATCGCTGAGGAAGGCATCGTCTCGGTAGCGGTCGCCCACGCTGAGCACCAGCGTGATATCCTCATAGTTGGGGTTGATATGCCGGTGGCGCTTCAGGCGGTTGATGCGGCTGACGCCGGTGTTCCTGATGCCCAGAACGCTGTACTGGTCAACGCCCTCCAGTACGCCGAAGCTGTCCTCGATCTCATCGGGGTAGACATTCTCGCCCGACTCGTTGATGATGACATCCTTGCTGCGGCCCTCGACATACATGCGCATGCCCTTTTCCAGCCGCACGATGTCGCCGGTCTTGTACCAGCCCTCCGCGTCCAGGTCCGGCCCGATGAGGCGGCCGTCCATCAGGCGGCCCGTATGGACCGATTTGCCCCTGATGTACATCTCGCCTGAGTTGGAACGCTTGCCGTCCGACTGCACGCGGTACTCGGCGCTTGACAGCGGCCTGCCGACCGAGCCGGAGGTGCGGGTCTTCAGATCCATCGAGGTCTCCACCGAGGTGATGGCGGTCTCCGTCATGCCAAAGCCCGAGATGGTGTAATACCCAAGAGCGGAAATGGTGCGCATATGCTCCTCGGGCGTATGGCTGCCGCCCAGGATCACGCAGCGCACGTCGGGCCCGAGTATTTTCGCCACCACATCCTTAAACAGCACCTTGCGGGCGAAGTCCATGCCGAACTCGGGGTTGACGCTCTGCAAAAAGAGGCTGAGCGACCTGGCGAATTTGAAGGCCGCCTGCTTCTTCTTGCCCTCCAGCGCCACCTTCTTTTGCAGCGACACAGACAGGTTGTTGGCCAGCAGCGGCACCGCGCACAGAAAGTTGATCTTGAAGCGGCGGGCTGTGCTCAGGATGGTCTCCGGCGTCCGGTCCTTCATATAGATAGACTCAAAGCCGATATAGTTGCACCACAGCAGGTTCACCATGAAGCCGAAAATATGATGATAGGGCAGGAAGGAAAGCGAGCGCTCCGGCTCACCGGGGATGATGCGCGGGTTGGCCTCGTGGATCAGCTCGCTGTTGAGCACCTGGTGGCACACGGCCTCTTCATCGTAGACGAAGATACGGCTGGTGCTGGTCGTGCCGCTGGTGCACAGGGCGACCTGGCTGGCAAAAGCCGGCACAAATCCCTTGTGGCCCTTGGCCGCGAACAGGTCTTCATGCAGCACCTGAACCGCACCCTGGGGCAGCTTGCGCGGGCTCTTGACGATCAGGGCCGCGGCGCCGGATTGCTCCAGCATATAGGCCGTCATCTCATCAGTCAGCGTCGCGTCCAGCAAGATCGCCTGGTAGCCCGCCGCCATCAGCCCCCAAAAAGCGGGAAACCAGCGGTAGCTTGTTTCCATTTGGATGGCAACAAAGCGCCCCTTGTTCTTTTCCCCGACGGCGCGGCGCAAAAAGGCCGCGAAATCCATCACCATCTCATTGTATTCGCTGAAGGTCAGCGCCATTTCCTGGTCGCCCTCCAGCCAGCGGCAGGCCACCAGGTCGCCGTCGGAAATGGTGACTTTGTATAGATTCTCCAGGGTCATATCCTGCCGCAGCAGCGCGCCGCGTCCGGGGATATCAATACGAGGCATTCTCAGCCCTCCTCATGCGCAAGTCAGTTCTTTTTATTGTTCGGCTTTATGCCATAGTACAGGTTCAGCAGCCCGAAAAACAGGCGGTTTGGCAGGATATCGTGAAGCATCGCTGCCAGGTGCTGAACAGTCTGGGCCACGCGCAGCCTGGGCGGCATTTTCCTCAGGCTCATCGCTCTGGCCACCTTGTTGCCCAGGGTCTTGGGGTAAGCGCCGGCCGCCTCATCCGCCTTGATGCGCTTGGCCGCCCGCTCCCGGTTGTCCGCGTAGCAGGGGCTGCACCGGACGCTGCGGCTGCGGTATTTGGCGGAACCGCCGCGATGATCGCCCGGCTCCACCAGCATCACCTCGATGCCAAGCGGCGCCAGCTCCATCCACAGGGCCTCGCTGTACCCCTCGACAGCGTGCTTGCTGGCCGCGTAGGCCCCCTGAAAGGGGATGGCCATCAGCCCGTTGATGGAGGAAAAGTTGACGATGCGTCCCTTTCCTTTTTCGCGCATGTGCGGCAGCACGGTTTTCACCATGCGCGTCATGCCGAAGAAGTTGACCTCCATCACCGCGCGCAGCTCTTCCTCGCTGTAATCCTCGCAAGCGCCGATGTTCAGCACCCCCGCGGCGTTCACCAGCGCGTCAGGCTGTCCGAAGCGGGCCAGGGCAGCCTGGACGAAGCTGTCTACACTTTGCTGATCGGATACATCGAGCTTCAGGCAATGGATGCCATCCTTCTCCTCATCCGAAAAGCTGCGCGCGCCGCCCGCCACCTGCCATCCGGCCTGCTTGAGCGCGAGTGCTGTGTAATAGCCCAGCCCGCTTGACGCGCCTGTTACCCATGCCACCGCCATCGCTCGCCCTCCCCCTCCAGAATATCGAACATAATAGCCCAAGCTGTTCAATTTGGCAATAATTTTGTTTTGAAGTTCAAATTAATTTTTCATGAGAACGGGTCTGAGGCGGATAAAGATATCTCGATATCCCTGAACAAATGAGCGAATGTATGCTAATATATGCGAGAGCATCTCTATTCACGGCATTCTATCAAAACGGAGGAAGCAGCCATGCCTTATATCGCGATCAATACCTCAAAAACCCTGTCCGACAGCCAAAAGGACGCGCTCAAGACCGCCCTGGGCGAGAAAATCACGGTCATTCCCGGCAAAAGCGAAAGTTCGCTGATGGTCGACATTGCAGACGGCCGCGCCATGTACCTGGCAGGCGATAAGCGCGATCTGGCCTTTGTGGAAGTCCGCTGCCTGGGCACCACCGAGTTCGTCAACAAAAAGGCCTTCACCGAAGCCGCCTTCCTGGCCCTGCAGGAAACCACCGGCCTGCCGGGTGACGCCATCTATCTCAACTACAGTGAGTTTGAACACTGGGGCGCGAGGGGATCAATGAAATAAGCTCGCCGGGAGCGGCGTGTCATCGGATGCAATCGGCATGCCCACCCTCATTGAGCTGGACAGCTTATCTGATATTGTGTCCCTGCGCAAAGCACTCGGCCTGCGGTTTGTTGAGCTGAATATGAACCTGCCGTGGTACCAGCCGGACAAGCTGAGCGCGGACATGCTTTCGCCTTTCCTGGACGGCACGGTGTACTTCACCATCCACCTGGACGAAACCTTGACCCCTGGCATTTTATACTGATGTAAAACATGCATCCAAAGAAGAGAGTTATTTTGTCTATTTGATTCGTAAAAGCGCCACTCGATCGAGCGTCGCTTCAAGGAGTTGGTTGCTTGCCGGATCAGTCTTTCTCGACCGGTTTCGGCACAAACAGCGCAGTAGTTGCCATAGCAGCCTCTTTATCCCATTCGCCTCCGGATACGAGCAGTGTGTACAGTATCAGACTATCGGGCAATTTGCCTGTTCCATCAAAGGAAATACTCATCTGCTTATCATTGCCGTCACTGCCATCCCCAACCCTATACTCGGTGCCACTTTCGTCCATCAGAAGCAAATCATACCATGCGTCTTCCCGAAGCGCGGGGAATACGCCGCCGTCCATTGTTGCAATGATACGGGCAGTAGCAGCGGAAACAGAAGCTTCGTAACTTGGGCCTTGATACAAACGGATTTGAATGTTCAGGGACTCCCGGTTCAGGGCTCCATCCGGTAGCGAGTTCTCATATTCACAGATGTAATCGACGGATTCGCCTCCCCCGCTATTTGGTTTCAGCATTGAGCGGCAAATCAAGCCCATCGTCTGTTACGGTATGATCACCGGGAGAAACGGAATACCTTACAAAGCCCATAGCGGTTCCACTATCTTTGAATGCAATGCAATCCAGTCCTTCATCATCAGTGCTTCATCTTCGCTTTCGGCCATCATGCCCAACTGTGGATTCAACAGCTTCGCCTTTACAAGCGCTCGTTGTTCAGTGCGCTTTTTTTCATTGAGGTATAACCTCCCGATTCTTCAGCTGTTGTTTAGGCGTCTTTCGCGCGCAGTACAATGGGACATAAAACAACATTACAGGTGATACTTGACAAGCGCAGCCCTAGTCTATAGTATTCGGTCATACGTACGACCTAACTTAGTGAGGTATGACAATGCAGCGCCAGACAGACCAGCCAAACCCTGCTCAGAAGATTCTTGAGGCCGCCTATGAATGCCTGTCGACACGGGGGTATGCCAATGTCACAATGCGGGCTATAGCGGATGAAGCCGGTGTTGCTTTGAGTCAGCTCACCTACTATTTTGATAACAAGGAAAAGCTGTTCACTGATGTTATCAGCAAGATGGCCAATCAATACATACGCGAAATCGAAACCAGGATGTATGTGACTGCAGATCTGAATGAAAAGATTGTGGCTCTCACACAATACTTTAAAGAACTGCTCAGGGACAAACCAAAGCTTCTAAGACTGTTTATAGATTTTACTGCGCAGGCTTTGTGGATTCCGTCGTTCAGGGAACAAGTGGATGGCCTGTTCGACCGCCTTACGGAACTCATAGAGATATTCATCCTCGGTGATTCTGAATCGCATCAGCGTGTGCCAGATTATTCATCTAAAGCGATAGCTAAATTGATTCTTGGAGCGCTATTCGGCACATCAGTTCAAGCGCTCCTTAGCGCTGACAAAGACGATTTTTTCGAATCCTTCGATTTTGCAGAATGTCTGATGAGTACATTATAACTTCCGTTGAGTGGAAAGTGTTTGGATGCTTTCATGGAAATCTGGTAGTACCGAGAGGATGAGCAATGGAATGTCGAACATTATCAATTATCTTACATGGCGGGGAGATATTCCGCTTGCATGGGTACCCTTTAATGTCGCTGATAACCTTGCGCTGTCTTTGCTTGCTTACATTCTGTTTGAGAATGTCATATCAAAAGATGATAAGCTGACTGTAAGGCAGGCTGCAATAGAGTTAAGAGAGAGATCCAACGACTTCGGCGCAATGAAAAGCGATAACAAGCGATTGTTGCGTGAACTGTCAAGCGGGGCACGGTTCGGGGATGCAATGATATGTCATTGCGTCAATGAGATCGATGCGAATGAAGAGAAACAATTCGCCGCCATTACGATTTATTTGGATGACGGAACCTGTTTTATTGCATATCGCGGCACAGACAATACCCTTATAGGCTGGAAAGAGGACTTTAACCTCTCCTTTATCAGTCCTGTTCCCGCACAAGCAGCAAGCGTGCGATACCTGAGGGATGTCGCGGAGCAGACTACCGGCGCTATTCGTATAGGCGGACACTCAAAAGGCGGAAACCTGGCGATTTATGCCGCATCGCAATGCGACCACGCGATACAGGATCGGATCATTGCTGTATATAGCAATGATGGGCCTGGTTTGGACGACTCGACCTTTATGAGTGAAGGATATGCGCGCATCAAGGACAGGTTTTTCTCTTTCGTACCACAGTCATCGATCATCGGCATGCTATTGCAGCATCAGGAGAATTACACGGTCGTGAATAGCCACGCGATTGGCCTGTTTCAGCATCATCCCTACACATGGCAAGTCAATCGCGCGGGGTTTGAGATCGTGGACGCGATTCGTCCGGAAAGCCGCTATGTGGATACGACACTGAAGAATTGGCTTTCCTCGGTCAGCGTGGATAAGCGCATGGTCTTCGTGGATACGCTATATACTGTTTTGTCCGCTACAAACGCCACAACACTACAGGGATTGACATTGCGATGGTGGAAGAACGCCTATGTCATGCTGACATCAATAAAAAATATCGATTCCCAGACGCGCAAACTCATCATCAGCGTACTTGTCGAATTGGTCAAGGCCGCCGTAGGAAGCCGCACAAGCATATCTCCACAGGTTTTCCTGAGCGACGGTACTAGCCCGCAATAGTTGTAAGGAGGTCACACACGGTCATGTCCGGAGATGAAACCAAGATACTGCTTGCCAGTAGCTTCAAAACACTTGTTCTTAAGGACAGACCTTTTGACAAAATCACAATCAAGCATATCGCGACTGGCGCGGGCATCATTCGGCCAAGCTTCTACAAGCACTTTCAAGACAAATATGACCTGCTTGAATGGGTCTTTATGCATGATGTCATCGAGCCTTCCTATGCCTTAATCCGCGAACAGATGTTTGAAGAGGCAATACGCCTTGTATTCAAGTCCATCAGGCGGGAAGGCGATTTCTATCGGCGAGTGATCGACATCCGGGGGCAAAACTCCTTCCAAGGAATAGTTTTAAGCACGCTGACAAACTGGGTCCTCCTCCTGATAGAGGCAAAGAGCACAGGTTTCTCACAATCTTACGCATGGCTGACACCTCAGAACCTCGCATGGTATTACGCCAACAGCATGACGACTGTCATTGTCTATTGGATCGAGCAAAATTTCCCGTATTCGGTCGACGATATTCTGGATGCCTATCGATATCTGGGTACGCGCTCAATCAACGATATACTCAATAGTAGCTACAATTAGGCCTGTTTGATCCGGTTTTGGAACATTTCATGCTACTTGTATCCCGGGCAAGAACAATAGGTGAAGACTGCGTCTGTACGGACCGGGCTGTTTTTACTACGATGACGCTGAATCAAGTAAAGTGGAAAGGAGTGAACAGTGATGGCAGACAAGAAGATCAGAGAGACAATGCAGTCGATAGGAGCCGATGCGGCAATCAAGTATCCGGATCACAATCCGGAGGACAATATCCCCAAGTTGCTGGACTGGATGGTCCGGTTTGACGTGATGCAGAAGCAAAAGCGGGACATCGATGATCTGATCAGCAAGGGCTGCAAATTCGCCTGGTTCTTCACCCGCATCCCGGTAGGCGTGGATGCTGTGCCGGATCTCCTGGCCACTGCCCAGCAACGCGAATATCACCATTGTTCAGTATGTATCAGGCAAAGCAACCCTTTAGCGAGAACATGCTTCAGCCATGCCCCTTGCTGGATAATCCGCAGAGCCTATCCGGCACAGTAGATTTATCGCACGCAAAATCCACGGGCATGACGCATCCCGAGGATGTGCATGAGTTGACAAGGAAATGTATCAATGCTGCGGAAAACCGGGCACCTGCCGCGGACCGGCTTTGGCAGTGCTCCAGAAACTGCGCTGCCCACGAAGTCGATCGGGGAAGCAGACCGGTGGTGAGGTGATGATTTATGACGGTGGTGGATACGATGTTAGTCTTTTCCAGTTGTTGTTTGTTACACATTGAGCCAACCATGACTGTAGGCGCGACTCAAAACAGTCTGTCATACAAACGCATCCTGGCTTTAAGTACGATTTTTGCCTTAGTCCAAGCAGGAATCACCATACTCGGAGTGATTTCAGCGCAGTTTATCAAAGCATTATCAGTCTCCACTGCTTCAGAAGCGCTGGTCCCCTATTGGACATTCACCTTGTTGATGTTTCTGGCCGCTTACATGATCTTCAAAGCCTTTCACTTTGGGGACTTTACTGAAGCATTGGTCGCGCATATGACGGGAGGAGGTTTCGCAAGGCTTGCCCTGCGCTGGTGTCCACCAATCCTTTTAACTGGAGTAGTATTGGGTATCAGCACGCCAGTCAGGTTACTCGTTATATTGTTCGCTTTCCTATGCTCGCTAATGGTATCCATCTTTGGACTGTGCTATGGATATTGGCAAGGCCACCGTTTCGTGAAAACCGCTTATTTTATTGGTGGAGCCAGTTTGTTTATCCTGACCCTCAAGTACCTCTTTACGCTCATATGACACATGGCAATACCTGCATACAAGGGGGGGATTTCAAATGAGTTGGTCGCATATTCTCACATGTGCGGTTCTGGGCTATGTGCTGGGCAATTTCCAGACCGGCGTAGTCGTTGGACGCATATTTTCCCGGAAGGATCCGCGCATGCACGGCAGCGGGTCCAGCGGCGCTACAAATACCCTGCGCGTTCTGGGGAAAAAGGCGGGGATACTTACTCTGCTTGGTGATGTGGCAAAGGGCATGCTTGCTGTTGAAATTGGAATACTGATACTCGGAAGAGACGGAGGATTGATTGCCGGCTTGTTCGTTATCATTGGCCACATCTGGCCGGCATTCTTCGGCTTCAATGGCGGAAAAGGCGTTGCCACAACCTTGGGAGTGCTTCTGATTATGCAACCGCTATATGCAGCGATCGTCTTTGTGGCAACTGTCGTCCTGATATGCGCGACACGCATTGTGTCTTTGTCCGATTTGATAGGGACAGGTATGTATCTCCTGATGAACACAATCACTGCAGTCATGATTCAGGATTGGATTCTGCTTTACTTTGGCTTTCTATTGGCATTCCTGATTATATTTGCCCATAGGGGTAATATCCAGCGTTTGTACAGGGGGACGGAAGTGAAATTTGACTTTCCCACATTTGGACGGAGAGGACAACCACATTAGTGTTAAATTTCTGCGATTCCAATGTACCCGATAGGAAATTAAATTTGGGTTCGGGTGCTGTTACTTGCGATAACGAAAATGGATAGCGCATGGACCAGATCTGAGTAAAGAGCTATTCAAGCGAGCTAAACACAGCATAGGCAGCCAGCAGGACATCTGATACAGCACAAAGCCAGAGCATTACTCAAGGATCTGAGCCCGGCCTTCTTACATTAATTTGGGGTTTTGGTGTTGCGTATTAACACATTGTTCAAGAATTCATCCGGTTCACGCACGAGGAGGTCAAACATGTCAATCATTGCGGTAGATTTTGATGGAACGCTGTATCAA
>CAYZRZ010000023.1:0-19415 GCA_964480995.1 uncultured Christensenella sp.
GGGTGATCCAAAGGGCTGTGCGCGGCTTTGGCGTGGAAACACAGGTATTAGGCCGGAATGATATTGTGATCAAGGAGAGCGGAGCCAAATTTTCCGGCAACGCATTCCGGCACATGCCTGACAGCAGCCTGCATCACGGTACCATTCTCTATCATGTGGATATGCAGAAACTGGGCCGCTATTTGATGCCTTCAGAGGAAAAGCTGAGAGCCAAAGGGGTGGAAAGCGTACGCTCACGGGTGGAGAACCTTGCGCCCAGGGCCCCGGGGATGGACATCACCTCGCTGAAAGCCGCCTTGTTTGAGGCCTTCGCGGAGGAATACGGCCCGTCAGAGCATCTTGACTGGCAGGAAGTTCTGCCGATTAAACAGATCGAGGAGCTGCAGAAAAAATACCGCTCCTGGGATTGGACATTCGGCCGGACACCCGAGTTTGATATCTCCCTGCGTCACCGTTTCCACTGGGGAGAGGCTGAGCTGCTGCTGTCGATGCGCCACGGAAAGGTACACAGGGCTGATTGCTATACCGATGCCAATGACCCGGAGCTGGCCGGACGCGTCTCAAGCCTCCTGCCGGGCGCTCAGTTTTCGCCATCGGCCCTGGCAGCCGCTCTCAAAATAAGCGGCCGGCCGGAGGACGATGACATCGCCGCCTGGCTGGCCGAGCAGATTCTGTAATACCAGATCAACAATTACCATGTGGGCATTTCGCCGACAAACGGCAGGCATGCCCTTTTTGCATAGCTCTTCAGCTGATTAAGCCGTTCCGTGCCGGCGGGCGATGCGTTCGGCACGGCGGGGAAGGGCTGATTCATAAACCACGGAATAGGTCAGGTGTGCGAAAATAGCGAAGGGATTGCGAAAATTGTCATTGTGCCTGCTTTGCCTTGACAAAGCCCTCTGCGCTTTGCAAAATAACTATATTAGCTAAAAACGCGCGGCGCGCCCGGATGCGCCGCCAAAGAGAGGTCGAGATGAGCAAACCTTTTATGAATGAGGATTTTCTGCTGTCGGGTGAAACCGCGCGCGCGCTGTATCATGATCACGCGGCGCGCATGCCGATCATCGATTACCATTGTCATATAGACCCGCGGCAGATCTATGAGGATAAGCCCTTTGATGATCTGGCCCAGGCATGGCTGGGCGGCGACCACTATAAATGGCGCGCGATGCGCTCAAACGGCATAGAAGAGCGCTTCATCACAGGGGACGCCTCACCCTATGAAAAGTTCGAAAAGTGGGCAGAGACTTTGCCGCTTTTGATCGGCAATCCGCTGTACCACTGGACCCATCTGGAACTTCAGCGCTATTTTGATATCAAAGAAACGCTGAGCGCTGACACCTGCCCGGATATATGGCAGCGGGCCAATGAGGCGCTAAGGGAGCTGACCCCGCGCAAGATCATTGCCATGTCGCGCGTGAAGGTGATCTGCACCACGGATGACCCGGCTGATGATCTGCGGTGGCACAAGCTGATCAGGGAGGATAAGGGCTTTTCCTGCAAGGTGCTTCCTGCCTTCCGTCCCGATAAAGCTATCAACATCGATAAGGCGGGTTTCAAAGCCTATCTGGAAGCGCTTGGAGCCGCTTCAGGCATAGAGGTCAAGGACTTTGACTCGCTGAAGCAGGCCTTGGACCAGCGGCTTGAGTTTTTTGTATCCATGGGCTGCAGGGCAGCGGATCACGGCTTGGACTATATTCCCTGGGAGCCGGACACAGACGCCGCGGCCTCCTTCAGCAAAGCGCTTCAAGGCGAAAAGCTCAGCGCGCGGGAAGCGGATGGCTATAAAACGGAAGTCATGCTGCATCTGGCGAAGCGATACAGGGGACTGGGCGTTGTGATGCAGATTCACTACGGCGCGGTTCGCAATAATAACCTTCGCGCGTTTTCTTCCCTTGGGCCGGATACCGGCTACGACGCCATCGGCGGCGGGGCACAGAGCGGTCTGCGGCTAGGTGGCCTGCTGGGCGCGATGGACGCTGACGGAGGCTTGCCCAAGACCGTCATCTACTCGCTTAACCCAAATGATAACGCTCAGATTGCGGCAATCATCGGCTGCTTTCAGACAGCGGATCATCCGGGAAAGCTGCAGCACGGCAGCGCCTGGTGGTTTAATGACACCAGGACGGGCATGATTGAGCAGATCACCAACCTTGCTAACATCTCGGTGCTGGGGCGGTTTATCGGCATGCTCACCGACTCGAGAAGCTTCCTGTCCTACACCCGGCATGAATACTTCCGCAGGATACTCTGCGAGCTTATTGGCTCCTGGGTGGACAACGGCGAATATCCCCGGGACATGGATACGCTTGGAAGGATGGTGGAAAATATCAGCTTCAATAACACCATGGCCTACTTTGGCCTGACAGCGGAGGAATAAGTATGAGCATGACGCGCATCGACGGTTATTTTGTATATCCTGAATCTGTCCATGAGATCCCGGGCATAAAGGTATTTATGGCGAAGACCGTGGAAGGGGACCGTCTGGTGATCCAGGGAGACAACCCAGGTTTTACCGGGGAGGAACGGGATGGAAACCTGCTTGCGCCATTGACCCATGTGAATGCCCGGGCGCTTCGCCGGCTCTTTCCTTTTACGGCGCCAAGGCAGGGGCTGACGGGCTGCTGCTCTATCGGCGTGGGCGATAGGCTGGGCGTCGCGGCTCAGGGGCATATCCGGGCCTTCAAGCGCTACCCGGGGGTCTTTCCGGTTTTTGCCCAGCAGTCCATCCGTGAGCTGACCCTGACAAGGCGCGGCTACGAGGATGTGCTGGATTGTGTCAGCTTCGCCGTCTTTAGGGAAGGTTATACGAGCGGTTTCGGGGCAGATGGAGACCATCTTAAAAAACCCGAGGAAATCGAGTATGCCCTGCGCTGCGGCTATTCGATGCTGACACTCGATTCCAGCGAGCATATCCGCGGCGAAGCCGCCGGGATGGATGGGAAAGAAGTACTGGCGATCTGGGCGGGCGACAGAGAGCTGGAGGAAGTCTATCTTGATCGCGAGATCGCTGTCGCTCCCGGTATCAGCCTGTGCTTTACCAGGGAGGAACTGGCGCGCGCGGCGCTGATATACGGGGAAGCCATCGGTTTTATCCGCGACATCTATGTTCGTTACGTAGAGGGCAAATCGGTCGATTTTGAGGTATCCATCGATGAAACGATGACGCCCACTTCGCCGCTGCAGCATTACTTTGTCGCCAATGAACTCTATCGCCGCGGCGTGCGTGTCCAGTCTCTGGCTCCGCGTTTCATCGGCGAGTTCCAAAAAGGCATCGACTATATCGGTGATCTCGCCCGCTTTGATGAGGAACTGGCTGTACATGAAGCGATCGCAAGAAAATTCGGCTATAAGATCAGCGTGCACTCCGGCTCCGATAAGTTCAAGGTGTTCCCGTCTGTCGGCAGGCTGTGCGGCGGCATATTCCACCTGAAGACTGCCGGCACCAACTGGCTGGAAGCCGTGCGGCTGGCTGCCATCAAGGAGCCGGATTTCTACCGCCGCATGCACGCGTTCGCGCTGGCGCATTTTGACGAAGCGAGGAAATACTATCATGTCACCACGGATGTATCAAAGATACCGCCGCTTGAAAGCCTGAGCGATGCCCGGCTTCCTGAGCTGATGGACGACGTCAATGCGCGTCAGCTGCTTCACATCACCTACGGTCTGATCCTGACCGCTGAAAATGAGACGGGGGATATGTACCTGCGCCGTGAGCTGTACGAGCTGCTTGACCGCTGCGGCGAGGACTATGCCGCCCTCCTGGACGGGCACATTGGCCGCCATCTGAAAGCGCTGCTGGGCTGAGACGCTTGTGACGCAGTATAAGGGCAGTATAAGGGCCGCCTCATGCCGAGGCGGCTTTTTGACACGCGTGCTATAATGGCAGGGAATGGGTATTTGAGGAGGAAAGCGGTACAGTGACTGAATTGGCAAGGACGCAAGCGCCCGGCAGAATGCGGACCCTGTGGGCCTTATTTGTTATCTTTTTCAAGGCTGGCACCTTCACCTTTGCGGGAGGGCTGGCCATGCTGCCGGTGATCGAAAAGGATGTAACAGAAAAGTATCACCTGATGGATAAAGAAACCTTTATGGAGTACGCAACCCTGGCGCAGACGCTGCCGGGGGTGATCGCGCTTAACTGCGCCTCTTTTGTCGGCAGGCAGGCAGCGGGCTTTGCGGGCATGATGGCGGCGGCTATCGGCGCTACCATTTCCGCTTTTGTTCTTATGATCGCGGCGACCATCGCCATCCAGCTCATTCCTCAGACAGGTCCCATGCTTGGGGCGATGAAAGCTATTCGAGCCGCCTCCGCGGCTCTGGTGCTGTCAGCGGCCTTTTCACTGGGCGCGCATAACTTAAAATCACTCTACGCAAAGATTGTCATGGTCATGTCCTTTGTGCTGGTGTTCATTTTGAAGATCAGCACGCCGGTTGTGGTCCTGCTGGCTGCCGCCGCGGGCATTGTATTCTACGGACGGTCCAAAGCAGGCAGGGGAGGAAAGAATAAGTGACGATGCTTGCAAGCCTTTGGCTCGTATTTTTTACTTTTTTCAAAATTGGCCTGCTTGGTTTTGGAGGCGGCTATGCCATGATGTCCATGATCATGACAGAAGGCCGGAAACTGGGCATCAGCCTGGCGCAGCTGGCAGACTTAAACGCCCTGGATATGGTCGTACCCGGGCCTATCGCCATCAACGCGGCGACCTATGTTGGCTATCTGCATTCCGGCTTCTGGGGGGCGGCGGCGGGCACTCTTGGGGTATCGCTGCCCTCCATTCTCTTGGTGACGCTGGTGATGCGCTTCATCGATAAATACAAGGGGAACAGGCTGATGGATGGCGTCCTGAAGGGCGTGAAGCCTGCCGCGGTCGGGCTGATCGCCGCGGCGGCCCTGATGATTGCCTCGGGTGTATTGGTCAGGGACGGCCGCGGTATGTCTTCCTTTTTCAGCGATCCCTGGGGAACGGTATCGCCATTGATGATCATCATCTTCGGAGCGACGGCGGTGGCTAATATCCGCTTCAAGGTTAACCCTATCCTGCTGACGGTGATGGCAGGCATCGTGGGAGCCATCTTTGCCTGAACTTTCACATCCCTTTGAGCCTGTATGGGACGATTGCTCGCGTATCCTGATCCTTGGCAGCTTCCCTTCCGTGCTGTCAAGAGCCGGGGGATTTTATTACGGCAATCCGCGCAATCGCTTCTGGCAGGTCCTGTCGCTTGTATATGAGCAGGATGTGCCCGGGGACAAGGAGGGTAAGATCGAGTTTTTACTTTCACGCCGCCTGGCCCTGTGGGACGCGCTTGCTTCCTGTGAGGTGGAAGACTCGGCGGATAGCGATATCAAGCATGCCCTGCCCAACGATTTATGTTTGATCCTTCATCACGCGCCCGTTGAGCGTGTGATCGCCAACGGTCAGCTTGCCGGGAGAGCGGTGAAAGCCTATGATCAGGCTCTGGACAAGAAGCTGATCATCCTTCCTTCGACCAGCCCGGCCAACGCCGCCTGGCCGCTCCAAAGGCTTGCGCAAGCGTGGAAAGAGGCTCTGATCAGGTAAAAAATAATAGTATTTATATATACTTTATGGTATGATTCCTTTCGTTTGTCAAGATATAGGAAAAGCTTTTTTTCGCCCGTGTCGAGGAAGTTGACCTGATGAGCGTGGGGGGCAGGCTCGCCGTCAATATGGTGCACTTTGGCTTTGATACCAATGTCGTGCGCCGTATGCAGCACCTGCGACGCATACCGCTGATCGGGGGAACAAGGGCGTATTTTTCCGGCGTGCTGTGCGCGCTGCTCAGCCCGATGTTTACTGCCTGTGAATTGACGGCGGAAGGTGAGAAGCTTTGTGAGGGAAAGATGCTCCTGTGCACTTTGGGCTGCGGACAGTTTGTGGGCGGCGGTTACCGCAGTTCGCCCAGGAGCAGCAACAGGGACGGGCAGATGGAGATCTGCCTGGTCAAGCCCTTGCCTCGCCTGAAGCTGCTCAGGCTGATGAGCCTGTATAAAAAGGGATTGCACCTGGAGGAGCCGAGCCTCAAGAATCTGATATCTTACCGGCGCGCGCAGCACGCGCGGATCCGTTTTCCCCGTGAAACGGGCATCCTGCTCGGTGGGGAAATCATCATGGTCAAGGAGACGGATGTCAGAATACTGCCGCGGGCATTGAGCTTTCTGGTCCCGCGGGGTCTTTGAGCGCATATAATAAATAAGCCCGGACGATTCGACGCGTCCGGGCTTATTCGATTAGAATCAATTGATAGGACGGATCAGGATCAGCGGGGTCAGCTCATCGCCCTGACCGGAGGGATTATCCTTCATGGCGTCCTGTATCTGTTCGTCGTTCAGGGGGAATCCCTCAGACTTGCCCAACTGGTCGCGCTGGATGTCGTTGGCGTCCATGAGCACGACCGGTATGCCGGTCTTTTTGCTGAGTTCATCGCACAGTTCCTTGGGGTTGGGCGGGTTGATCAAGGCCATCTGCTTGTATACCTCAAAGCTGGAACGGAAATAGAACCCGTCTATGCCGCCCACACCCTTGCCGCAGACGCGGTAGAACACCCCTTTGACGCCGAAGGGCTTGGTCACAGCCGACAGAAACGCTGCCAGAAGGACACGCGGAAGGCCGACTATGTCGATGACAAGCTGCATTTTGTATGGTTCATGCATGCCTACGCCCGTGGTATTGATGCCGGCAAAGCGCCACAGGAGGTTAGCGAAAAATCCGGGTTTCACTTCATCGCGTGTCTTTACGCTTTCCACGCACATGGCCATTACTTTCGCGCCGAAGCTGAGCATATCGCCGGATTGATACAAGGGGCGGACGTATTTTTCCACAAGTTCCGCCTGATCCTCCCCGCGGTTGACAAAGTGCGTCTGAATCGCAAACCGGGCATAGCGTTTGCCATCCCTGCCTGTCACTTCTCCGCGGTCAAAATAGGTTATTCCCTTATGCTCCCGGCGCTGTTCATCCAGATTGCGAGACGCGATAATTCCCATGCTGACCCTCCGATAAAAAATACCCGCATAAATGTACAACTTGACGAAGAATAAGTCAAACCCGGATTTGACAGCTTACTGCCACTTCGCCTGAAGCCCATCTTCGTTTGTTCGAGCTGAGGAAAAAATCTCTCTTGATCTGGAGCAAACTGCGCATATCCTGTATCACGGCGTATAAAAGCGCCCGGTCTTCAAACTCATTGCGGTCCAGCGGGAGGGGGAGGCGGTCATAGACATGATCGATCCGCTCCAGCGTCTGAAGCATATGAAGCGCCGTATTTCCTTCACTGAAGCCGTCAGCCGCTTCTTTGAAGAAAGGCATATAAATTCATAAAAATCACCCCAAACGCTTGATATCTCTTGACGTTCTAGGCGCTTGCGCATAAAATAAAAAATAGGTAAGGTTTATTCTTTTTTGGAATTATTTTTTATGGAGGGTTTTCATGGAGTTTTCCGGTAGAATTTTTTTAGCGGCTATTGAGGAAGACAATACCCAGCGTGCCCTGTTTCGTGTCCGACCCTTGCTGAGCGAGGAAGGCGGCATACCTCCGGAAGATATTGATACTTTAGGCGACGAGGGATTTTTGCGGGTTGTGCCCGACAGGGCGGAACAGCATAGCTTCAAGGAGCGTATGAGAGAACTGGGTCATCTGTGCCTGATCGACTTGCGCAGCGTACCTGCCGAGATCAGCAAGGTGCGCACTAACAAGAACTATTCGCCAAGCGCCGGCGAGGTGAACCGTTATGTTATTTATTCGGATGCTATCCGTAAGCTGAGCGTTGCAGAGATTTATGAGGTGGTCGCGGAGGGCAGAGCGGCACAGCCCGATACCGTCAATTACTATCTCCGCAAGGGCGGACATATTCAGGGGCCCTTTGACGCGGGCAGCGCCGAACCCGCGGCACCTCTGAGCTGCATTGCGCCCGACAACAGCCGGCTGTTTAGTGTGACGATGCCCGATGGGCGGGAGAAGCTGTATTTTTGGCCTGCTCCGCCTGTGAGTGTGAAGGCGGCGGAGGAAATGCCTGTACAGGAAAAGGCCGTGGAACCTGAAGAAATGGAGAAACCTGTGGAACCGGCGGATGAGCGAACACCGGTTCATGCGCCTATTTCATCACCGCAGACAGAAAACGCGGATGAAGCGACTGCCCCGCAGCTGAGCGCGAAGGATAAAATACTGGAGCTTCAGGCTGCCATCAGCCCGCTGCTTGATGTGAAGGACGAAGAACCTGCGTTTGAGGCGCCGGCACTTAAGCCGGATCCTGCGCATAAAACAGCAAAGTTCTCCGGCGCTCCAATACGCGTCAGCGGGCATAATCCCGCCGGAGCCCAGCGGGATTCGCTCAGCCTTTCATCGGTTGTCGACCGTGAGGTGCGCCGCAGCGGCCGTCCGCAGGAGCCCTCCGTCAGCCTGAACAATTCTCATGATCTGCACCCGGTGGAGAACCCGGCGGAGCAGTTTAAACAAGCGCTACGCCAGCTTTGGAATGGAAGGGAAAGCAGAAAGCAGGCGCTTAACAGCTTCCTTTCGATGGACGGAGCCGCTCAGGCACTGTGCGAGCAGCTGTCGGATGAAGGGGCGAAGGCCATGCAGGCAGTTGTTCACCAGCAGCTCAATGAACTGGAGGCAGAGCGGCTGGCCCTGGTCATGGAACTTGATCGCTTGCAGCACAACCGCGCTGATATGCTCAAGGAAGCCTTATCGTTGGGAGGCAGGCAGGCGGAGGAACTTGAACACAAAAAGCAGACGCTTTCAGAGGCTTTGGAGCAGATGAAGGGGCAGTGCGCTAAGCTGGATGAGCAGCGCGCGGCACTGATCAAGGAAATTGAAACGTTCTCTTCCGGCGGCTGCTATGCCGCTCCGGGCATTGGAGATGAATGCAGCTTTGAGAAGGCTGCCAAGCTTGTGGCTCAAGCGTTGGGCGGAGCGGGCTTTGCCGTGTCGAGGATTGACGCGTCCAGCCTGCTGATCATGGCTATGAGTTTTCCTCAACTTGCCTTTGAAGGTGATGATATAGCGGACGAGAGACTGGCGGCCCGCCTGCTGTGCCGCGCTTTGGGCGCGGCCATGGTTGAGTGCTCTGCCGGGGAGGAGCCTGTTATTCTGACCGGGGGCGACGCTGCCGTGTTTGCTCTGTATCAAGGAAGCCCGGATGTTTCAAGAAAAGACAGCGCTGTATATTCCCGCCTGATCGTTGGGGACAGCTATGCCTTGCCGCGCGTTCAGGTCAGACCCGCGCCCGGGTTTATGATGGAAATGGCTCTGCGTACAGGTACCTGTATCCGCAAGGAGTCGCTGTGCCGTGCCATCCGAGAGGCGTACAGAGAGATCCCCGCGGACGCGCTGAGCCTGCTGGCCGCGGCAGAGACGGCCTTGAAGCGCCGCCTGCCGCTCAGCTTGAAGCGCGATGTACTTAATTATCTCAGTCCGGCGCAGACATTGCTGGAAGGCGGAATCGCCTCGGCCCTTGACTATGCGTTTGCCGGGTTTATCATTCCCTACGCGAAACGCCAGGGCATGGATATGAACGCAATACGCGGCCTGTGTGCCGCGATGCCCCTTTCCTCCTCACTGCTGTGAGGGATATGATGCATATGACAGCCACGCAGATCAAAGACCTGCGCGGCCTTACAACAAGGGCGGAACGCAGGAGGCAGGATCGCTATCTGGCAGAAGGTGATCACCTGACGGGGGAGGCCATCCGGGAAGGCGCCGCGCTGTCCATCCTGGTGATGGAGGGCATGCAAACGCGTTTTGAAAGTTTCCTTCGCAGCGATCTGCCTGTCTATGCCTTGCCTGAGCGTTATTTTCTGCAGATATCGGATACCAGAACACCACAGGGAATCGCTGCGCTTTGCCGTTTGCCCCAAAACGCCTCGCCGGATGATTTGGGTGAACGGATCGTTGCGCTCAACGCGATGCAGGATCCCGGCAATGTTGGCGCCATCATCCGCAGCATAGACGCTGCGGGCTTCACTGGCCTGATGACAGACACGGACTGCGCTGATCCCTTCTCGCCCAAGGCGCTGCGGGCGTCCATGGGCTCCGCCTTTCGTATCCCTGTTTGCGCGCTTCAAAGCCTGCCTGAGGGCTTGCGGAGGCTTGAAGGCTATGATATCATCGCCGGAGCCCTTGATGGCAAGCCCTTTTTTAAACGCGAGCGTACAAGCTCCAGGGTATGCCTGCTGATCGGGAACGAGGGGGCAGGGCTGTCCAAAGACATCATGGATATGGCTTCGCAGCGGCTGAAGCTGCCGATGCGGGGCGGCGCGGAGTCGCTCAACGCGGCCGCCGCAGCGACCGTCATGATGTATGATTATGTCCGGGTATGGGAGGAAATTGTTTGAGTCTTTCGCAGCGTTTTAAGCGCGCCTTTATTGGGGACAGGGCCTTTTACGCCATGGTTGTCAAATTGGTGATACCCATCATTATCCAGCTGTTTGTGACCAACTTTGTCAATATGCTGGATAATATCATGGTCGGCCAGCTGGGAACGGATGAGATATCCGGCGTAGCCGTCGCCAATCAGCTGGTGATGATCTTTAACCTGTGCGTTTTCGGCGGCGTTTCCGGGCCCGGTATTTACGGCGCGCAATTTTTTGGCTCGGGGAACATGGAAGGGGTACGCCATACATTCAGGATCAAGCTGTGGATAAGCTTTTCCATTGTGATCTCCGCTTTTGCCGCGATCCTGGGCTTTGGTCCTTCTCTCATCAGCCGGTTCCTTCAAGGAGACGGAGACCCCGCTTCAGCGCAGAGGATGCTGCGCTTCGCCATCGATTATATCCATATCATCATGATCGGCTTTATTCCCTTCATTTTCACCATCGCCTATTCAGGCACGCTGAGGGAATCGGGGGAGACTGTTTTGCCCATGAAAGCCGGCATCACGGCTGTTTTGGTCAACCTTATCGGCAACTATGTTTTGATTTACGGCCATCTGGGCTTCCCGCGCATGGGCGTGCAAGGCGCTGCCATTGCCACGGTAGCGAGCCGCATTGTGGAGCTTGCCATCATCCTGTATGCTGTGCATGTGCGCGGAGGCGGGCGGTTTGAGTTTATGCGGGGCGTATACCGCACGCTGAAGGTGCCTTTCGGGCTGCTTAAATCTGTTCTGCGCAAAGGCGCTCCTCTTCTGCTCAATGAGTTCCTGTGGTCCGTAGGCATGGCGACCCTTGTGCAGACCTATTCCCTGCGCGGGCTCAATGTGCTGGGCGCGATGAATATCGCCACCACGATCAATAACCTGTTTAACATGTTTTTCCTTTCGATGGGCAACGCCATTGCCATTATGATCGGACAGCACCTGGGCGCCAACCGCATGACGGAGGCCAAAAGGGATGTGTGGCGCCTGATTGGTTTCAGCGTCGGTATTTGCCTGGTGGTCGGCAGCTTGATGGCGGCTTTTTCATCCTTGTTTCCGATGCTGTATACCAATGTGACACAGGATGTGCGCGATCTGGCGACCAAATTCATACTGACCATGGCTGTATTTATGCCCATGTACGCGACCTCACACGCCTGCTATTTTACGCTTCGCTCGGGCGGGTCTACGCTGATGACCTTCATATTCGATGCCGCTTATGTCTGGGTGATCAATATCCCTCTGGCCAGGGTGCTGATCCATTACACGGTCCTGCCCATTGAGATGCTGTATCCCTTGTGTGAGATGACCGGGCTGATCAGGCTAGTTCTGGGCATCAGCATTGTAAAAAGCGGTATTTGGGTGAAGAATATCGTTGATAAGCAGCATGAAGCTCCGGTATCGATAACAGAAACATAATCATAATCATAATCATAATCAGCATAAAGCAGCCGGAAGAACGATTGACATTCTCCCGGCTGTTTTAGCTAAGGCAAATTATTCCTTTACTGCAATCATTACATCCATATAGGTGATGCCCTCCTTCTCATAACTCTTTTCAAAGCAGGGAAAATCCCACCCGATAATTTCAGGCCGGCTCATTT
This sequence comes from uncultured Christensenella sp., assembly GCA_964480995.1. GTDB lineage: Bacteria > Bacillota > Clostridia > Christensenellales > Aristaeellaceae > UBA1038. The sequence goes on from CAYZRZ010000023.1 coordinate 11,974, forward strand.
TCAGATCCCCGGCCCAGCCCAGCACATGATTGATCGCGTCATCCTCTGGTTCACGGCTGATCACGGCGTAGCGGATATAACGAAGAGCTGGCACAACCCATTGTATATGTCACTCAAGGCGCATTCCACCAAGCCACACGCTCTTTTTTACAGCATGCCGCACCTTAAGGTTGCGAAAAACCCGAATGAGCATGCTTCATTCGGGTCTTTTAGATATACCGGGGATTATTCCTTGGGGCCTATCTTTTGAAGCAGTTTGATAGAAACAAAAAACAGGGAGAGGATCAGGAACACGCCTGACAAGCCGATACCGGTGACAATTAACCCCTTTGTAAAAACAGTCATTGCTTTATATACCTCCTGTCACAGCAGCATGGAAACCAGCGTGATCACCATCCCGCCGGCGATGATGGAGCCCAGCTGGCCCGAAACATTGGCGCTGATGGCCTGCATGAGAATGAAATTGTAGGGGTCTTCTTCCTTGGCCATCTTCTGAATGACACGCGCGCTCATTGGGAAGGCAGAAATGCCTGCCGCGCCGATCATCGGGTTAACCTTGTTCTTGCGGAACAGGTTGAGGAACTTGGCAAACAGCACGCCGCCGGCTGTGTCAAACACGAAGGCAAACAGGCCCAGGCCCATGATCAGCGCTGTATCCCAGCGCAGGAAGTTATTCGCGACCATGGTGGAGCCGATCGAAATGCCCAGCAGGATGGTGACCAGGTTGGCCAGCTCATTCTGCGCGGTTTTGGACAGGCGTTCCAGCACGCCGCACTCGCGGATCAGGTTGCCGAACATCAGGGAGCCGACCAGCGGAGCGGACATGGGGACCAGGATGCCTGCCACGATGGTGACGATGATGGGGAAGAAGATCAGCGCCGTTCTGGAGGAGCGGCCCTCTTGATAATCCATACGGATCTGGCGCTCGGCTTTGGTGGTCAGCGCGCGGATCACCGGGGGCTGAATCACCGGCACAAGCGACATGTAGCTGTAGGCGGCGACTGAGATGGGAGCCATGTAATCAACCAGCTTGAAGTGATTGGCCACATACAGCGTGGTTGGGCCGTCAGCCGCGCCGATGATGCCGATGGCGCTGGCCAAACGCAGGACCAGGTTGTCGTCAGCGCCGGGTATGACCAGGGGAATCAGCAGGATGGACACCAGGAAGGTGGTGAAGATACCGAACTGCGCCGCGGCGCCGAAGAAGATCATCGAAGGGTCCTTCAGCAGGGGGGTGAAGTCGATCATCGCGCCGACGGCAATGAAGATGAGCACAGGGAACAGCTCGTTGGCGATGCCCGCGTTAAACAGGACCCTTAAAAAACCGGGTTCTTCAGCTGTGCCAAGGACCGCGGCAACCGCCGTTCCGCCGCCTGCCATCAGCATAGGGGGCAGGTTAGCCAGGATGGCGCCGAAGCCGATGGGCAGCAGGAGCGCCGGTTCGTAGTCCTTCTTGACGGCCAGGTAGATCAGCACACCCGCAATGATGAACATGACCAGCGTTTTGATGCCGGCAGCGCTGAACAGAAATGTGACGCCTGAAAACAGGTCTCCGAGTATTTCGGATAGGTTCATGTCGGTTCTTCCTCTCCTTCGAATTGTTTAATAACTCCGCTGTCCTGAGCCCTCAGGTTGTATTGGGGCCCAAGCGGGGCGTAACGCCTTGAGATCCAGCGGCACACCCCCTCAAGACCGGGGTAGAGCATGCGTTCGGAGATATTGATATAGTCAAGCTTATCGCGTATTTCAAGCTTGACCTCGCGCGGGATGACAATGCGGGTAAAGGCGTTCTCTGCACCCGGCAGCCTGTCGATCATCGTATCCACGCCGCTTGACAGAGAAAACAGAGCGTACTGGTTCTCAATGCGGCTGACAGTTGATGCCGGCTCAAAGAACAAACCGAAGGGCTGATCGGATAAAGCTTTCAGCCTGTCAAGCGTAGGCGCTGCACGGTCCAGCATTTCCTGTGAAAAAACGTTGGCTCCGTCAGTGGCCAGGAGCTCTTTCAGCGTCTTTGGCAGCAGGCTGTTGATCACTTCCATATCAGCCACGATAATCGCGCCGTCGCGGTTGTAGGCAGCTGTATCCTCGGTGGCAAAATGAGCGGCCACCAAAGGGGAATAGCTCCAGTCAAGCAGGCGGGTGGGCAACCCGAAGTGCTGCCCTGTAGCGAGCAGCTGCCAGAGAGAATCAGCGCTCCGCAGATCAGCGTAGCCATATTTGCGGAAGCTGCGCAGTATCTGCTTTTCGAGACCCAGGTTGTGCCGGCACACCCGGTTGAGGGTGGGGATCAGATCCCAGTGCATATCCTTGACGCCGCGAAAAACACGGTTGTTGCGGTAGCGGCGTATGGATTCATCCCACACCCCGTCGAAGACGGCGGATTGCAGTTCATCCCAGCTGTGAATGATCCTGTTGTCCATCGTCCGCTCCTTTCCGAGTTTGGCTATACCTTAACATAGACGGGGACGGCATACAAGCATTCCGCCCACTGGGTTTGTATGATTGATGCATTCGTGGGAAGGCTATGCGCTGAGCTTTTCCATCGCCCGGTTTATTCTTGACAGTGTTTCCTGCTTGCCCAGCAGACAGGCGATCTCAATGGCTCCGCCGGGTGTGCTTGCCAGTCCGCTGATGGCGATGCGAAGAGGCCACAGCACCGGGCCGTTTTTGCGGCCCGATTCGGCAATGGCCTGCATCACGCTGTCATGAATGACGCTTTCCTGCCAGTCATCTATGCCTTCCAATACCGGTAAAATGAACCCAAGGGCCTCCAGGCTGCTTTCAAGAGAGGATTTCTGCTTCTTGTTGACATACAGCTCACTGTCATATTCGGGCATATCCTTTAAGAAGCGCACCATATCCGGCACCCGGTTGAATACCTCTGTGCGGCCCTGCATCAGTTCGGCCAGGCGGCGATAGTCCATGCCGGTCCCCTCAAGCGCCTGGTCAAACCATGGGGTCACCGTCTCCAGATACTCCTCGGGGGAGAGGCGGCGGATGTACTCGGCATTAAACCATACGAGCTTGTCCATGTTGAAAATTGCGGGGGATTTATTGAGCCCCTTTTCATCAAAAGCCTCGATCAGCTCTTCCTTGGTGAAAAATTCCCTGTCATTTCCGGGGCTCCAGCCCAGCAAAGCAATAAAGTTGATGATCGCGTCACGCACAAATCCCATGGCCAGCAGGTCTTCAAACGAGGGGTCACCGTAACGCTTGGACAGCTTGCGCGTCGCGTCCTTCATCACCACGGGGAGGTGGATATAAACGGGAGGCGTCCAGCCGAAGGCTTGATACAGAAGGTTATACTTAGGCGCGCTTGAAAGGTACTCTGTGCCGCGCGTCACGTGGGTGATGCTCATCAGGTGATCATCGACGACATTGGCAAAGTTATAGGTAGGCAGACCGTCCTGCTTGATCAGCACGTTGTCGTCAAGTGTTGAGCATTCTGCCTCGATATGGCCGAAGAGAAGGTCGTCAAAGGAAGCGGTTCCCTGTGCCGGGATGTTCTGGCGGATCACGCAGGGCTCACCGGATTCCATTCTGCGCCTGGCATCCTCGCGCGGGATGCTGAGGCAGTGCTTGTCATACTTAAATGTCTCTCCACGCGCGGCGGCTGCCTCACGCCGCTGCTCCAGTTCCTCCTTGGTGCAAAAGCAGGGATAGGCGTGTCCGGATTCAACCAGCTGGAGGGCATAGGGCAGGTAGATATCCTTGCGCTGGGTCTGGATATAGGGGCCGAATTCGCCGCCGACATCAGGGCCTTCATCATAATCCAGCCCTGCCGCGCGCAGTGAATCATAAATCAGCTGTACAGCGCCCGGCACTTCCCGCTCCTGATCGGTGTCCTCAATGCGAAGGATGAACTTGCCGCCGTTTTTGCGGGAAAACAGATAGGTGAATAAGGCGGTGCGCAGACCGCCCAGGTGCAGGTAACCGGTGGGGCTGGGGGCAAAGCGCGTACGAACGCTGGTCATCAATGGGGCCTCCTTATAGTTCAGGGTTTATAGCTGTCCTTCAGTCCGACGGTCAGGTTGAATACGCTGTGCCCGTCCGCAGAATCCTTGTCATTGCAGAAGTAGCCCAGACGCAGGAACTGGAATGTGTCTCCTGATTTGGCCGCTGCCAGCGATCTTTCACCAAAACCTTCCAGCACGGTCACGCTGTTTGGATTAAGCCTCGAAATAAAGTCCTTCTTATCGGTCTCATCTTTGCCTTCATCGTCATTCAGCAGCGGTTCATACAGGCGGAAGGTGAGGGGGACACAGTCATTCGCGTTGACCCAGTGCAGCGTGCCCTTGACCTTGCGCTCCGCGCCGGGGCTGCCGGAACGGCTGTCCAGGTCGACAGTGCAAAGCAGGTGGCTGACGCTGCCGTCCGCGTATTTGATCACTTCGTCGCAGCGGATAATATAGGCGCCCTTCAGGCGAACCTCGCCCTCGGGCCGCAGGCGGAAGAATTTCTTGGGCGGATCCTCCATAAAGTCGTCGGCTTCAATGTAGAGCTCCTGTCCGAAGATTACCTCACGGCAGCCCATTTCAGGATGGTCGGGATGGTTTTCCATGGTCAGGGTATCAGTCCTTCCCTCATCCCAGTTGGTTAGAATGATTTTCAATGGCTTTTGCACCGCCATCACGCGGGGAGCCTTCCCGCCAAGATCATCGCGCAGGCAATGCTCCAGCAGCGCCAGATCCACCACGCTGTCGGCCTTGCTTAAGCCGATGCGTTCAATAAAATCGCGGATCGCGGCGGGGGTATAGCCCCTGCGGCGCAGGCCGCTGAGGGTGGGCATGCGGGGATCATCCCAGCCCGACACATAGTTTTCTTCCACCAGCTTCCGCAGGTAACGCTTGCTCATCACTGTACGTGTAAGGTTCAGCCTGGCAAACTCGATCTGACGGGGACCCTGGCTGAGATTGCCATGCTTGTCCTTGTGCGGTTTGCGGAAGCCCGCGTTTTCCACCACCCAGTCGTACAGCGGCCGGTGATCTTCAAACTCAAGCGAGCAAAGCGAGTGGGTTATGCCCTCAATGGCATCCCCCAGCGGATGGGCGTAATCATACATCGGGTAGATGCACCATTCACTGCCCGTGCGGTGATGTTCCTTGTAAAGGATGCGGTACATCGCCGGGTCGCGCATATTGATGTTGGGGGAAGACATGTCGATCCTGGCGCGCAGAATATAGCGCCCCTCCGGGAACTCGCCAGCCCGCATACGGCGGAACAGGTCAAGGCTCTCCTGGGCGGGCCGGTCGCGCCAGGGGCTGTTTTTGCCCGGCTCAGACAGCGTGCCGCGGTATTCACGCATCTGGTCGGCGTTTAACTCATCCACATAGGCCAGGCCGCGCGTGATAAAATCTTCAGCGATCTGGTAGCACTGCTCATAATACTCACTGGCATAATACAGCCCGCCGGTCCAGTCAAAGCCAAGCCAGCGGATATCATTCATAATACCATCCACATACTCGGTTTCCTCCTTGGCTGGGTTGGTATCGTCAAAACGCAGGTTGCAAAGCCCGCCGTATTTTTCGGCAGTGCCAAAGTCTGTCACCAGCGCCTTGCAGTGCCCGATATGCAGATGGCCATTGGGCTCGGGAGGAAAGCGGGTATACACCTTGGTGCAGCGGCCGCTTTTGAGGTCCTCGTCTATGGCGTCCCAGATAAAGTTTGTACGCTCCTGGCTTTCAGACATGCTCTTGCCCCCTTTGTGTTCTGGCGCATATTATATCGTTTCTATAAGCTAAGTACAAGGCTGAGAACTTTATGAGAAAACTCGCATTTAACTTTTAATCCATCTTTCATGTCATTGCTCTTTGTGTTTAATCAAACAGTCTTATGATGAACCTGTCGAAACGATCAAGCCCCAAGGGGCGGAGGAGGAAACAATGGATCACTTTGAAATGACGGAAAAGCTGCGCGAGAGAGCGCAGGTGAGCTACGAAGAGGCCAAGGAAGCCCTCGAACTCAACGAGTGGGACATGCTGGAAGCAATCGTCTATCTGGAGCGCGAGGGGAAGACCAGGCGCGCGGAGGGTACAGGGGAACAGCCCCATGAGAAGGCGCAGGCGAAGACAGAATCCAAGCAAGCGGAAAAAAAGCACCGGGTCAGCGGAAACCTGTTTGAAACTGCCGCCAACGCCTTGGCCAGGCTGGTCGAAAAAGGCAACCGCAACAGGCTGGAAATTTACCGGGAGGGGAAGGTGGCGGCCAAACTGCCCCTGACCGTCGTGGTGCTTGTAACGCTGTGCATGTTCTGGGTCGTTGTGCCTGCCATGTTCATCGGATGGATCGCCGGCTGCAGCTATCGCCTGGCGGGTCCTGAGATCGACAAGGCCCAGAACAACGGTGAAGTTGTCTGATCAAAAGGTGGGAGTCAAGGGTTTTCCATCACCAAAATGAAAATGCCGCGGTAAATGAAAAGACCCGGTCAGGAGTATGCCTGACCGGGTCTTTTGATAATGGTCCCAGCGCGCTCCCGAAGGAGCGCAATACCATTGGACGCGAACCTTAACGTTTGCGGAAGCCTTTGACGACCGCCAGCAGCAGGACCGCGCCGCCGGTTGCTACCAGGAAGGAAGGCAGATTAAAGCCGTCCACGCCGGTGCGGCCAATCAGGGTCATAACAAAGCCGCCAATCAAGGCGCCTATAATACCTACAATAATGTTGGAAACCCATCCCATGGAAGCGTCATTGCCGGTGATTTTGCTGGCCAGCCAGCCGGCCAGAGCGCCCATAATAATCCAGGTAATAATACCCATACATTTTCCTTTCTGTATGCGTCGCAGCATACGTGAGAGTTAGTTTGGGCATCCTGCGCACAGAATGCATAATTATTTTACCCTGATTGTTTAGCAATTAAACAATAGACCTGTGGCAGGGCCTGTTAGCTTTTCTTATATGTATAGCCGGCTTACTTGACAAGCGCTGTGAAAGTGATCGGTTTCTTTCCCTGCTCCTTGATCCTGCGCTCCAGATAATCGCGCAGTTTCCATACGTCAGCTGGGTTGAAACCCGGCGCCACCGCCATAGCGCGGTCAAATTCTTCTCTGGAAAACTTCAGATCTGCCTGTATCGCTTGGGGTGTTGCGCCCAGAATATCGTAGCTGACTGCCATTTCCCATTTGGTAAGTTCAAATCGTTCAGCGTTTGCGCTCATTTCTTTCTCCTGATTTTTAATGTCAAGACCTAATCATCTGTATCAAAAAAGCCTTGAAATCTTTATGAATTCAAGGCTTTTGGTGCGGTCGACGAGACTTGAACTCGTACAGGTTTCCCCACACGCCCCTCAAACGTGCGCGTATGCCGATTCCGCCACGACCGCAGGCTGCTGCTTGGACAGCAAGAACAATTATAGCCAAGGGCGATATTCTTGTCAAGGAATATCTTCCTCTTGAGTTTCCGTACAGCGCCAACGAGAAGCGAGGATATCATCTGAAAATCA
>CAYZRZ010000024.1:0-16068 GCA_964480995.1 uncultured Christensenella sp.
GCTTTTAGCCTCTCGTTAGTGTTAACACGCTATACTTTTTCGGGAGTTCAGGTAAACAATGCGGTTTGTATTCCCAGATCGTCACGAAGAATTTGATGATTTGATGATGGTTAAGGTCAACTTCAATGCGCTCACTCAGTCTTGTCAGTATCATTTCTTGGTGTTATTGTCAGCATGATCAAATTCATATGTCCAGTCAGTAATGGACATAGACTGCTCACAGAGACTACTAATGAAAAGTCAAAGGGTGGGAACGAGAATAGGAACGAGAAGTGCAAGAATGGTGAACTGGCTGTTCTCCTTTCCTGCCCAGATTTATTGTAAACGTACACTGATGTTCGCAACACTTTACTTTGCCAGCCACTCCTGTCTTAAGCTCAAAGAGGAGCTTTTGTATTTGTATCGCATTTTTCCGTTTTTGCCATTGACAGGGCCTTGTCAACTTACTAATATAACTATATGTTGTGGTTGAGATGAAATCGGCACACAATATAGGATATATTCTCAAGAGAGCGAACCGGTAGAACAATATAGACAGACAGAATAATGCGCGGGCTTTATGCCCGGCGCTGTAGGAGGAAACGCCATGGCCCTGCTTTCAAAAGAGTTTCTGAATCAATACAAGGACCGCCCGGCGCATATGACGCCGCTGGGGCTGTTTACATTTTACAGGACCTATGCCCGTTTCCTGCCGCAGGAAGGCAGGCGCGAAACCTGGAAGGAGACAGTGACCCGCGCGGTGGAGTACAACATCGGGCTGGATATCAAGCACCGTGAAAAAGCGGGGCTGCCTTTGCCGCTGATGTGGCTGCAGCAGGAAGCCCGGGATCTGTTTGACAACATCTTCAATCTCCGCCAGTTCCCCTCCGGCCGCACGCTGTGGGTGGGCGGCACGGCGGTGTCCGAAAACTATCCGATGTCCAACTTCAACTGCAGCTTTACCAACATTGAAACCTGGGAGGATCTCAGCGAGCTGTTTTACCTGCTGATGCTAGGCAGCGGCGTGGGCTTTAAGTGCACGCCCAAAATGGCGGCGGGTCTGGCGCCTATCCGCGTCAATACCCGGCTGATCCTGTCTGAGTATAACCCGGTGCCGGAAGATTACCGGCTGGAGCATACCGATGTGCGCCACCTGGAAAACGGCTTTGCCAAGATCTATGTCGGCGACAGCAAGGAGGGCTGGCGCGACGCGCTGCGGGAGTATCTGCGCCTGCTGACGGAAGAGCGCTTCGAGCATGTGCATACCATCAAGGTATCCTTCAACTCGGTGCGGCCCAAGGGCGAGCGTCTGAAAACCTTCGGCGGCACGGCCTCCGGCCCGGAGCCGCTGCGGGAGATGTTCGCGGGCTTTGACGCCGCGCTCAAAAACCAGATCGATCCCAGCCTGGCCCCCATTGCCGTTGACAGCAAGGGTTACGGGAAGGTGCGGCCCATCCACATCCTGGATATGGGTAATCTGATCGGCAACAACGTGGTCTCGGGCGGCGTGCGCCGGACAGCTGAGATTTTCCTGTTTGACCCATCTGACATGGAATGCCTGTTTGCCAAGTACGGCATCAACGGCTTCTGGAGCGAGCGGCACTTTGAGCAGCACGAGGCCGTGCGCCGCCAGCTGGAAAACATGGGGATCACCCCGCCCGCCTGGTTTGATCAGCTGTCGGAAAAATCATACGACGCGTCGGTCAACGGCGACGCGCCTTATCACTTCGGGCGGGCGAACATCGGCCACCGCAGGCTGTCCAACAACTCGATGGCCCTGGAAGGGCAGCCGCAGCCGGATCTGCTGCACCTGGTGTTTTTGATGATCCAGCTGGACGGCGAACCCGGCTTTATCAACCTGAATGCCGCGCGCAAGCGCCGGGAGAACGTGGAGGGGGTGAACCCCTGCGGTGAGATCCTGCTGGATTCCAAGCAGCAGTGCAACCTGACCACGGTGAATCTCTGCGCCTTCCGGGGTACGGCAGGCTTTGACCTGGAAGGCGCTAAGAAGGCGCAGGCCCTGTCCGCCCGCGCGGGTATGCGCATGACCTTGATCGACCTGGAACTGCCGGAGTGGAACGAAAAGCACAAGCGCGACCGGCTGACCGGCTGCAGCCTGACGGGCGTGCAGGATGCCTTTGCCGGGTTCTCCCGGCAGGAGCAGGATGAGCATCTGGCCGCCCTGTCCGGGGCCGCCAGAGAGGCCGCGGATGAGTACGCGCATCAGCTGCGCATCCCCTCCGCCCTGTTGGTGACGACAATTAAGCCCGAGGGTACCTTGTCTCTGGTGGCGGGCGGCGTGTCGGCAGGCCTGCATAACGCGCACGCGCCTTATTTCATCAGGCGCATCCGCATTTCGGCGGACGACGCGCTGGCCAAGGCGGCTTTGGCGCTGGGCTGGCAGGTCCACCCTGAGGTGGGCACCCCCGGCGGCTTGATCGAGAACGCGCGCACGCTGGTGATCGATTTCCCCGTCGCTTCCGGCGCAGAGGTCACCAAGGATGATGTATCCGCCCTGGATCAGCTGGCCCGCTATATCCGTTTCCAGCAGCACTACACCCAGCACAACTCAAGCAACACCATCACCGTCAAGCCCGATGAGTGGGACGGCGTTGAACAGGAGATCATCCGCGTGTGGGATGACTTCGTAGGCGTTTCTTTCCTCTCCTTTGACGGAGGCACCTATCAGCTGGCCCCCTATGAAACGATCACCAGGGAACAGTGCGAGCAGATGCAGGCCTCCTTCAAGCCCTTTGAGCCTGAAGTGCTTGCCCGGTTTGAAAAAGTCGGCGTGTCTGATCTGGATGAGGACGCGGATTGCGCCGGCGGGGCCTGCCCGATCAGGTAACCCTAAAACACTAAGGTACTGATAGCCTGTACGGAAGAGGCGTCAAAACACGAAAGCCCTTCTGGCGGGATATGAAAAAACTCGATGGGCAGCTCAAGATGTATCTCGCGGTAGCCTTTATTTTCACGCGCTGTGGGATGGCTTGGGCGCGCCCGCGCCATTTTTGTTTGGCTCAGGCATGTCATTGGCCGCGGCCTTGATTCTGCTGTTCTTCATGAAAATAAATCCCTCTCTTCGGAACGTGTCAGTATTCAATAGAAGAAAGATTTGATGAACGCAAAAAATACTATTGACAGCAAAAAGCTGATATTATATATTAAATGCAGCATTTGACCGAATGGTCAGTCAGGGGAAAAATCATGGACACTGACAACATGGAAACAAAAGAGAGAATCGTTCATGCTGCCATACAATTGTTTTCAAAAAGGGGGTTCGATGCGACAAGTGTTACCGAAATAGCACAATCTGCGAATGTAACAAAAGCGCTGATCTATTACTATTTCAAAGGCAAGGAGGAGATATTGGACTTTTTGGTGCACTCTCTTCTTGACAGAATAACGTCCATCACGATGGATTTTGTCCATGCGAATATTGTGCAGATGATTCAGGCAGGACGCTTGGATATTGAGCCGGATCGCCTGACGTTCGCAAGCGAAGACGACACCGCGTATTTCCTGGAAAATGGCTATAAATACTTTGAAAAGGTGCTTGATTTCGCGCTGGAAAACCGCGCGATTATCCGGATATTGATGTTTGAATCCTTGAAAAGCAGTAAAAACCATAACGAGTTGTTTCGCTTAATGAGTTTTTCGGGTGAAAACGATGCCGATCCTTTTCTAAAAACCATTTCGCAGGCAGACAACGATTTTAGCTATTCAGCAGACATGGTGATGTTCAAGTTCTTCTATACCATTTTTCCGCTTGTGAATTTTGCTGTCTATTATGACGATTACAAAACAGTCAGCGGGCAAAACGAAGAAGAACTTCGTTCGACATTCCTTCGAACATTCAAAACGATTTCTTCATCCTTGATTTCTGAAAAGGGAATTTTGCTGCAATACAAAAGCGTATGAGGTCAAATTCAGAAGTCGTTTCGGGGTATAGGAGAACCACAAGGTGAGGAAAACACAAAAATAGGTCATACGGAGGGTGAAAAAAATGGCTAACAGAACAATCGTTGAATCCACAAAAGCCTTGGGAGTGAAGCAGGTGCTGAAGTATGTCGACCGAAATCCGGACGAGAACATTCCCAAGTTGCTAAACTGGCTGGAAAAGCATGACAAACACGGGCAAGTGATGCGCCAGGTACAGAGCGTGAGACAAGCGATTGAGAACAAGGACAACAACTGGTACAAACTGATCAGCAGTCTTTGGACGGATGTGGACGATGACGTACGGCTCAAGCTCTTCGAAAACTTCGTCATCAATGCCACCATGATCGGTTCTCCCCGGCAGCTTAAGACTGCCGCCGACAACAACTGCAATGTGCCTTGGGCGATTCTGATGGACCCGACCTCTGCGTGTAACTTGCAATGCACAGGCTGTTGGGCCGCTCAATATGGTAACCGGCTCAACCTGACCTTGGACGAACTGGACAGCATCATCAGGCAGGGCAAGAAAATGGGGACCTATTTCTACATCTATTCCGGCGGTGAGCCTACTGTACGCAAGGACGATATCATTCGCCTGTGCGAAATGCACCCCGATTGCGCATTCCTGGCATTTACCAACGGGACGCTGTTTGACGAAGCGTTTGCCGATGAGATTTTGCGGGTGAAAAACTTCGTGCCTGCCATCAGCATTGAGGGATTTGAGGAAGCCACGGACAGTCGCCGCGGTCATGGAACCTACCAGAAGGTCATCGATACGATGAGACTGCTCAAAAGCAAAAAGCTTCCCTTTGGGATCTCGCTGTGCTATACAAGCCAGAATGTCGAAGTGATAGGCAGTGATGAATACATCGACCAGATGATTGAGTTAGGTGCAAAATTCGCATGGTTCTTCACTTATATGCCCGTTGGCGTAGACGCCGTGACCGACCTAATGGTATCACCGGAGCAGCGAAAGTTCATGTACAAAAAGATACGAGGATGGCGCAGCACCAAGCAGCTGTTCACTATGGATTTCTGGAACGATGGTGAGTATGCGGGGGGCTGTATTGCAGGCGGGCGGAGCTATCTGCACATCAACGCCAACGGCGACATAGAGCCTTGCGCGTTCATCCACTATTCGGATTCCAACATCCGTACACATACACTATTGGAAGCGTACAAGCGGCCGCTGTTCATGCAATACCGCCAAAACCAACCATTCAACGACAATATGCTGCGTCCGTGCCCACTTCTGGACAATGATGGAAAGCTTGCAGAGATGGTTGAGGCATCTGGCGCTCATTCTACCGATTTACAGCACCCAGAGGATGTTCATCAGCTTTGCGCCAAATGTTCACAGACTGCCGCCAGCTGGCAACCGGTAGCGGATGAGCTTTGGAACGTAAGCGAGAAATACCAAAGCCATACGCGCACGAGGTAGGGAAGCCGCTCTCACGCCAGTACAGATAGAGTGGAGGATGCTCAATCCTCCACTCTGGGCCAATGCTTGCTTGCTTATCGCGGGGCCATGAAGAAAAAGCAAGGGAAGAGCTTGGTTGAAAGGGCCTATTGGGATCAGAATAAAAATCGAGGTATATGATGTGAATCAGAAGAAACTGCGCTTCCTTCCATTTGTGACCGCCATCATCATCTTCGCATCGTTACTGGCAGCGTTGCTGTCCCAGAGTGAACTGCTGCCAGGAAACAGGATTGTATCCATTACCTTTGGGCTATTCGCTTTTTCACTGATGTTAATACAAGTGTTGATCTCGTTGCGGCCTAAATTCTTGGAACGAAAGATTGGTTTATCGGCAATCTATAAAACACATGGCAAGCTCGCGCTTATTTTGGTGTTGGCATCCATCATCCACGCAGTAATTATTGAAGCAACTAAAGCCGGCAATGACGCGCTGACGATTGCCAGTTTTAGCGGTTCGCTGTCTGTGTTGTTACTGTTATTGATAACACTTACAGGGATGTTTGTTTTGTCTAGTTCCTATATCAGCAAATATCCATTTGTCAAACGTTTGAAAATACACACCCTTAAACGCGAAGTAGGCTTATTGATTCATCGCTTTTCCATATTGGCCGTGCTTATCGTTTTTATCCATATGATGTTGACTGACTATGTAAGGGCCAACACAGCCCTGATGGCATTATCCATTCTATATGTATCGTTGGTCATGGGAGTGGTTGTGGCATCGCATGTGCACAGGAAACGCCTCCCCAAATTTGTTTTGCATAATAGCACACAGATTAATGAAAAGGTATTTGAACTTGAATTCGAGCAACCCAAAAACGCAATCATGTCATACAAATCGGGGCAGTTTGTATTTGTTCGCTTTCCGGCATCAGAAGTACCAGATGAAAGCCATCCTTTTTCGATTTCGAGCGCACCGATACAAGGCGAATCTCTGATAAAAATCATGGTTAAAAACATCGGAGATTACACCAGCACCATGAAACTGCTCAAAAAAGGCGATATTGCGGCATTAGAGGGACCCTATGGCAATTTCATGGATGAGCGCACCGCACTTGCCAACACACCGCTTGTGATGCTGGCAGGCGGCATTGGCATCACGCCTATACTGAGCATTCTGCGCAGCCAAATGGCCGCGCAACCCTCCAGAAAAATAATGTTGGTTTGGACACTTTCTCTTAAAAGCGATTTACTTATGATCGATGAACTTCAAAACATGCAGCACACAAATCCGAATTTTTCATACCATATAACGTTTACTAATGAAATAGTGGAAGCTTTCGACTATGGGCGGATTTCGCAGGATTATTTGCAACGCATTAAAGTAAATACATTGTACAGCGAAGCGGACTTTTTTATCTGTGGCCCACAGCCAATGATGAGCGCAGTCAAGAGTATTTTACTCGACAATCAGGTTAAGCCGGATAACATCCATATTGAAGAATTCTCGTTTTAGAGCTCATACCAGGCATTAATCAAGACAACTATACATAGGAAAGAAGCGGCAAGTTTTATGCACGGGTGGTCAAATATGCCCGGGGATATTCTCGCACAATGCGGAGGTACGCGGCAGACGTGGGTAGGGTGGACGCTTACCAAGAAGCGGGAGCGCAGGCGTAGCAAGGCTGCGTCAAGCTGCCGGCGACACAGCGCCAAGGCAAAAAGACCAACGCGGCGATGCATTTAAGTTTAGAATCAGTATTATTAAATGATAAACCCAATCCCCACGCCCCCCGGCCCGATATGCGTGCCCATCACGGCGCCCAGGTCGCCGGTATAGATATCCACGCCTTGCAAGAAGGGCTCAAAGGCCTTGATGGTGTTTTGCATCTGTTCTAATGCGTCGGCGTTGCCGAAGGATACACCGTAGCTGAGGTCCGGCTTGGCGTTTTTAAAATGCTTAAGCAAGGTTTTAATGATGTTCTTCTCACCGCGTATGCGGGCAATGGCGTTCACCTTGCCCTGCTTGACCTCGATGAGGGGCTTGATGCCAAGCAATGTGCCGATGAAAGCGGCGGAGCCTGACAGACGGCCGCCCATCTTCAGGTTTTTGAGCGAATCGACCACCGCATAAATGCGCACGCGGGGGGCCAGGGCACGCAGTTCATCCGCGATCTCCCGGGCGCTCAGCCTGCCTTCATCGCGCAGCATGATCGCGCGCTTGATTAACAGAGCCGTTCCGAAGGTGGCGGAGGTGGAATCGATCACATGGATCTTATCAGGCGCGACGGTTTCCGCCGCCAGGACGGCGGACGCATGGGTCGCGCTCAGCAGCGAGGAGATGGTGATCGCGATGACCTCGTCGCCCTTCTCCACGATGGGGCGGAAGACATCCTCAAAATCGCCCGGAGGGACCTGGGACGTGGTGGGCAGGTTCTTGGCCTCGCGCAGCTTGCTGTAGAAGTTCTTGCTGCTCAGATCGATGTTGTCGCGATAGCTGTCGCTTTCAAAATGGATGGTGAGGGGCAGCATGGCGATATCATTGTCCCGGCGGTATTGCTGGGTTAAGTCGCTGGTACTGTCGGTGACGATACGGATCATGATTTTATCTTCCTTTTTGTGCTGAAAAATGACGATATACTTTCTAGAGCGCGCAGCAGGACTTGCGTTTCTTCCTCGTCGAGCAGGGAGGCGACGCCTTCCACCATCCGGTTGTGAATGCGGCGGTGATCCTGCTCTGCCTTGCGGCCCAGCTCCGTCGCGCTGACGCGGATACGCCGGCGGTCATAGGGATCAGGGCTGCGCAGGAGGTAGCCTTTTTTCTCCAGCACATTGATGGCTGTAGTGAGGGTGCCGGGGGTGACGCCAACCAGCTGCGCAATGCCGCGGGCGCTGTTTTGTCCGCCCGGCTCAAGCTGGCAGGCCGCCTCAATCACATTCAGTTCGGAGATGGACAGGTCTTTGTATCCCAGCGCCTTGAGATCCTGCGATTCACTGTGCATAATGCTGTGGAACACTTCCACCAAAAAGCTGTTGAGCTGGTCGTGCGTATTGATGGCGCTGACCTCCCGCATAAATGTTTGAATATCAAATAGTTTGATATTCTAAGAGATTATATCCGATAAATAAGCGCTGTCAATGAAATCGGAGAAAAAGTTTACAAATGTTTACAAAGTTTACAAAGATACCGCGCGGGGGCACTGTATCCATTCGAAGAGATGCCCCCTCGCTTTTTCGGCGCGCGGGGCTATGCTATACTGAAGTTGAGAAAAGATCGGGAGGACAAGCTGTTGGCGGGACAATTGTGGGTGAGGCTGGTAAAAAAGACGAGGATCGTAAGGGACAGCGTGGTCGATTGCCCCACGGGGGATTGGCGATCAGCACTGGCGGCTGCCTGCCGGGAACTGGATCTTTCGCTGCCGATCACCCTGCCTAACCATGTCAGGGATTGGGAAGGCCACGGGCGTACGCGCTTTTTGGCGGAGCACTTTATGGAGCATGTGCCCTTTGACCGCATGGAGATCGAGTATTTTGATCCGGATGACAGGGATACGCGCCGCCGCTCGGACGACCCGCGCAACGGCTGAGGAGCGATATGAGCGACTACATCCTTGACCTGCGCCGCCTGGTGGGCAAAAGGCCTCTTTTGCAGGTGGGCGGCAGCGTGATCTGTGTCAGCGCAAAGGGGGAGATCCTGCTCCAGCGCAGGCGGGATAACCATGCCTGGTGCTATCCGGGCGGTTCGGCGGAGCTGGATGAACCGGTGGAAGAAGCGGCCCGCCGGGAGCTGTATGAGGAGATGGGCATCCGCGCGGGTACAATGAGTTTATGGGGCGTGTTTTCGGGGCCTGACACCCATTACATTTACCCCAACGGTGATGAGGTCAGCTGCGTTGACATTGTATATGAGTGCCGGGAGTGGACGGGGGAGATGAACCCCGATCCCGCCGAGGTGGAGGATTGGGGCTGGTTTCCGGCCGACCGGCTTCCGGAGCCCTTATCGCCCCCGACCAAAAAGATACTGCTGCGCTACGCGGCGGAATTATTGCGGGGAGGTCAGTATGTCAACACAGCGCGAACTGAACGCGAAGATCAAGGCGATCGACGCGAAGATCAAACAGGCCGATGAAAAGGCCGAGAAGTACAAGGGCTATATCCGCGGTATCAGTGAAGATAAGAAGGGCTTGAACGCGCAGCGGCGCAAGCTGGAAACGGAAGAGAAGAAGCTGGCGGAGGGCAGAGCGAAACCCGCCTCCAAGAAGCCTGCCGTAAAGACCGCCGCCGGGAAAACCGCGGCGTCCAGGAAAACAGCGGCAGCCCGTAAAGCTGCGGCGAAAAAGGCGGATTCGCCTGAACCTTCCTTGCCGGAAGGCGTGATGGATGAGGTGAAGAAGCTGGGGTTTGACCCGAGCGACCTGATCGATTCTCTGCTCGGGGGGAAGAAGTAGCTCGCTCATCCGGTATTCAATATTAATATCCGCAGATTTTGCAAGGGGGCTTACTCATGATGATCTGGAGGATCCTGCTGCTTCTGGCGGCGCTGGGGTATATCGGAATGCTTGTCTATCATACCATACGCTTTGTGCCGCCGGGGGAGGAGCGCAGGCGGCCTTCGCGCGCGCCGGCGGTTGCGGAGATGCCCATTGCCCTGAAGCTCAGCGAACTGGTCAAAATCCCCACGGTGTCCTTTATGGATGGCAAGGGGGAGGATCAGACGCGGTTTACCGCCTTTCAGGAGAGGCTGCACGCGCTTTATCCCAAGGTGGCGGCGCGCTGCGAGCGGATGATCGTAAACGGCAAGGGCATTGTCTACCGCTGGCCGGGGAAAAGCGGGGAGCGGCCCTGCGTATTGATGAGCCACTATGATGTGGTGCCGGCACCCGATGAAAAATGGATCCATCCGCCCTTTTCAGGCGCCATTCTGGAAGGCTATGTCTGGGGCCGGGGGACCATCGACACCAAGTGCACCCTGGCCGCGGCGATGGAGGCGGCAGAGCAGATGATCTCTGCCGGGCATGTGCCTCAGAATGATCTGTACCTGTGCTTTTCGGGGGATGAAGAGGTGGCGGGACCCACTGCCCCCGCTATTCTGGAGGCCTTGCAGGAGGCAGGCGTGAAGCCCTGGTTTGTTTTGGATGAGGGCGGCGGCATTGTGACCGACGCGCTGCCCGGCGTCAACAAGCCCTGCGCCCAGATCGGCGCCAGCGAAAAAGGGCAGGCCGAGTTGATCTTTTCGGCGGAGGCGCTGCCCGGCCATGCCTCCCGGCCCCCGCGGCATACGGCCCTTGGCCGCGTTGCCCAGGCTGTCAGACGTGTGGAGATGATGCCCTGGCCGCTGCGCTATACGCCTGTAATGAAGAAGTTTATAGATACCATGGGCCGTCACGCTAAGCTGCCCTGGCGGATTGTCTATGCCAACCTCCTCCCGCTGAAGCCCTTTATCAGCCTGTTTTGCGGCCTGCGGGGCGGGGAGCTGAACGCCCAGCTGCGGACCACGGCCGCGTTTACGATGGCAAACGCGTCCGCTGCCACCAATGTGCTGCCCCAGCGGGCGCAGGCCAGCGCCAACACGCGCATGCTGCCGGGAGAGAACAGCAAATCGGCCAAACGGCGCGCCCAGAGGATCGTGAAAGGCCTTGGCGTCAAGGTGGATACAAGGGTGTTCTCAGAGCCCAGCCCCATCAGCCGGACGGACGATGAGGCATGGCAGACCCTGTGCGAAGCGGTGGAGGATGTGTGGCCTGAGGCAGTGCCTGTGCCGTTTATGTACATGGCCTGCACCGATTCGCGCCACTACAGCCGCGTGTGCGAGCATGTCTACCGTTTCAGCCCCCTCAGCTGGACCCGTGAGGAGCGCGCGCTGATGCACAGCTTTAACGAAAGGATCAGCCTCAAGGCACTCGCGAAAATGCAGGCCTTTTATCAGGTTTTGATCATAAAATTGTAAGGAGGCCAGTATACATGATGAAGATCGCGTTTATCGGTATCGGCGTGATGGGCCGCAGCATGGTGCTCAACCTGTTAAAGGCCGGATATCCGGTCGGCGTGTACAGCCGCAGGGAGGAATCCGCCCGGGAGACCGTTGAAAAAGGGGCCGTATGGCAAAAGAGCATAGCCGACTGCGTGCGCGAGGCAGGGATGGTCATCACCATGGTCGGCTACCCCAAGGATGTGGAGGAAGTGTACTTCAAAGAGGGCGGCATCGTCGAGTCGGCGCCTGCCGGAGCGATCCTGGCGGATATGACCACCACATCTCCCAAGCTGGCTGTGCGTATCTATGAAGCGGCCGGGAAGAGAGGGCTGTTCGCGCTGGACGCGCCGGTCTCCGGCGGCGATATCGGCGCCAGGAACGGAACGCTGGCGATCATGGCGGGCGGCGAGGAGGATGTATTCCGCCGCGCGCTGCCCGTCTTTGAATGCATGGGCAAGACGATCCGCTATCAGGGAAAGGCCGGAAGCGGGCAGCACACCAAGATGGCCAACCAGATCGCCATCGCGGGGACCGCGGCCGGCGTGGCTGAGGCGCTCAGCTATGCCAAGGCCGCCGGGCTTGACCCTGCCGCCACGCTGGATGCCATCTCAGGCGGCTCGGCTGTCAGCTGGCAGATGCTCAACAATGGCCCTAAAATGCTGAAAAGGGATTTCGCCCCGGGCTTTTTTATCAAACACTTCATCAAAGATATGTCCCTGGCGCGGGAAGAGGCGGAGGACAGGGAACTGTCATTGCCTGTGCTCTCCCAAGTACTTGAACTTTACCGCGCTTTGTCTGACAAGGGCTTGGGCGATGAGGGAACCCAGGCGATCATCAGGGCCTACGACAAGGAATAAGCATAGCCTTCGGGAGGTGAAGGACTTGCCGATCGGGCCGCATAACAAGAGCAGCCGCGGAATCATCTCCGCGTCTGCTCTTGTTTTCAGGCTGATGCGAATTGTTTACTTTACCTTCTCGATGGCCAGCACGATCGGCGGAATGATCAGGATGTGCAGGATGATGCCCGGCCAGGCGTTGATGAAGGCGCCCGCGAGGAAAAGCTGCATGGTATAGCTGCCGCCGTTGATGCCCATCAGCAGGGCCGTGGCCAGTCCGAAGACAACGCGGCCGATCAGCATGGCGGCAATCAGGGAGATATAGATGCTGAGGGTCTTTTTGCCCAGCAGGCGGTAGAGCAGGCCCGCAGCGGCGCCATAGGCGGCCAATTCAAAGGCCATCGCCAGCGCTGTGGGCATCAGGGGCGGCATACCAAATGTCACAGAGCGCAAAATGGGGCTGACCAGGCCGGCGATCAGGCCCCAGGGCCATCCGCAGACGAAGCCGCACAGCAGCACGGGGATGTGCATGGGGCTGAACATATTGCCGATTTGCGGATTCTGAACGGTCAGTAAAGGCAGCAGCAGAGCCAGCGCGATAAAGAATGCTGTGAGCACCATGTTCTTAAGGCGGGATGAAGGCATTAATCGTTTTCTCCTTTGAAAGTGAAGTCGTACCACACAATATAACAGGGATGCGGCAGCGCCGCAAGCAGCTATGTGTTAACCGGAGGGTGAGGATAGTCTCTCTTCGTCAGCTCATAATCCACGGCGGATTGTGCCCGGCCCAGCTGGTCCGTCCAGGCATTCACCCGCACCTGTGTTTTTCTGAAGCCGATTTTCTCGTATACATGTTGCGCGCGCGTGTTGCTGAGATTGGTATCAAGCGTAATTTTCTCATACCCCCGGCGAAAGAACAGCTCATTGATCAGCATGCGCAAAAGCGATGTGCCGATGCCTTGGTTTTGCTTTGGTGCCGCGCAGATCTTGATGCCGATCTCCGCCGTGGCCTGCCCGTGATCGCGGTAATTCATCTCTCCTATCGGCTCGCCATCCATTTCGATGATCATCAGGCAGCCTGTTCTCGATGGATTGGATTGAAGGGATGCCGCGATCTCATTGTCTGTGACTGTCAGGCCCAAAGGAAAACCGGCATGCGCCATGACCTGCCCGTCCCGCCACCAGGCACCAAGGGCTGCCGAGTCGGCGGGAGCCGCGTCACGTATGGTCAGATTGCCTTGCTTTATTTCCATGCCGTCCATCCTTTGAACATTGCTCCGTCTTCACTTTTCCCGCGGGATGGCGCTGTCAATCACCTGATCCGTCCCCGCGCACAGGAGAGCCGCCGTAAACAGGATCGGCAGGGTAAACAGGTTTGGCAGGGGGTTGAGGACCAGCAGGATGGACGAGGCCATCAGCGCGAGATTGAGAACCAGGCTCAGCGTACCCAGGCTCCTGTTCTTTGCCTGCAGCGCTTTGAAGGCGGTCAGGCCGCGCGCTGCCGTGAGGGCAAAGGCGCCCGCCGCTGCCCACTTGAGGGCGGGGGCCAGAAAATCAGGCACCGCCAGCATCAGAATGCCCAGGATAATCAGCAGCACCCACAGCGCCAGGCCGGCCTTATCCTTGATGGTGGGCTTGTCCTTCAGGCGGTAGTAGGAGACGATGCCGGCTGTACCGCGAAGCAGCAGCATCAGGCCCAGTATGACCATTAAAGTATTCAGCGCTGTCGCCGGCTGCGCAATCGCCCACGCGGCCCCGGCGATCATCAGCAGGCCCAGGCCGATTTGTGCCAGCCTTGCGGGGAAACCTCTTTGGTCCTTGCTTTTTGTCATCATCATATCCTCCTTGTTCTTTGGTCTGCCCGGCTTTCGCGGAAAGAAACGTTGATCATAGGTGTTCTGAGGAACCGGGGCTGATCAGAAGTTCTTTTGCCCGTTCTATACAATTACTTTTCCGCGCGATCCCCTGCGCGAAATCCGGCCTTCCGCCGCCCTTGGCGCCGCAGGCGCGCAGCAGGGCAGACATATCCTTCGCGAGGTTCACGGATCTGGCGAAGACCAGGCGCTCGCCGTTTTGCTCATTCGGGGCGGCCAGCAGGGCGATGATACCGTCCTCTTCGGCCAGGCGCGAGGCGATGTCCTTGAGAGCCTCCGCGTCGGGAATAAGGGAGGTGATCAGCCGCGTGCCGTCAGGCAGAAGGTTGGCGGAGGATAGCAGCGCCTGTGTCTTGAAGGCGGCGTTTTCCTTTTTCAGCGCGGCGTTCTGCGCGCGGAGGGCCGCCTGGTCCGCCCGGAGCAGCCCGGCCGCCTGGCCGATCCCCTCCATCGGGGCGCTGAGCGCGGCTCCGGCCTGCCTTACCGACATCATCATCGCCTGCGTATAGCGCAGGGCGCGCATGCCGCACAGAAAACTGAGGCGCAGCTTGCCCCTGTCGGGGGCGGCGGACAGAGGCAGGATCAGGCCGATCTCGCCTGTGTTTTTTGGATGGGTGCCGCCGCAGGCTACGCATTCAAAATCACCCGCCATCACGACGCGCACGTGCTCCGATACAGTCGGCTCCTTGCGCAGGGGAAGGGAGGCCATCTCATCCCCATCGGGAAACCAGGCGCGGATGGGCGCGGCTGTCTGGACGCGGCTGTTGGCCAGTGTGCCCAGCCGAGCCAGCTCTTCTTCGCTTAAGCTCATCCTGCCATCCGGCATGGTGACATCGATGGTGGAGACATCCGCGCCGATATGCAGGCCGTGGGTATAGCCGCCCCAGAGCGTGTGCAGGGTGCCGGCCAGTATGTGCTCCCCGCCGTGCTGCTGCATATGGTCAAAGCGCCGGGGCCAGTCGATCTCACAGGATACGGCGCTGCCTTTGACAAGCGGAATATCCGTCCGGTGGATCACCTCGTTTTCGCCGTCCGCAAACACATCCAGCACCAGGGCCGGGCCGATATGGCCCGTATCATGAGGCTGGCCGCCTGAGGTGGGGTAGAAAGCGCTGCGATCAAGCGTGACGAAAAAATCGCTCCTGTCGACATCTGGCCGGCAGGAGGTGACCCGCGCCTCAAATGCCTTTAGATAGGAATCTTCATAATAAAGCCTGTCGGTCATGTTCCTGTCTCCTTTGCTGCCTGAAGATTATCACGCGCTCCACTTGTTTGCAAGGGGAAAAAGGTGGTAGACTTTGCGAGATTAGTTTATGGGGAGGGCTGTATGACGGGCAATATCATTTGGGGGTTGATGATCCCATTCATCGGAACGGTATCGGGCGCCGCCATGGTATATCTGATGCGGGGGCAGATGCGCCCCGCGATACAGAAGATCTTGACCGGCTTCGCGGCCGGGGTGATGATCGCGGCCTCCGTCTGGTCGCTCCTGCTGCCGGCCATCGATAAATCGGAGGAGCTGGGCCTGATCGGCTGGCTGCCTCCTGCGGTTGGCTTTCTGCTGGGCATGGGTTTCCTGCTGCTGCTTGATACCTTCACGCCCCACATGCACTTGGGCTCAGATGAGCCGGAGGGCATCAAAACCGGCGCCAAGAAAAACACCATGCTGATGCTGGCGGTGACGATTCACAATATCCCCGAGGGCATCGCGGTCGGCGTTGTCTATGCCGCGCTGGCAGTCGGCGACGCGAGCATCAGCCTGTCTTCCGCTCTGGCTCTGTCCCTGGGTATCGCCATACAGAACTTCCCGGAAGGGGCCATCATCTCCATGCCTCTTCACGCGGCCGGGTACAGCAAGCGCAGGGCTTTCTCTATGGGCGCTCTCAGCGGCATTGTAGAGCCTGCTGCGGCCCTGATCACCGTTTTATTGGCGCATCTGCTGGTGCCTGTGCTGCCCTACCTTCTGGCTTTCGCCGCAGGTGCCATGATCTATGTGGTGGTGGAGGAACTGATCCCCGAGCTGCAGATCGGCAGCCATTCCAACATCGG
>CAYZRZ010000024.1:16168-19245 GCA_964480995.1 uncultured Christensenella sp.
GGGTTTTTGGTATACTGAAATAAGGGAATGAATGTTCTCTTCATGTGACGCAAGTATCCTGTCATGCCGTTCTTCAGCGGGTATGCTATCTTTGGCGCGAAGGCGATTTTGAAAGGCAGTAGATGAGATGGGTGAATTCAGATTAGTATCCCAATACCAGCCCAAGGGTGATCAGCCTCAGGCGATTGAGGCGCTGGCGCAGGGGTTTAACAGGGGGATGAAGGCGCAGACCCTGCTTGGCGTGACCGGCTCAGGCAAGACCTTTACGATGGCCTCCGTGATCGAAAAAGTGCAGCGGCCCACCCTTGTCATCGCGCATAATAAAACACTGGCGGCGCAGCTGTGCGGCGAGTTCCGCGCCTTCTTTCCCGACAGCGCCGTGGAGTACTTTGTCAGCTACTACGATTATTATCAGCCGGAGGCGTATATTGCCTCCAGCGATACCTATATAGAAAAGGACGCGTCCATCAACGATGAGATCGACCGCCTGCGCCACTCGGCCACATCGGCGCTGCGTGAGCGGCGGGATGTGATCATCGTGGCTTCCGTCTCCTGCATCTACTCGATGGGCGACCCCGGCGAGTACACGGGGCAGATGATTTCGCTGAGGCCCGGTATGCCCCTGACACGCGAGGCGCTGGCGGAGCGGCTGGTCTCTATCCAGTACGAGCGCAACGATATCGGTTTCTCCAGAGGCATGTTCCGCGTGCGGGGTGACGTGGTGGAGATCATCCCGGCCGCCAGCAAGGAGAACGGCGTGCGGGTCGAGTTTTTCGGCGATGAGATCGAGCGGGTGAGCGAGTTTGAGATTACCACGGGGCATGCCCTGCGCGCCGTTAATCATTACGCTGTTTTCCCGGCCACGCACTATGTGACGGGGGTAGAGGGGAAAGAGGAGCAGATCGCGCATATCGAGCGCGATTTGAACGAGCGCGTCGCGTACTTCGAAAAGGAAGGCCTGCTGCTGGAAGCCCAGCGTATCGCTCAGCGCACACGCTATGATATCGAGATGCTGCGCGAGATCGGCTTTTGCACCGGCATAGAAAACTACAGCCGCTACTTCGATGGGCGCCAGCCCGGCGATCCGCCCTATTCGCTGCTTGACTACTTCCCGGAGGATTTCATCTGCTTCATTGATGAAAGCCATGTGACCATCCCCCAGATACGGGGCATGTACGCGGGCGACCGCGCCCGCAAGAACACGCTGGTGGATTACGGCTTCCGCCTCCCTTCGGCCTTTGATAACCGCCCTTTGATGTTTGACGAGTTTGAGCGGCGCATCAAGCAGGTTGCCTTTGTGTCGGCTACGCCCGGCCCTTACGAGGCGGACCATGCTGAGCAGGTGGTGGAGCAGATCATCCGCCCGACCGGCTTGATCGACCCCGGGATCGAGGTGCGGCCTGCCACCGGGCAGGTGGATAACCTGCTGGGCGAATTGCGCCTGGTGGTGGATAAGGGCCAGCGCGTGCTGGTGACCACGCTGACCAAGCAGATGGCGGAGCGGCTGACCGATTACTTCAGGGAAAACGGTGTGCGCGTGCGCTATCTGCACTCCGAGATCAAGACCATGGAGCGCATGGTGTTGCTGCGCGACCTTAGGTTAGGCCTTTATGATGTTCTGGTGGGGATTAACCTGCTCAGGGAGGGCCTGGATCTGCCGGAAGTGTCACTCGTGGCCATTTTGGACGCGGATAAGGAAGGCTTCCTGCGCAGCGAGACCAGCCTGGTGCAGACCATCGGCCGCGCCGCGCGCCATACGGATGGACGGGTCATCATGTATGCCGACCAGCCGACCGACAGCATGATGCGCGCTATTTCAGAGACCACGCGCCGCCGCGACATCCAGCGCGCGTATAATGAAAAGCACGGCATCACGCCTGAGAGCATCAACTCGGCGGTGCGGGCACTGATCGAGATCTCCGCCGACACCGAGCAGCGCTACGGTGACAGCGTTTCCGCCGAGGATAAGGAAGAACTGATCCGCGCGCTGGAAGATAAGATGCTCTCCGCCGCCGGCGACCTCGACTTTGAGAAGGCCGCCCGGTACCGCGATGAGCTCTTCCAGCTGCAGGGAAAGGCGCCGCTTGAAAAAGAGCAGCCCCAGCCCCTGCACAGGAGAAGGAGCACGAGGCATCCGAAGGTCAAGTAGCGCAAGCGGCGCAAGCCCGGGACGCTTTGAGAAAAGACATACAGAAATAATCAGGGTTGGTGCGACAGATGGATAATAAGATCAAGCAGGATCTGCCCCGTGAAAAGCTGAGAAAGAAGGGGGCGGCGGCCCTGACGGATGTGGAGTTGCTGGCGGCGGTCATCGGCAGCGGCGGCAAGGGGAATGATTTCAGGCAGATCGCCAGGAACCTGAATGACGCCATCAAGGAAATAGGCATTGAGAAGCTGACGCTTGACGACGTGAAGGCGATCAAGGGAATCGGCGACGCCAAGGGTACCATTGTGTTCGCCGCGCTTGAATACTGGCGCAGAAAGTTTGACAAGCAGCCGCGGCCTCTGATCGACTCCCCCGAGAAAGCAGCGGAGCAGCTGGCGTTCATCAAGCATAAAAAGCAGGAGTATGTTGTGCTGATGACCCTGGACGGGGCAAGGCGCCTGATCAATACCCATACCATCACCGTCGGCACGCTCACGGCTTCGCTGGTCCATCCCAGAGAAGTGTTTGCCCCCGCCATCGAGGACAGGGCCGCCTCCATCATCATCGCCCACAACCACCCCAGCGGCTCGCTGATCGCCGGAGAGAAGGATAAGGAAGTATCGCGGCGGATCAAAGCGGCTGGGGACCTGCTGGGCATCAACCTGGATGATCATCTCATCATCGCAAATGATGGGTTTGTGAGCGCGATGCTATAGGTTTTATATGCAGTGTAAGCGGATGTGTTTGCTGCTCAGTTTGCGTAGCTCTGCCATGGTCCATTTACATCAATACAGCTGATGCGGCTTCGATTTGGGTGAAATCTCTTTTTGCTTGTACTTGCTTCTTTAGTTTTCGCCGTCGCGTAATTGGCCAAGCGCCCCGCCGGGGTGGCGCAGCACATATTCCTGCGGGCTCAGCGCGCGCCTTTCCT
>CAYZRZ010000025.1:0-18647 GCA_964480995.1 uncultured Christensenella sp.
ATTGATCCTGCTCATACTTCAGGCAGCACATCAGCCGGCCGCAGACCCCGGAAATCTTTGTGGGGTTCAGGGACAGGTTTTGCTCCTTGGCCATTTTGATGGACACAGGCTGGAAATCACCCAGGAAGGTCGAACAGCACAGCGGACGTCCGCAGGAACCCAGGCCGCCCAGCATCTTCGCCTCATCCCTTATACCGATCTGCTTGAGCTCGATCCTCGTTTTGAAGGCGGCGGCCATATCCTTCACAAGCCCGCGAAAGTCCACCCGGCCATTGGATGTGAAGTAGGCGATCAGCTTGTTGCGGTCAAAAGTGTACTCTACCTTGACCAGCTTCATATCCAGCTTATGCTCGGCGATTTTTTGCTGACAAACTTTATGAATGTTTTTTTCGCTTTCCAGGTTGGCGCGATGCTTTTGTGAATCCTCCTCGCTGGCGACACGGATCACGTTTTTCAGGGGGGAGGAGATGCTTTCCTCGCTGATCTCATGAACACCCATGACGCACTGGGCATACTCCACGCCGCGCGCCGTTTCAATGATCACAGAATCGCCTGCCGTGGGCCATAGGGAGCCCGGATTAAAGTAATATAGCTTACCGGCGTTTTTAAAACGAACGCCTATCACCATTGGCATTGATATATCTCCTTTGTGATAGAAAATAGCAGACGGTCTGCGATAGCTTGCCATGATACATTGCTTGCCTTGTACCTGCGCGCTTCAAACAGCGCTTCAAGAATACGCTTAAGACCCGTTGTGCCGGCCTGAGACCATGCAGAGGACAACTGCTTTGCGGCAATCAGGTGATTTTGGGCCAGTGCCTGGCGGGCTTCCTGCTCAAGCATGTCGAGCAGAAGATCCGCGGAATCTTTGGCATCCTTCAGCAGATTTGAGGCAGCGGGGATGTCGGAAAGCTTTTTGACTGAAAAAAAGGTTTTATCAGCCAGCGCCTTCGTGTCCCAATAGGATGAGTCCTTGCTGACTGACAAAGCAAACCCCGGACGGCCATTTGACAAGCGGGAGAGCTCACTCGCCTGTTCATTGCCGCAGCCTGAGCGGCGCAGCAGGTCCGCAATCTTGTCATCCTCAAGCGCGGGAAGCCGCACCATACTGCAGCGGGAGATGATCGTTGGCAGCACAGCCCGCTCATTGTCACAGGTCAGCAGATAGAAATCGTGCTCCAAGGGCTCTTCCAGTGATTTGAGCAGCGCGTTTTGGGCTTGTATGGTCATCATATGCATGCCGCTGATCACGATGACGCGCGGTCCTGCCTCCATCGGATGCAGCGAGAGCGCATTTAGCAATGAACGCAGCTGCTCGATTTTGATGGTCTTTGTTCCATCCATAACACCCAGGCTGAGCAGGTTGCCATGCCTTCCTGACAGGCAGCGGCGGCATGCCTGGCACTCCCCGCAGGGCTTTTGCGCCTCCTGAGACTGACAAAGAAGGATCTGCGCCAGGTAGGATGCAAACCCTGCCTTCATCGTGCCGGAGGGACCGCATAAAAGAAGCGCATGAGATGCCTGCCCCTTGCGGTACTCCGCAATCAGACGGTCATGCGCTTGGCTGAATGACTGGTAACTAATTCTTTGCGACACAAATACCTTTTAGACTGCCTTGCGGCTACATTTTGAGAAACTGATCGACCGAGAGTACAAATACCGTCGCGCCTCCGACTGTCACTTCTATTGGATACGGAGCATACATGCCGGTTGCTCCGCCGATCGTAACCGGAGAGGTGGCAATCTGCTTGCGGCTCTTGCACACCTTCTTAATGATATCCATGCAGGGGTCGAATTTTTCATCATCAACGCCGACAAGCAGGGTAGTATTACCGGCCCTTAAAAACCCGCCTGTGGTCGCAAGTTTTGTAACGCTGAAACCTTCATTCATCAGTTCGCTGATCAAGTGAGAGGCATCCTCATCCTGAACTATGGCAATAATCAATTTCATCATGTTATCCATCTCCTTTACAAGACGCGGTGATTGCATTGATACCTCGCATAAAAATTATATCACGTTTATAGCAAGCAAGACAAGCCCGCGGCCCGCGGCCCGGCCAAGCCGGATGCTTGTCATTTGCTATGACGTATGATAATATCAGTTTGTTATTTGGCGCTTTCGCGCCCGATAAAATCGTTAAAGGGAAGCATTCAGTGCAAGAGATTCACCTGTTTATTGATGCGATGGGCGGTGACCACGCTCCAATTGCCCCGGTCAAGGGCAGTGTTTTGGCATTGCGCCGTGATCCCGGCTTAAAAATATCGCTGGCCGGTATACTTTCTGAGATTGAGCCGCTTCTTGCCGATGCCGGCGATGTGCGCGGCAGGATCACACTGGTCGACGCGCCCGAGGTGATCACCAATCACGACGCTCCTGCCTTGGCTGTCCGGCAGATGAAAAAGTCCTCCATCGTTATGGGTATGCTCTCAGTACGCGAAGGCGCGTCAGATGGATTTGTATCCGCAGGATCGACCGGCGCTGTCCTGGTAGGCGGAATGCTTCGCCTGGGACGGATACCGGGCATTGAGAGGCCCGCTCTGGCACCGATGCTGCCCAATGGTAAAGGCCATTTCCTTCTGATCGACTGCGGCGCGAATGTTGACTGCAAACCTGAGTACCTGCAGCAGTTTGGCCTGATGGGTGACGCTTACATGAAGAGGATCATGAATATCAATACCCCCCGCATCGGGCTTGCCAATGTAGGGGATGAAGCAGAGAAAGGCAACGCGCTGGTCAAGGCGACTTTCCCGCTGATGCAGGCATCCAAGTACAATTTTGTCGGCAATATTGAAGCCAGGTATATCCCCGCGGATACAGCGGATGTGATCGTATGCGATGGCTTTGACGGCAATCTTATTCTGAAATACACTGAAGGCATCGCCGCGACCCTGATGGGCATGATCAAGGGAGAACTGCGCACCGACTTCCGCTCGAGGATCGGCGGATTCTTTGCAAAGCCCGCTCTTGGCCGGGTTAAAAAGCTCATGGACTACACGGAAATAGGCGGCGCCCCTCTGTTGGGTGTCGCGGGGGCAGTGGTCAAGGCGCATGGAAGCTGCAACGACTATGCTTTCGCCTCGGCTATACGGCAGGCATCCAATATGGTGCGAGCTCAGGTCGCTCAGACAATTATGAGCGAGTTGTAATCTAAATTATGAGCGAGTTGTAATCTAATCAAAAGAATCGGAGGAGATAAAATGGTATTTGATGAATTGACGGCGATGATTACCAACCAGCTGAAGGCAGCTCCCGAGAAGGTCACCCGCGAGGCCCGTTTGGTAGAAGATTTAGGCGCTGACAGCGCCAACGTGATGGTGCTGATCATGGACATTGAGGATCACTACGGCATACAGGTGGAAGATAGTGCTATCACCTCGCTGAAAACCGTGGGAGACGTGGTTGACTATATTGAGGAAAAGACTAAATAAACTGTGCTCATAGCTTATTCGGCTGCTGCACAACATGGCAGCAGCCATTTTTATGCGGAGGTTCTGGTATGCCGGAATATTCGGAATTGACGCGTTCAATCGGATACAGCTTCAAAGACATCAAGCTGCTTGCTTTGGCCATGACGCATCCTTCCTTTGGGGCCAATAATAACCAGAGGCTTGAGTTTTTGGGGGATTCTGTGCTGGAACTATGCGTCAGCCAGAGGCTTTATTCAGATCACATAAATATGAAGGAGGGCCAGCTGACGGCCCTGCGCGCTACGCTTGTGTGTGAGGATACGCTGTACATGATGGCTGAGCGCCTTGAGCTTGATCGATATATCAGGATGACCCCGCCCCTTCGTCCGGATACCCGGGGCAGAAAGAGCGTGATGGCTGACGCGGTGGAGGCCGTACTGG
This sequence comes from uncultured Christensenella sp., assembly GCA_964480995.1. Taxonomy (GTDB): domain Bacteria; phylum Bacillota; class Clostridia; order Christensenellales; family Aristaeellaceae; genus UBA1038. Next base: position 3,850 of record CAYZRZ010000025.1, read on the forward strand.
CCGCCGTATATATCGATGGGGGTTTCGATTCGGCCACGCAGGTGGTTGAAGCCCTATGGGCAGATGAATTTGATGGAATGCCGGCTATACAAAACAGCAAGAGCGATCTTCAGGAATACCTGCAGGGCAGGCATTTAAGTGAACCGCAGTATGAAACCGTTGAAGAGGAAGGACCCGCACACAAAAGGCGCTTTACGGTGGCTGTATCTTTGGACGGGCAAGAACTAGCCAGGGCGCAGGGCAACAGCAAGAAAGATGCGCAGCAGCAGGCGGCGGCGCAAGCGCTTGAGATATTGATTCGTCAGGGGGAAGGTGTATGAAGCTCAGCCGTGTGGAAATACAGGGCTTTAAATCTTTTGCCCAGAGAACTGAGCTGTCGTTTGACAGCGGAATAACCGGCATTGTCGGCCCCAATGGTTCAGGCAAAAGCAACATTGCGGATGCCGTCAGGTGGGTGCTTGGTGAGCAAAGCGCCAAAATACTGCGAGGCGCCAAGATGGAAGACGTCATATTCAACGGTACACAGACGAGAAAGCCGCTGCCGTACTGTGAAGTCTCTCTCCAGTTTGACAATGAGGATAAGGCCCTGAACTCTCCGTATTCTGAGGTGCTGGTGACACGGCGGGTCTACCGCAGCGGTGAGGGCGAATATTTTTTGAATCGCGTTAATTGCCGCCTGCGTGATGTGCTTGAATTGTTTCGGGATACCGGCATTGGCAAAGAAGGGTATTCCATCATCGGACAAGGGCGTATTGAAGAGATCTTATCGACCAAAGGCGATGAGCGCAGACAGGTTTTTGAGGAAGCCGCGGGTATTGTGACCTTCCGCGTACGCAAGGAAGAGGCGGAACGCAAGCTCAGCAGGACACGTGAAAACATCCTGCGTGTCAATGACCTGATTGAAGAGATCTCAGCCCGGCTCGGGCCTCTGGAAGAGCAATCAAAAACAGCTCAGGAATACCTGGCGCTGTCCACGCGCCAGAAATACCTTGATATTAATGTATATTTGATCAGACATGACCGGCTGCAGGCCCGTCTTTCCTCCCTGCGGGAGCTGACACAGGGTCTTCAGGAGAGCATACAGGGTCATGAGGAACAAATGGAAGCGCTGGGGCAGCAACGGGCGGAACTGGAGCGCCTGTTTGAGGACGTTGAGCTTGAGGACCGGGAGACCCGACAAGCGTTGAATGAAGCCCAGGAAGCTCATTTTCAGAGCCAGCGTGAGCTTCAGGCGCTGCAAAACCGCCTGGAGACATTGGAAGGTCAGCTGATTGGACTTTCTGAGGATATTGAACAGGAAGAAAAGAGACTGACAGGACTTCGGGAAGTATATACAGACAGCGAACATGGCCGTCAGGCGCAGCTGCGTCTGCGGGAGGAAGCGGATTCATCTCTGCGTTTGGAAGAAGAGCTGCTTGAAAGCTTGCTTCATGACGCGCAAAAGGCGGAGCATCGCCTGGATGAGCATAAGTCGCGTATCATTGATGCGATCAGCCGCCTGAGTGACGCGAAGAGCATGCAAGCCCGTCAGCAGGCTATGCAGGCGCAGATGTCAGAACGCTTCAAGGAAATCCGCAGGCAAAAGGAAGAATTATCCCGGGAGGAGGCCCGGCAGGCAGAGATATCGGCCGGGGCCGATCAACAGCTGCAAGCAGCGCAGGACACACTGGCTCAAATGGTATCAGATGCCATGGCTGTGGAGAGAAAGCGCAATGAGAGCAAAGCGCGCCACCAGATGGCGGCTCAGCGCGCAGCGGATATCGCCGGCAAAATACAGGCGGATCAAAACAGGCTCAATCTCCTGGAGGACCTGGCCCGTGACTATGAAGGCTATAACCATGCCGTTAAGAAGGCGTTGCATTATGCTGCCGGCAATCCCAAGGTGCATGGCGTTATCGCCCAGCTGATCAAGGTTCCAAGAGAATATGAGACAGCCCTGGACATGATCCTGGGCGGTACACTGCAGCACATCGTGACAGACGACGAGGAAACGGCCAAGTCGCTGATTGAGTACCTGCGCAACAATCGTTTAGGCAGAACGACTTTTTTGCCCATCAACGCTATCAGGGGACGAGGCCTCAGCCGTGATGAGCAGACGCTGCTGAATACCAAGGGCTGTATCGGTGTTGCCAGCGATCTGATCGAATATGACCGGCGGCTTGCCAATATCATCGAAAGCATCCTGGGCCGTACAGTCATAGTTGAGGATATGGATGCCGGTATTGCGCTTTCCCGACGCTCGCGGCAGGCCTTCAATGTGGTGACGCTGGCAGGGGACGTTCTGCGCGCCGGAGGCGCGATGACTGGCGGCACATCACAGTCCAGAGCCGGCAGTTTGCTGGGCCGTGAACGTGAAATATCGGAATTGAAAGCCGCCATCGCAGCGGTCGGCGATCAATATGAAAAGGCAGATAAGGAAAAGCAGGAAGCTGAGTTTGAATTAAGAGAGCTGACACGCCTTCAAAGCGAGAGCGCGGAAGCGCTGGGCCAGCACCGGATTCTTGCCGCGCGCGAGCAGGAGCGCAGCCAGAATGCGCTGCGTGAGCTTGACAATATCCGTCAGCGCAGGGAAAGTCTGGAAGTGGCACTCGGGCAGCTGGAGCAATCGATCGCGGATATCGAGTCTGACCTGCAGGCCGCTTCCGTGCAAACGCAAAGCGAAGCGGTGGATCAAAAGTCTCTGGAGCAGGAGACAAAGAATCTGCAGCAGCAGCTGATGCAAGCCAGAGGAAAGGCGGAGCGCCAGAGGGAGCTTGTGACAGCGGCCGCTGCCCGCCGCAGCGATCTGACTCATCAGCATGATCTGCTGCGCCGTGACAGGGAACGCTGGGCCAATGAAATCAGGACCCTCGAAGCGTCGATCATGAAAAAAAGATCTGATATTGATCGCTTGAAGGAGCAGGAAGAGCTCGCCCGCGGGAAGATAGAAGCGCAAGAAGAGGCGGTTGCGGCCTCCTCTGAGCAGGTCTCTCAGAGGCAGGATGCCTGGGACAGGGTGGCGAAGAAGCGAAACGATGTACAGACACGCCAGAAGAATTGTTCCAACGAGACAGAGAGGCTGCATGTACTGCACGCGCAGGACAGTGATAAGCTATACCGCAATGAGCTGGTCTGTACCCGTACAGAAGGCGAATTGCAGGCCTTCAGCGATTATATTTTCAACAGTTATGAACTGACCTATGCCCTGGCCCTGGAGCAGCGCGCAGAGGGTAAATTTGATCTTCCCCAGGCCGAGCTTGAAATCAAAGCGATCAAGCAGCGTATCCGTGAGATGGGAAGCGTAAATGTCGGCGCTGTGGAAGAGTATGCCCAAACCCGCGAGCGTTATGACAATATGATCGCTCAAAGAGATGACGCGCAAAAAGCTGAGCAGGATCTACTCAACCTGATCAATCAGCTGCTTGGCCGAATGGAAACTCAGTTTGTAGCAGAGTTCTCGAAGCTGAACAGCTATTTCTCGCAAACTTTCACCCGACTGTTCGGCGGAGGAAAGGCGGAACTGATACTATCCGAGCCCGCTCAGCCGCTGACTTGCGACATTGAGGTGGCGGCTCAGCCGCCGGGCAAAAAGCTTCAGCTTCTGAGCCTCCTGTCTGGAGGAGAGAAAGCGCTGACAGCCATTGCCATTTTGTTCGCGATGCTCAAGCTGAAGCCTACGCCGTTTTGTATCCTTGATGAAATTGAGGCAGCTCTTGATGAGGCGAATATCAGTTATTTCGCGGAATATTTGGCTGAATACGCGAAATCCACACAGTTTATCATCATTACCCACAGAAAGGGCACGATGGAGTGCTGCGATGCCCTGTATGGCGTGGCCATGGAAGAAAAAGGAGTATCCGGTATGGTATCGGTTAATCTGCAGCAGTATATCGAAGTATAAAGGGAGGGACTGTCATGAATTTTTTCCAAAGGTTAAAAGAGGGCTTGTCAAAGACCAGGGGTAACTTTACTGCCAGGGTTGATGAACTGGTTGAACATACCCAGGTCATTGACGAGGAATTTTATGATGAGCTGACAGATATCCTGATCCTGTCCGATGCCGGCGTCGCGGCGGCGGAGCGCATTATAGACACGCTTAAGCTTCACGTAGCCGAGAAGAAGGTCAAAGACGCCAAACAGGCGCGGGAAATGTTCAAGAAGATCATCGTCGATGAAATGAAGATAGGCCGTCCGCCGCTTCAATGGCCCATGGTGATGCTTGTGGTCGGCGTAAACGGCGTAGGCAAAACAACCACGGTGGGAAAGCTGGCCCTGCGCTTTCAGGAGATGGGGCGGTCGGTCATGCTGGCAGCGGCGGATACCTTCCGCGCGGCAGCGGATGAGCAGCTGAAGGTCTGGTCGGAGCGAGCCAAGGTGCCTATGATCAGCCAAAGCATGGGCAGTGATCCCGCGGCCGTAGTGTTTGACGCGGTACAGGCTGCCAAAGCCCGCAAGACGGATCTTCTGATTGTTGATACAGCGGGAAGGCTTCACAACAAAAAGAATCTGATGGATGAGCTTGGGAAGATACGCCGAATCATTGATAAGGAGCATCCGGAGGCGTCGGTGCGCAGCATGCTGATACTGGACGCGACTACCGGACAGAACGGACTTCAGCAAGCCAAGCAATTTAAAGAAGCCGCGGAAATCAACGGTATTATTCTGACAAAGCTGGACGGCACTGCCAAAGGCGGCATTGCCATCGCGATTCAGCAGGAACTGAAGATACCGGTGTGGTATATCGGCGTTGGGGAGGGTATTGACGACCTGCAGGCATTTGACGCAGAGGAGTTTGTCAACGCTCTGCTTTGATCGCAGCATTCACCATTATGCAAAAGGCCGCCCATTATGAGGCGGTCTTTTGCTGAGATGGGATAAATTGTTGAAGGTTTATGATCCGATCGGGAAGTTCCCTTCAAACAGCACCCTTTGTGTAGAGGGGCCTGCAATGCCATCCTGTGAGAGGCCGTGATCAGCCTGGAAGCGAGTGACAGCGTCGATGGTACCGGTGCCATACTTTCCGTCAACATCGGCTTTATAGTAGCCCTGGCTCTTCAACGCGTTTTGCAGGTTGGTGACCAGCGTACCCATGTTGCCGGGACGCAGGGTAACGTAGCTGCCATCAGGGGCGGGGGTCACAAGAGTAAACTGTGTAATCGGCGTATAGCTCGGAACAGGCGTTACGCGCGGTCCGTCGGATCCGCTTGAAGAGCCCGCGCGCTTGGCATTGCCGCTGTTGAGCAGGTTGAGGGTGGTTTCACCGGCCTTTCCGTCTACCGTCAGGCCGTTATTTCCCTGGAAGCTTCGTATCGCAAGCTCCGTACCATCACCGAAATCGCCGTCAACGGTACCATTGTAGTAGCCCAAATCCTTCAGGCGTCTTTGCATCGAACGCACAGCCTCAGAGTTTTTATCGCCGTTTTTGAGAACGATCCCGACAGACCCGGCAGAGCTGCTTGTGCCCAGAGCTGAACCCGAATACAGTTTATTGAGCGTCAGGGGGCCGGCTTTACCGTCAAAATAGGATACATTGCGCTTCTGGAAGGCGATGACAGCAGCCTCGGTGGCCTCGTTGAAATCGCCTGTTGCCTTGCCTGTCAGATAACCCAGTTCAATAAGCCTTTCCTGCATCCTGCGTACTTCTGTCCCGCGGGAGCCGAGCTGCAGAATTACATTCTCATTGACTCGCGGGGGAGTTGTAACCCTGGCGGTCTGCGTAGGCCTTGGGGTGGGCGCGGCGCGCACAGCGTTTTTGGAATTAAGTTTGGTCATGGTGGCTGTACCCACAACACCATCAGCGGGCAGGCCATTGCGGTTTTGGAAGGCGATCACGGCGCGTTTGGTACCTGCCTCAAATTTACCGTCAACTGTTCTCATATAGCCCAGATCACGCAGCTTGGTCTGAAGGTTGCGCACCTCGGTCCCTTCGCTGCCTTCCTTCAGGAGCAGAGGCGCTGCGGTGGGTCTGGGCGTTGAGGTGGGGCTCTGGGTCATCGGAATGATCGTGAAGGTTGGCATCAATGAAGGAATGATAACGCCGCCTGCGTTCGTGCCGGTTGTTGCGCCCGGCAAGACAACCATGCCGCTGCCGGTCGTCCCGGGCAGGGGAAGATTGGCATCCGCGGAAGGTGAAGGCAGGACCAGCGGATTGGTATCCGGTGTGGGGGTTATATCAAGCGGAGGAATAGTCGGCGCGATATCCCAGGGAAGGCCGCCGTTGTAACCGGCGCCCGCGCTGCTGTTTCCGCTTGTGTTATCGGGGTTGGAGACGCAGCCGCCAAGCATCACAGCCACAGATAGAACGGCCAGAAGGATTAAGACCTTTTTCTTGTTCAATGACTTCATAGAATCATCCCTTACTTTCTGCGATAACCGGGCACCGGCATTCAAACATACAACGAATGAACAAGGCATTTTCTTGCATAAGATTCGAAACAATTTACACGCAAGAAGACATGCTTGCTTAATCACAGCATATCATAAAATTGCAGGCCGTACAATCAGAATTGTAACAATTTCGGCGTATTCACAAAAGTTGTATTCCTTGCTTTTTACAACTGTAAGAGGTATAATCTCTATGCTTCTGGACATACTTGTTTGAGAAGGGTTTTTTTATTAGGCTCCATGGAATCAGGAGCGTACTTGAAGTGATTAAAAGAGCTTGAAGAAATACGAACGGAGTGAAACTATTATGTCAGAACTGGAAAAACAGCATGAGTACAGCAACAAAACGGTTGTTACGGCTGAGGGGATGCGCAAGCTGGAAGAAGAACTGCAATACCTGTCAACCATCCGCCGTGCCGAAGTAGCGGAACAGATCGCCGTTGCCCGAGGCTTTGGCGATCTGAGTGAAAACGCGGAGTATGATGACGCGAAAAATGAGCAATCACGCCTTGAGGCTCAGATTATGGAGCTCGAGAACACACTGCGTACTGCCATCGTGATTGACGAGAGCAACATTTCAACCGACAGGGTCAATATCGGCACTACTGTGCGTATTCGTGACCTCGATTTGAAAGAAGAGGAAGAATACACAATCGTCGGCGCTCGCGAAAGCGATCCGAACAGCAACAAGATCTCCAATGAAAGCCCTATTGGCGCTGCCCTGCTGGGCAAGAAGAAGGGGGAAAAAATCAAGGTGCATGTTCCCTCCGGCACCATTGAAGTCAAAATTATCGATATTCATCGCTGAATCAGGAAATAGAGGAGTATACGCATGTCTGAACAAACACTCGCCGCTCCCCAGTCCCAGGAAACACTCAGCTTTTCTGAGCAGGAGCAGATCCGGCGCGAAAAGCTGAACGGCTTGATAGCTGCCGGCAATAGCCCCTATCAAATCACGAACTATGAGGCCAGCCGGGCTTCGCAGGATATCATCAGCAGTTTTGACGAGCTGAACGGTCAGACAGTGAGCGTAGCAGGCCGTATGATGAGCCGCCGCATCATGGGCAAGGCTTCTTTTGCCCATTTGCGTGACGCTTCGGGAGATATCCAGATATATGTCAAGCGCGATGATGTGGGCGAGGAGGCATATGATGCCTTCAAAAACACCGACCTTGGCGATATACAGGGCGTTAAGGGGTTTGTATTCAAGACAAGAACAGGCGAGGTGTCCATACACGCGCAGGAAGTAGTGCTGCTGAGCAAGTGCCTCAAACCCCTGCCGGATAAGTGGCATGGCCTGCAAGACATGGATCTGCGCTACCGCCAGCGTTATCTCGATATGATCGTCAGCCCGCAGGTGCGCGATACCTTTGTCAAGCGCAGCAGAATTATTACAGCCATCCGTTCTTTTATGGATACCCGCGGCTTTTTGGAAGTAGATACCCCAATCCTGCACACACTTGAGATCGGCGCGGCCGCGCGTCCTTTCCAGACCCATCACAACACGTTGGATATTGACATGTATCTGCGTGTGGAAACAGAGCTTTACTTAAAGCGCCTGATTGTCGGCGGCTTTGATAAAGTATACGAAATCGGCCGTATTTTCAGAAACGAGGGAATGGATACCAAGCATAACCCGGAATTCACGTCCATTGAACTCTATCAGGCATATGCCGATTACAATACGATGATGGATCTGGCGGAGGAGTTCTTCCAGCATGTCGCGCGCACAGCCTGCGGCGGTGAGGTCCTCACTTACCAAGGCAAGGAGATTAATCTGGGCGGCAAGTGGGAGCGCATCCCGATGGCTGAAGCTGTGAAGCGCTACTCCGGGATTGATTTTTATACCTGGGAAACCGATGAGCAGGCGCGCGCTTGCCTTGATGAACGCCATATCCATTACGAAAAGGGCGCGACCCGTGGAGACTGCCTGCCGCTTTTATTTGATGAATATGTTGAAAAGCAGCTGATCCAGCCGACATTTATTTTTGACTATCCTGTTGAAAACTCACCGTTGGCCAAGCGCAAACCAGAGGAACCGCGTTTGACTGAGCGCTTTGAGCTGTTTATCAACGGAACGGAGTATGGGAACGCGTTCAGTGAACTGAATGATCCGATCGATCAGAAAGAGCGCTTTGTACGCCAGGTGGAGGAGCGCAAGGCATTGGGCGGCAAAAACGCCAAGGTCGATGAAGATTTTGTTAACGCTCTTGAATATGGCATGCCCCCTACCGGCGGCATGGGCATTGGGGTAGACAGGCTGATCATGCTGCTGACCGACAGCGCCTCCATCCGGGATATTCTCCTGTTTCCCACGATGAAGCCTTTGGATTAAGCTATGATAGTCAAGACACCGATCAATACAGCAAAACTAAGGCACCATATTCAGTACAATGTATGGAAGTACGCGCTACTGGTCATCATCTCTATATTTTTAGTTGATCTGGTTTATACCATGACGGCCTACAGACCGCCTGAAGATAAGCGGATCGACGTATATATTCAAAGCGCGGGTGCTGATCAAGATGCGGTTGACGGCATTTTTGAGCAAATGCGGGCTGATCTGCTGCCTGACATGGAGTTGATCAGATCCTATCTTTTGGTTGCCGGGGGCTTTGACGATGTGGCTGCGATTCAGCAGTTGAGCACCTATATTGCTGCCGGAGAAGGGGATATCTACCTGCTGAGAGGCGAGGATTTCAAACGCTACGCGTCGCAAGGCGCTTTTGTAGACCTGTCGGGTGCCATTGAACAGGGATTGCTTCATACGGATGATATTGACCTGTCAAGCGGATATGTGGCTATCCAGGAGTATGATGATCAGACTGATACCATGGTCGCGGTCTCCCAGAGGAGACTGTACGGTATCCCTCTGTCACAGCTGCCAGGCTTTGCGGATGAATTCGGGATTTATAACGACGGACTGTATATGTCGATGACTGTATATAACGGCAACGACGAGAATGTCATCAGGTTTATGGATGAGCTGATTGCCCGTACGGCTGTTTCCGGAGAGCAGAAAGAATTGATCCCATGAACTACGACGCGGTAGTTTTTGATATGGACGGAACCCTGACTGATTCCGAGCCTGGTATCATCAAATGCCTGCTTTATGCCTTTGACAAGCTTGGCCTGCCTGTCCCCGAGCATCAAGTGCTAAGAAAATTTCTCGGTCCGCCGCTTGTAGAGTCCTTTATCAGCTTCTGCGGGATGAGCAAGGAAGAAGCTGTCCACGCGACCGGGATATATCGTGAACGCTACGGGACAAAAGGGTGGAAAGAAAACGCGGTATATCCCGGTATCCGCAGCCTGCTGCGGGCGCTTCACCATGCGGGACACTATCTGAGCGTCGCTACCGGCAAGCCTCATGAGGCCAGTGACAGGATATTAAGGGCCTTTGATTTGCATGAGCATTTCAATGCTCTGGCTGGTCCCATGCCGCATGAACATTTTGCCGATAAGAAAGATTTGATTATCCGCTCCTTAAATGGATTTTCCGGCAGAGGCGTGATGATCGGAGACCGTGCCAGCGATATCATCGCCGCCAGGGAACTTGGCATGGACAGCATCGGTGTTCTGTGGGGGTACGGCAGCAGAGAAGAGCTTGAAGAGGCTAAGCCGGATTATCTTGTCCAGTCTGTGGGTGAGCTCTATGATATTTTAGGCGTGGCCCCGGAGCCTGTATCCATGGGTTACTTTATATCCCTGGAGGGGAATGACGGCTGCGGCAAGTCCACCCAGGCAAAGCTGCTGCACGAATGGCTGATTGGTATGGGGTATGATGTGGTGATGACCAGAGAGCCCGGCGGAAGCATGGTGGCGGAAAAAATTCGGGAGCTGGTGCTTGACCGGGAGAACGCCGGCATACAGGACATGACTGAAGCGCTTTTATATGCCGCTTCCCGCGCTCAGCATGTGCGCGACATCATCCTGCCTGCTCTTGCGGCGGGAAAAATCGTGCTGTCAGACCGCTATGTGGATTCGAGCATCGCCTATCAGGGTGCCGGCAGAGAACTCGGCATGGATCTTGTAGCCCGGATTAACGCGCCGGCGATTGATGGATGCCTGCCTGATTTAACCGTGCTGCTTGATATCGACGCTGCCGCGGCATTGCGCCGGCGCCAGAGTGCCAGCGAAGTCGACCGCATTGAGATGATGGAAGACAGCTTCCATGTCCGGGTTGGCAAGGCTTATCAGGAATTGCTGAAGCAAAACCCGCGGCGTATCGTACGCGTAGACGCGCAGGGCAGCGAGGAAGAGGTTGCCGAGCGGGTCAGCGCGCTTGTATCAAAGCGTTTGAAAGAGGCCGGTTTAACCTAATGCGAATAGTTGTCGGCATGTCCGGCGGGGTGGATTCCGCCGTATCGGCGGCGCTGCTTAAACAGCAGGGCTTCGATGTGATAGGCGTTTTTATGAATAACTGGGAGGAAGACAGCGGCGAAGGCGTATGCACGGCGGAGAACGATTGGGTGGATGTGCGCGCAACCTGCGATGTGATCGGGATTCCCTATTACGCGGTCAACTTCTCAAAAGAGTATAAAGACAGGGTGTTCGGGCATTTTCTGAATGAATACGCCCGCGGCAGAACGCCGAATCCTGATGTGCTGTGCAACCGTGAAATCAAGTTCAAGTCATTTCTGGACTTTGCTTTGCAGCTGGGCGCTGATAAGATAGCCACGGGCCATTTTGTGCGGACTGACGAGTCCGGACGCTTGTATAAAGGAGTGGACCCCGGCAAGGAGCAGAGCTATTTTTTATATATGCTCAAGACGGATCAGCTCAGACGTTCAGTCTTCCCGGTGGGGGGCATGCTGAAATCACAGGTCAGGGAACTGGCCTCATCCATGAAGCTGCCGGTCAACACAAAGAAGGATTCTACGGGGATATGTTTTATCGGAGAGAGAAATTTCAGGTCTTTCCTGAAGGGTTATCTTCCCGCCCAACCGGGCGTTATGCGCAGTGAGCAAGGAGAGGCCCTGGGTGAACATCAGGGACTGATGTATTACACGCTGGGCCAGCGAAAGGGCCTGGGCATCGGCGGACGCGGGGACGGCCGCAGTTATTTTGTGGTTGATAAAGACCTCGCGCGAAACGAGCTGATCGTCGCTCAGGGGGAGGATCACCCTCAATTGTATTCCCGTGCTGCTGAGCTTGAGGAGCTGACCTGGGTGGATGCCCCGCCCTGTCCCGAGGGGCAGGAAACGCGGCTGACGGCCAAGTTCCGCTACCGTCAGCCTGACCAGCCGCTAAGTCTGGTATGGCAGGGGGACAAGGCCAGTCTGCGATTTGATCTTCCTCAGCGCGCGATTACTCCAGGGCAAAGCGCTGTGCTTTATCGGGGGGATGAATGCCTTGGCGGCGGGATTATCACGTCATTCTCCAGATAGGCTCAGCATGAGTTTCTCCGCTTCTTTCAAATAAGTCAGATCAGTATAATAAAGAACCGTACCGTCTACCGCTATCGCCGCGTGCAGGGCGTCATAGGGGTAGAATTCTATATCGCGGGTGAGCTGCTCAAACTGAATCCGGGCTTCAAATACAGGAGAAACGCCTTCATATGAACGCGATTTATCTGCTTTCCCGGTGGCACGAATATTGGTCAGGCGCTTGTATAGCTCTGCGGCATCCTCTGCGGGAACCTCTTTTCCTGCTCCGTTTGTAAAGACGTATTTATACAGCATATCACCTTGAGCGTCACGCGAAACTTCATTGTTTGGCATAATGTCCTCGACCAACGCAACATGGTAGCTGATCTGCAGACCATCCTCGGATGTGGCGCTGAATGTATTCAAGCGGTTAAGCGGAATGCTGACAGGGTATCGGCTCAGATAGCTGTCGGGATCCGGATCCGTCATAAATCCCATCGACAGGTTGCTTGCCTGGTATACAACTCCGTCATAAAGAGCATAAAAACCAAGATTATCGACAGCATGGCCGATGTCTATCACGATCTGCTGCGCTTCAACGCTGTGGCTGCTTGATGTTTGCATATCGGAGGAATACGAGGTGATGGTGCTTGCAGCCAAATCAAACACGATGCGTCCCTTCGGCTGATCAAGACCGTAATCAGCCAGATCCACGCGCCCGGCAAGATCGATAAAGCTCGCAAACCGCATTTTCCCCACGATTTCCTTCAGCTGATTGATCTTATCCATAGACACTGGATAAGAAAAGGGCTCATCCATCACCCAAACATCATCATGGATACGGCGCAACGCAAGGATGTCCTGCCCGCGTTCAAAGCGTACGGATTCCAACAGGTCAGGGGTAAAGTTCACCTCAGGGATGCTATGCAGCCAGGTGAGCGGATGATCAAAAGCATCCTTGATGGTAATACTCATTTGGTACAGCGTGGAAGTACCCTGCAGAATGCCGTAATCACTCGGCGTATCGCCGGGTATGCGGGAACCTATGCGCAGTGTATACTCCCTGCCTTCCGTAAAACGGGCCCTTATTTCAAGGGCTTCATCTCCAAGCCCGAACATATGAAAATCCACCGTGTCACCCTCTGTATAGCTGCCCAGTGTGTTCTCAGCTTCAAGATACAGGAGACTATCCGCCATTGCGTTGATCAAATCAAGGTTAAGATCATAGTAAGGATAACCTTCTGCGACATAACCCTCGCCTTGCTTAACAATGGTGTAAGCCTGCTCGCGGGATGGTTTGACTGTGAATGAGAGCAGCTCGTTCTTATCTGCCTCAAACAGCAGTACACTGGTATCTGGCACAGGCTGCGGCGGCGGAAGCGTTTCGGGCCGCGTGAAAACATACAGGACCAGGGCTGACAGAAGAAGACATATGGCGATGCATATTTTTATTGCCCGGCTGATGCCTTGTTTTCGCTTTACCCGTACTTCCTTCATCAGCGTCTCCTTCTTGGAAGAAGCACGATCAACGCGGCGCTGAACATCAGGACAGGCAGCAAGGCGACAGCAATGCCGTTGAGCAGCGGATTGGCGACACGCAGCGGCGGGCGTACCACTGTTTTTGGCTGTATTGAGAGGCTGATGCGTGAAGTCGGGCTGAGATAGCTGACAAGGTTTAAAAGGAACTCTGAACTGTAGGTGTTTTGATACAGCCAGCTATCGGTGAATACACTTGAGTTGCCGATAATAAATGCCTTCGAGCGTGTACCGTCGTCAAATGACCGCTCAGCTGTCAATGCCAGGGGAAATGTGCCTGTCTCATCCGTATCTCTGCGCGCGATATCATTTGACTGGTCCGACGTATCACGAAGGTAGGCATTTCCGCTTCGCAGCAGAACATAATTCACCAGAAGATTGTTGATATTCTGCGGCTCCTCAAAGGCAGCCGAACCAGCCAGGACCAAAGTAGTTTGATTGTTTGTGATAAGAGTGGCGGTAGGTTCGGCCATTTCCATATAGGGCATCAGTACGGCGGGCGAAGAGGGATAATAGCTTTCCTTTTCTTCTTCCTGCGCAACGACCAGTCCCTTTTTGCGGATAAAACCATAGCTGCGGTAGAGTGAATCGAAATTGGGCATCTCTTCATGCATGGAAAAATCCACGGTCATGAACAGGGAACCGCCGGCTCTGGCGAAAGCGTCAATCTTGCTTAACTGATCACCTGTCAAATCTTTGACAGGTGAAAGGATCATCAGCGGCGATGAGACATCCAGTTCATCCCCGCGCAGCAGATCGACCGGGTTGAGAGCGTAATTGTAGTTAAGCAGCAAATTCTCCATGGCTGCTGTATCCTCCCGGCTCAGCTCCCCATGCCCGCCAAGCAGCTGGATAGAGGGAACATCGGGTGCAGTGACATAGAGCAGAGCTTCCGAAATCCTTTGTTCATAGTTTAAGCCGGACACATAAAACATGCCGCTTTGAGCGTCATATGCCTGGGTGATATAGTCTGTCATGTTCAGGATACGCGTTCTGTCTTTTTGCCTTCCGTGGATGATCAGGCAATCGTTTGTTACCGTGCTGTCATCAAGACTTGAACTGATATTGTGGATCAGGGCCGGATTCTGCAGCAGGTTTTCAACAGAAAAGGTAAAGTGCCGCGAGGCTGCCGCGTACCGCTCCAATATCGCGATCAAAGCCTGATCCTCCTCGCCGGGTGTAAAGAGGGCATAGACATGAACGTCGCTATCAAGCTCGTTTAGGACCTTGTCCGTTTCAGCGCTTTTTGTTGTAATGGCGTTGAATGAAGTATCAATTTTGAGCGCGTAACGGTTTTCCAGCGCGTCAAAGGCGAGCACCAGCAGACCCGCGGCGGCGACAGCAAGGGAGACGAACAGAATCGAATAGCCCCCGAGCCTTTTACGGTCCGATAGAAGATTCTTCTTTCTGATCATTCAGCCCACCTCCGCGACAGCAGAATCTGTGTGGCGACAAAGAGGCAAAGGGCGATAAAAACAAGGAAGAAAAAAATATTCGCCATACTGAGCTGCCCCAATAAAAACGGGGAAAATC
>CAYZRZ010000026.1:0-17882 GCA_964480995.1 uncultured Christensenella sp.
TGTTCTGGCAATGGTTGCAGGCACCCGGGGATCGATCCCGGCCCGGACAGGCGGGCTCCTTGTAACGGCCGTATTTTCCGGGACAACCTTTGCAGTCCCTTAAACCCTAACTTTTCACATTAAGCCATATATTATTACGAAAAGAGACTGAAACCTCTTGCGTTTCGGTCTTTTTTGTGATACAAACATATTACTTGCATAAGTAAATTGAGATGAGAAGTCTGAAACATGAAAGCAGTAAAGAAAGGCAAAGCAAACAAACCTCCCTTAAAGGCTCAGCAGCGCACCAAGCTATGCGCCGGAGAAAACCAGTGAATAGCCTAAGCGTTTGGCTTCGTTGAACAAGCGGGAGACATCTGCGTCACGAGAGTAAACGGAAGATAGCCCAGCATGCTCAGAGTACTGGGAGGGATCAAAGAATTCGCCGTTCTTCAGGCAATGGTAGATGATAGTCAGCAACATGCGTGCAATCGCGATTACAGCGCGTTTGTGACCACGCCGGTGCTTGATTCGATCATAACGATTCCCAAAGTGCTGACAGGACTTGTCTTTGATGGCAGCAAGCGCGCATTGGATAAGTAAAGGCTTCAGGTAAACCCCTGCGCGGCTGATGCGGACAGATTTCTTTTTCCCTGCGGACTGGTCATTGCGGGGAGCAAGCCCGGCCCAAGAGCAAAGGTGCTAAGAAGGGAATTGCGACATATCCGCACCGATTTCCGAGAGGATGGCAATAGCGGAAAACTCACGGATGCCTGGCAATGAAGAGATGATGGCGCACTGGGCAGCGTAAGGAGCGGCGAGTGAACGGGCCTTGTCCTCAATGATGGTGATTGTAGTTGAAAGCTGGTCGACATGCTGTTTGCACAGCAGAATCTTGTCTGCTTGAACCGGCGTGATGGTGCCGTCAATGGCAAGGGCGATATCATCGGCTTTGGAGAGCATTGAGCGGTGCAGAAGCCGCCGGAAATCAAAGTCCCGATCATCAGGATGTTCCAACAAATGCTCAAGGATAGCGGATAGTTCATGACGAAGGTGTCCTGGGAGATGAGGCCCTTGTGGAACATTTCGTTGAGCTTCTTGTAGTAGTGCTTGGCATAGGGCTGAATGCCGTTGGCTTCAGTCTTGTAGTTGTTGTCGATATCTACAATCACGTCACCGTCGTTGGGGCGGCCCATCAGGTGCTGAACAGGGTTAAACAGGCAGAACGCGCGCCAGTCTTCGCACAGGATGACAAAACCTTCGTTCTTCTGGCCCTTTTCATTGGTCGGATTAGCTGCCACATAGCGCTCAATCAGATCAAAGTACTCGTCCATGGTCTTGATGACGGGGTAGTTTACCCACGCGAGCACCTTTTTCTGGATGAAGAAGGCGGGGCCGTTGACATAGTTCATGGGATAATCTTCGGTGTTGTAGTAGCGGCCGTAGTTGGGGATGATGAAGAGCTCGCCCTTGTCATTCAGCAGACGTTTCGTGTAGGGCTGGATGTAGTCGTAAATGTTGGGGGGTCTTCTCTTCGCTGATGTAATCCATCAGGTTGACCAGCGCGCCGGCTTCGATGAGTTTTTCGGGGTATTGCCGCCATCGATCAGATCGGCGTAATCCTGGCCCGCGATTTTAACGCCCAGCGTCTCCTGCAGGTCGCCCGCGAGGAACTCGAACTTCAGGCCGAATGCCTCCTCGATCATCTTGAAAATTTTATTGTCGATGGTGGGCTGGTCACGGGGCTCGCCCACGAACGCTGTCACGGTGAGGGGTCTTCAGCCATCGCGCTGAGGGGCAGGACGGGCAGCATCATCACTGCCAGCATCAGGAGAAGAACCAGCCGGAGTAAGGTTTTTTTCATGTTTTCCCCCTATTTTTCAGGCGCTTTTGACGCCTATTAATACACCGCGAACAACCGCGTCGATGATTTTCTGCTGTCAGTATAGCAGAGAGCGCATCGGCGCGGCTGGTAAATTTGCCTATATTTTTAGATAATTTTGATTTTTTGTCTTTTCAGGTCGTTTATGCCCCTAATCAGAAGAATCCTTCAAGCACGGGATGAGCCTCGAGCCATTGCCTGAGATAGGCGCGGCTTTCCGCTTCATTGAGGAAGTTCTGCATCGCTCCCTCGTCATCCGATATGCCTCCCCGGATCTCCCCCCGGCGGTAACGCTCGCGGTATTCTGCCGGCATCAGGTCATGCGCCTGCCTGAACACCTGATTAAAGTAGCGTATATCAGAGAAGCCGCTGCTGTACGCGATATCAGCCAGCTTCATATCCGTCCGCTCAAGCAGAAGCTTCGCGCGCCGGTAACGCAACAGGGTCAGATAATCCTGAAAGCTCATCCCCAGCTGATTGGTCAGATAGCGGGAGAGATAATGCAGCGAAAGGCCCTCCATCTCACACAAATCCTTGAGCAGGAGCTTTTCTGTATAATGCACCTCAATATAGTTGATGATCCTCCCCAAGCGAAGCGCCTGCCCCCGCTTGACTTCTTTCTGCTGCTCGGTCAGGTAATGCCAGGGCACCCGGCGTAACAGTATCTCCATCACCCTGTTGATTTCCGCGGCGCAGCGCAGCTCATAATACGGTTCCTTTTCGATATACGCGCGCGCTGCGCCAATATAATGGCAGTTCAATTCTTCCTTCAAATCACCCAGACAGCTTCCGATGGTCACGGCATCGAACTCCACATTGGATATCTGCGGATAAAAGCGCGCCCAAAAGCTGGGTGAGACCTGCAGTGGCAAAATACGCACTGGCGTTGCGCTGCGCGCGTGCATTTCATGCGCGCAGCGGGGATTAAGCAGCGCGAAATCCCCCTCTGCCAAATGATAGGACTCATTCTGGCAGTTGACATCTACTTCCCCGGAAAACACGCGGAACAGCTCAAACTCCTTATGCATGTGCATGTTGCGAAAAGCGATGTCCACGAAAAACAGCTTCACGTCGCTCAATACATTATAGTTGACAAATTCAAACTCCCGGCGGTTCATGCGTGCTCCATCCCCCTTTTTCTGTATCATGGCACAGATGGCATCCCAGCGCAAGAGGGCTCATATTCCTATATATGCTGACAGGCAGGCGCACAAAAACGCGGAAGGCGCAAGCCCGCCGCGTCTAAATATACATAGTTTTGCTCAGTCGTCGAGTATATCGCCCCGAATACTCAGCGTGGTCACCTGCCAGGGGATGAACTTGCCGCTATCCTGCAGAGCCTGGATCAGCGCGCGCTCAAGGCCTCCGCAGCAGGGCACTTCCATGCGCGCCAGGGTAACAGACTTGATGGCGTTGCGCCTCAGGATCTCAGTCAGCTTATCGGCGTAATTAACGGGATCAAGCTTGGGGCAGCCGATCAGGGTGACCTTGTTTTTCATAAAGCGGTTGTGGAAATCAGCATGGGCATAGGCGGCGCAGTCAGCCGCGATCAGCAGATTTGCCCCATTAAAATAAGGCGCGTTCAGCGGAGCCAGCTGGATCTGAACAGGCCACTGATTCAGACGGCTCTCCAGGGGAGCCTGATGCAGTTCCACGGCAGGCCGGACGGCCTCCCCGCGGGCAAGCGCCTGGGCGCGCACACCGGGACAGCCGGCGGAGACAGGAACGACAGGAGTCTGTTTGGCGGCTCCTTTGGCAGCCTGGGCCTGCATGACAGCCTCTTCATCAAAGGCATCGGCCTCACGCTCAATGATCCTGATCGCGTCCACGGGACAGCTGGGCAGGCAAGCGCCAAGCCCATCGCAATAATCATCACGGATCAGGCGGGCCTTGCCGTCTATCATCGCAATGGCGCCTTCATGGCAGGCATCGGCGCACAGGCTGCAGCCGGTGCAGCGCTCTTCGTCAATCGATACAATGTTGCGTTTCATGTTCATCCTCCTTGACTTACGGGGCGCATCATAGGATAATCCCTTCGATTTGTATGTTGCAACCGCAACAAGGAGGAAGGATATGTTCAAGAACCTGCCGGCACTGGCCCGCTGCCCGATGTTTGAGGGCATCACCCCTGACGAGCTCCCGGCGCTTCTTCTCTGCCTGAAGGCGCGGGAGAAGGAATATCAGCGAGGCGAGATAGTGATCGAGCCGTGCAGCAGCATCACCGAGCTTGGCCTGGTGCTCACGGGGAGCGTGCAGGTATGGCAAATGGATTACTGGGGTCATCATACCCTGATCCACAGGCTGGAGCGCATGGATGTATTTGCCGAATCATTCGCCATCGCCCGCCAGCCCATCCCGCTGGGCGTGACGGCGGCAGAACCAAGCCGGGTACTCTTTCTATCGGCAGATACGCTCATCCGCCCCTGCGGCAGCGGCTGCTCCTCACACAACATCCTCAACATGAATTGGGCTCGGATGCTGGCGCAAAAAAACATCTCCCTGACCGATAACATCCGTCACCTGTCAAAGCGAAGCATCCATAACAAGCTGATGAGTTACCTGTCCGATCTGGCGGCAAGGCAGGGCAGCGGCCGGGTGGTGCCGCCGCTATGCCGTCAGGATCTGGCGGATTTCCTCTGCGTGGACAGAAGCGCCATGACCAGATGCCTTTACCGGATGCAGGACGAGGGCATCCTGTCTATTGAGGGAAGAGCCATCCGCCTCAAAAACCCGCGCGATCAAATGGAAAAGGTCCCGGCATCCGGCTGACAGGCTCCGCGGCGTCCCTGCCCCGGCTATAGCTTATCCAAAACGAACATCCAGGCTGATCTCCGCGACTTTTGAGACAGTCTCATGCACGGAGCAATACTTGGCCGCCAGATCAGCTGCGCGCCGGAAAGATTTTTGATCCGAAGCGCCTCTGATGGTGAACACAATATCGACCTCGGAAAGCGTTGTCGGCACCTCCTCCCGCTTGGCACCGCTGATATCAAGGGACGCGCCTTCATACTCAAGGCGCATTTTCTTCGCGATGTCAACGAAAGTCGAGTAATAACAGGCCCCCAGAGCGCCAAGCAGCATATCGTAGGGACGCAACTGCCCCTCCCGCGTGCCGATGGCCGCCCCGGCGTTCGCGGCCCTCAGCTCTCCTTCAAACTCCCGGCCAAACTCCAGCCCTACATTGATCTGCGCCATGCGGCATACCTCCATCTGTTAATGGAGAAAGCATACCATCCTCAGACAAGGCGAACAAGCCGGTAAACAAGTCATACTTAGTTTTCTTTTCAGGCCACTTGCTTCATGGTATAATATGTAAAATGCTGACAAGCGAAAGGGAACGCGTATGGACGAAAGGCTTCTGGAGAAGATGACCGGTCTGCTCTCCTCCCTGCATCAGGAGATACGGCTGGTAGACTCACAGGGGGACAGCCTGATCCCCCGCGAAAACGCCTCCTTCTACCTGCCGGGCGGGATGCGGGCGGGCGAAGTCAGGGAGAGCAAAGGCTATTTGTTCATGCGGCTGGATATGCCGGACGCTCCCAGCCTCCTGTGCCCGATGAGCGACAGGGCGGAGGATATGCTGCGTCTGGCCGCGGGGGCCATGGAGGCCTTCAGCCAGCTGCATCCGGACGATAACGGCCAGACGGGGGCCTGGCGGCGCCTGCTGACCGAGGACATGAGCGACGATGAAAGAAACATGCTGGTCACCGAGCACCGCATCGGGGCCCAGCAGCCCCGCTGCGTGATCCTGCTGCGCCTTCACTCGCTTCGCCAGAACGCCTATGAGCTGCTCTTCCCGCTGCTGCCGCTTGAAAAAGAAGACATGCTCCTGGCGCTTGACGCTTCCTCGGTCGCCCTGATCAAAGCGCTGGAGGACGTAAAAAAGCTGGATGAAGCAAAGGAGTACGCCCTGGCCGTTCAGGAGACTGTGCGTGAGGAAAGCAGCCTGAGTGTCAGCTGCGGTATCGGCGACGTCTCCCCTACACCCGAAGGATTGCGCCAGAGCTTCATGCAGGCGCAGCGCGCGATGGAGATCGGCCCGCAGTACCTGCCCGAAGAGAGCGTGTATGTCTGGCACGATATGCTGCTCCCCCGCTTCCTGTCAGAGATTCCCGAGGAAAAGGCCCAGTATTACCATAACCTGGTATTCAATAAGAAAACCTCACGCCTTTTGACGGACGAAATGCTTGATACCATTGATATGTTCCTGCAAAAGGACCTGAACCTGTCAGATACCGCGCGGCACCTCTACATCCACCGCAACACGCTGGTCTACCGGCTTGACAAGGTGCAGAGGCTGGCCGGGCTGGATGTGCGCAAGTTTTCAGACGCGTTTTTGTTCAAGCTGATGTTCGATTTGAAATACAATATTAAAAATAAAGGAAAGCGGTCCTGAGGCCGCGCGGCTATCCTGTGATGAAAAAAAGATTGGTCTCCCTGCTGCTGGCGCTCATACTGGTTGGCGGCGCGCTGCCCGCCAGTGCCCTGTCCTCCTTTTTCAACCTGGGTCAGGGGGAGACGGTCACCATACCCAAGGAGGAGTACGAGCGTCTCAAGCAGTATGAGAAGCTGGACGAAGTCAAAAGCTACATCGAAGAATACTATTATCAGGATGTGGATGACACCAAGCTGATCGACGGGGCCATCCAGGGCCTGCTCGCCGGCACGGAGGATGTTTATACCTTTTACTACCCGGAAGAATCCTGGAAGAGGCTGTGGGATGATGACAGCGGCAAATACGCGGGCATCGGCATCCAGATGCTGGGCGACTACGAGACCGGCCTGGTCACCGTCACCCGCGTGTTCAAGGGGACACCCGCGGAAGACGCCGGTATCCGCAAGGGCGACATCCTCTACATGGTAGAGGATCTGCAGGTCACCGTATCCACCATGCAGGACGCGGTCGACATCATGCGCGGCATACCCGGCGAGACGGTCAAGGTCCAGATGATGCGCAATGATGAGATCATCTCCTTTGAGGTCATCAAGGCCGAGATCATCGTTAACCGCGTGGAGAGCATGATGCTGGAGAATAGGATCGGCTACATCGCCCATTATGAGTTTGCGGGCGGAAGCTATGATGACTTCAAGAAGGCCTTTGACACGCTGGAACAGGAGGGCATGAAAGCACTGATCCTCGACCTACGTGACAACGGCGGCGGCTGGGTGGACGACGGCGTCAAGCTGGCCGACCTGTTCCTTGACAAGGAGCTGCTCTTTTACACCCAGGGCAAGCAGGGGGGCAAGGAAGAAACCTACACCACGAGCGGCAAAACAGATATGCCGCTGGTCCTGCTGGTGAACGGCCACTCCGCCTCCACCTCCGAGATCGTGTCAGGCGCGCTGCAGGATTATGGCAGGGCGACGCTGGTGGGCTCGCAGACCTTCGGCAAGGGCGTCATCCAGATGGTGCTGCCGCTGTCTGACGAGAAAACAGGCTTCCAGTTTACCACCGCGCAGTACTTCACCCCCAAGGGAAATCAGGTGCACGAGCTTGGCATCACGCCCGATATCGCGGTGGAGATGCCCGAGGATATCAACTACAGCCTGCTGACGCTGGGCGATATGGCGGACCCGCAGCTGCAGGCCGCCTACCGGGAAGCCCTCGAACAGGTCAAGTAATGCAAATGAAGGAGCTGCAATCATGAAATTAGGGGTTGTCGGGCTGCCTAATGTCGGGAAGTCCACACTGTTCAACGCGATCACCAACGCGGGCGCGATGGCTGCCAACTATCCGTTTTGCACCATCGAACCCAACACCGGCGTGGTACCTGTGCCAGACGCGAGGCTGGATAAGCTGAGTGGGATGTATCATCCCAAGAAGACCACGCCTGCCGTGATCGAGTTTGTGGACATAGCCGGGCTTGTGCGCGGCGCCAGCCGGGGCGAGGGCCTGGGCAACAAGTTCCTCTCCCACATCCGCGAGGTGGACGCCATCGTCCATGTTGTGCGGTGCTTTGAAGATGACAACATCATTCATGTGGAAGGAAGCATTGATCCCCTTCGAGATATGGAGACCATCAACCTGGAGCTGATCTTCGCCGATATGGACACCGTGCAAAAGCGCGGCGACAAAGCCCGCAAGCTGGTCAAGACCGGCGAGAAGAAATACTCAGATGAGGCCGAACTGGCCGACAGGGTGCTCGCGCACTTTGAAAAGGGCCTGCCCGCCCGTTCCTTTGAAGCAAACGATGAGGAAATGGAAATCTTGCGCCAATGGTTTCTTCTGACAACAAAGCCCGTCATCTACGCCCTGAACATCGCGGAAGATGATATATCAAAGGCACCTTCCCAAATACCCAATGTGGAGCGCGTACAGCAGGTGGCATCCGGGGAAGGCGCGCAGACCCTCCTCATCAGCGCGGCGATCGAGCAGGAGATCGCCGCGATGGATCCCCAGGAGCGCGCGGAATTCCTGCAGGAACTCGGCATCGGCCAAAGCGGCCTGGACAGGCTGGTACAGCATTGCTACAGTTTGCTTGGGCTGATCAGTTTCTTGACCGCAGGCGAGGATGAATGCCGCGCCTGGACGATTACCAGGGGTACCAAGGCGCCGCAGGCCGCCGGAAAGATCCATACCGACTTTGAAAAAGGCTTTATCCGCGCGGAGATCGTCCCCTTTGACAGCCTGATCGCGCTGGGCAGCATGGCTGCCTGCCGCGAAAAGGGCCTGGTGCGCAGCGAAGGCAAGGACTATGTGATGCAGGACGGCGATGTGACGCTGTTCCGCTTTAACATATAAAATGAGCAGGCTATCTTACATGCTTGACCGCCTGACCAAAATGGACTACAAAAGGATGTGGTCCGTCACAGCCACTGTCAGCGAACGCTCAGGCATCAGCCGCCCGCGGCTGATGGCTGACATGCTCGTTTGCGCCGCCAAATACAACGCGGGCTATATGGATTATATGATTGCCCGCATGTGGGAGCAGAATGACGCCCAGAGAAGAACCGTGCTGACCCGCGGCATCAATAACCAGATCGTCCGGCGCATGAATGACAAGGCTCACTGGCACGCCTTTGACGACAAAGCCGCCTTCAACCGGGCCTTCTCCAAATGGATCCAACGGGACTGGATGGAAGCGGACGTAAGCACTTCCAAGGAAGCACTTGAAGCCTTCCTTCGCGGCAAGCAGACCGTGTTCGTCAAGCCTTTGGAGGGATCAAGCGGCCAGGGCATTGAGAAATTCACTGCCCCTGATTGGGTGGATATGGATGCCTTCTTAGGCAAGGTGCGGGCTGTCGGCAAAAGCGTGATCGAGGAGGGCATCGTGCAGCATCCCCGCATGGCGGCGCTGAACCCGGGTTCCGTGAACACCGTGCGCGTCTCCACCCTGATCGGCGATAAAAAGGAAGGCATCGTTTACGCCTTCCTGCGGATCGGCAACGGCAAGATCATGGACAATGTGGATTGCGGCGGCATGGCCGCCCGGGTGGATCTCGTCAGCGGCAAGCTGCTGACCGTGGCCGCGGACAAAGCCGGCAACACCTTCACAAAGCACCCGATCACCGGGACGGAGATCATCGGCTTTCAGCTCCCCTATTTTGAGGAAGCCAAGGCCATGTGTCTGGAAGCCATGCGGATGGTGCCTTCCATGCGCTATGTGGCCTGGGATGTCGCGCTGACAGAGCAGGGCCCCACGCTGATCGAGGGCAACTCCTTTCCCAGCCACGCCGTCCCCCAGTTTGCCGCGCACTATCCAGATAAAATCGGGATTCTGCCGGAATTCCGGAAATATATAGATATCTAGCCCAAAGCAAGCTCATCGGAAAAAGGGATCCATCATCCCGTTATTTCAGGCAGGATCGCCAGTGGCGGTTCTGCCTATTAATATGCCCATCCGGATGGTATAATCATTTTGGAAGATTATTTTAAGCCTTATGCACGAACAGACTGTTCTCCGGCGTTATATACGTAGAAAGCTCATGCCCCCTGGAAGGAGTGGAACGAGATGGATTTAATCAGAACGCTTTTAGTGTACATGTCCCTGCTGCTGTCTTCATCGGTTGTCAGCAGCCCGGCTTTGACGCCGGTACCGCCCAGCTTTTCAATGCCAACGCCTGCGGTGACGGCGACAGCGCTGATGACTGCCGCGCCAACCTCACTGCCCACCATAGCGCCCACGGCGACGCCAACGCGCACGCCGCTGCTGGCCGTGGGAGACAGAGGCGAGGATGTGCGCCGCCTGCAGGCCCGTCTGCAGGAACTGGGATACCTGGGCGGCAAGGTGGATGGCATCTTCGGCAAGCAGACCAAGGAAGCGCTGGAAGAGTTCCAGCGGCTCAACAGGCTGTCCGTTGACGGCATCGCCGGGCCCAAGACCTATCAAAAGCTATTCAACGATCCCAATGTTGTCAGAGCGCCGATCGTCACAGGCACCCCGCGGCCCGTGGTCGCCAGCGTGCCTGTATACTACCGCAACAACAGAGGCGTGCTGCTGGGCAGTGATACGGTGCTCATATCTCAGGGCAGCCTGAGCATCACGCCAAATCCCAGGCTGATTCCGGCCAATCACACGCTGATCAGCGCCGCCAGCGTCACGGTGACGGTGGATTCGCGCGGCAGGGCGACACCCGCCTCCGTAGTTTTCATCTATCAGCCAAAAAGTGAACTGGTGCCGGTCCTGGTACCCATCTATTATCGCACCACAAATAATGAAACACTGGCAACCGACAGCATCTCGGTGCTGCCCGGCGAAAGCCTGACCATCGTGGCCAACGCCTCCAAAGTACCAGCCGGCTATACCCTGATTACATCGGGCAGGCTGTCGGTCAGCGTGTCTACTCAGGGAGTCGCCACGCCAAGCGCTCTGACCTTCATCTACAGGAAGGACGCGGTCAGCGTGAACGTCACGGTCAACTACCGTGATACAGGAAGCAACCTGATCGGTCAGGAAATCAAGACCCTTGCCGCCGGGACGCATACCATCACCGCCAACAGCGGCGCCGTGCCTCCGGGCTACACGCTGCAGGGAAGCAATACCCAACAGGTCACGGTATCAGAATCAGGCACAGCAACTCCGTCAAGCATAACCTTCGTCTATAAGACAAGTCAGGTAACGGTGACCGTCCCGGTCAAATATCTGGACCAGGCCACCAGCGCCGTGCTGCACAGCGATACCGTCTCCATTGTCAGCGGGCAAAGCGCTGCTGTAACGGCAAACGAGAGCAATGTGCCAGAGGGCTATGTACTGGTGGGCAGCAGCTCCGTCACCGTCACGGTGAATGCCCAAGGCATCCCCAGCCCCGCGGAAGTCGTCTTTACCTGGCGCAGGCTTGGCGTCGCGCAGGTTGAGGTGCGATATGAAAGCACGGGCGGCGATCTGCTGGGCGCGGAAAGCCTCACCCTGACTGAGGGGATCCACACCATCACTGCCAATGACAGCGGCCTGGCCGGCTGGATCAGGCAAGGTTCAGCCACGCAAATCGTTTCCGTGAATCAAAGCGGAACATCGACACCTGCCCAGGTCACATTCCTATACGTGAAGCTGGTTACACCTACGCCTGCTCCTTCTGTGGCACCTACAGCGACACCTACTATTGTCCCTACAGCAGAGCCTACAGCTGAACCTACAGCAGAGCCTACAGCAGAACCTACAGCAGAACCTACAGCAGAACCTACAGCAGAGCCTACAGCAGAACCTACAGCGGAACCTACAGCGGAACCTACAGCGGAACCTACAGCAGAACCTACAACAGAACCTACAGCGGAACCTACCATAGAACCTACTGCGCCACCGCCAGACGGCGATACAGCACAATACCTGCCGGAATTCGTCAGCACAACGCCTAATGAGGGCAGCTTCCCGGTCTATACAGGCCCCGGAGAAGAGTATTATCGCGTAGGCAACGCCACCTTGGGCGGCGGAACCATCCGCGTCTACGGGCAGGAAAACGGCTGGGCACTGATCGGGTACGGCCTGTCAAACGGCGGCTATCGGATCGGGTTCGTCTCAATGAGCGCAATCCCCTCCGACATCCAACCGCAGGAGTTCAGTCTCAGCCGGATCCCCGTAAAGAATGTTTCGGCCTCCATATTTGTTGATGATCCTATCGTCAGCGACAATCGCGAATTGAGCAAACGCTACGAAGGCGGCAGTTCCTTCACGCTGTTGGCTTATCTCAATGATTTCTGGGCCTATGTACAGGTGGAAAACTTTGAGGGCACCGGCCAGTCCGCCAGAGGCTTTGTGAGCAGAAGGAGCTTGGGATTAGAATGACCCGCAGGCTTAAATAGACACAGAAGGAGAAGTTTAATCGCTTCTCCTTCTCTTTATATCAGAAAGGACCGCTGCCGCCGTTCTATACATTCACAGCTGTTGTATACACTGAATGCGTCCCTCTTTCTCATGCAATCTTAATGATGCGGTACTTGCTTAGTTAATCTTCCCGCGATATCATCTCTACAGCAAGGAGGGGATTTGTATGGATCACTTTGAGATGGTAGAAAAGCTGCGCCAGAAGGCTCAGGTCAGTTATGAGGACGCGAAAAGCGCGTTGGAAGCCTGCGACTGGGACCTTTTGGACGCTTTGGTATATCTGGAGCAGCAGGGCAAGCTGCAAAATGAGCAGAAAGCGAGTTATTCCACCAAGCAGGAGCCGGGCCCGGCCCCGAAGCAGGCACCCCATTATCGCGGAGGCGTGTTCCAGCGGCTGTTTGAACTGCTGGTCAGCCTGATCAACCGCTTGAACGAGGTCGATCTGGAAGTCAAAAGGGCCGGGAAAACGATGTTTACCCTGCCGGTGATCGCCCTTGTGCTGCTGTTGATCTTTGCGTTCTGGATCACCCTGCCATTGATGGCTGTGGGCCTTTTCTTCGGCCTGCGTTACCGCTTCAGAGGCGCGAAGGGCGTTGAAGGGGTCAACCGCGTGATGGACAAGGCCGCCGAAATGATGGATAGCATCAAGTCGGGCAGCCATGACGGAGAAGAGTAAGATGCAGACCATCCTGCTGATAGAGGACGAACAGAAGATCGCCCGTTTCATCGAGCTGGAGCTGACGCACGAAGGCTATCAGGTCATCAAGGCGGAGGATGGCCGCGCGGGCCTGGAACTGGCGGAAAAGGGCGGCTGGGATCTGATGCTGCTGGATATCATGCTGCCGGGCCTCAATGGTCTTGAGGTGCTGCGACGCCTGAGGCGCACAAGCGAGCTGCCCGTGATCATGCTGACCGCCCGGGACGCTGTGATGGACAAGGTAACAGGGCTTGACACCGGGGCGGATGATTACATCACCAAGCCCTTTTCCATTGAGGAACTGCTGGCCCGCATCCGCAGCGTGTTGCGCAAGCAGCAGTCAGCCACCCTTCCCCGCCTTTCTGTTGGGCCTTTGCAAATGGATATCGCCCGGCACTCGGTAACCATAGGCGGCGACAGCATTGACCTGACAGGCCGGGAGTTTGCCCTGCTGCAGTACCTGATGGAAAACCAGTCCATCGTACTCAGCCGCGATGTGCTGATGGACAAGGTATGGGGGTATGACTATCCCGGAGAAACCAACATTGTAGACGTATATATCCGCTACCTGCGCAACAAGATCGACGAAGCCTATGGCGTGAAGCTGCTGCACACGGTGCGCGGCGTCGGCTATGTGCTCCGGGAGGAGAAGCGTGAAGGCTAAAGAATCCAAGCGGATGACCTCCACCGCCAGCCGAATCAACCGCCACCATGTGGCCAGCCTGTTCTGGACGCTGGTGGCGGTGGACTTCGTAATCCTGCTGACCATTCTATTGACCTGGGCTTATATGTCGGAGAAGGCGGCTCTGGGAGACGCGTGGGCGGCCAACATGCACAGGAGCGCGGAGTGGACGGAGGGGCTTTCATTTTTCGACACGCTGCGGTCTGTTGCCTACCGGTTTTCATTGCCCGAGGGGGAACCATTTCAATTGGAAGCCGGCATCTTTTTGATCATGGTGACCCGCGCGGGGCTAGCCTGCCTGGGTTTTGAAGCCCTGACGCTGGTCCACCGCTGGCGAAGCGGCCGCCAGCAGATCATGCGGTTGCTCTCCCCCCTGCACCAGATGAGCGAGACCGCCCAGCAGCTCAGCCAGGCAGGCTTTGACGAGCAAAAGTTCCACGATCTGGAGCACGCCATCGAAGCCCTCAGTCCCACAGCCCCCGACGCCCGCCTGTCCACAGGCGACAGTGATCTGGAGAGCCTTGAAAACGCGGTCAATAATTTATTGGGCCGCCTGCACGCAAGCTACAGGCAGCAGATCCGCTTTGTATCGGACGCTTCTCACGAACTGCGTACCCCCATCTCCGTCATCCGCGGCTATGCCGAAATGCTGGACCGCTGGGGCAAGGATGACAAGAAGATACTGGGCGAGGGCATCACGGCCATCCGCACGGAAACAGACAATATGCAGCAGTTGGTGGAGCAGCTGCTGTTCCTCGCGCGCGGCGATGCCGGGCGCAACCAGCCACAAATGAAACCGCTAGACCTTGCTAAGCTGATGCAGGAGCTGCATGAAGAATATACGATGATCGACAAGGGGCACGTCTGGCAGCTGCAGCAGGATGGCCCCGTACCTGCCACCGGGGATCCGGCGCAGCTTAAGCAGGCTGCCCGCATCCTCTGCGACAACGCGATGAAGTATTCCCCCCAGGGAGAACCGATCATCCTGCGCGCTTTCCGTGACGATCAGAGCGCGCCCTGCTTTTCCGTACAGGATCACGGCCAGGGAATCTCTTCCGCCGACATCCCCCACATCTTCGAGCGTTTTTACCGAGCCGATCCGGCAAGGGCCCGAAATTCCGGCGGCACCGGGCTGGGCCTGTCGATTGCCAAGTGGATCGTGGACAGGCACGGCGGCTATTTCAAGGTGATCAGCCGGGAGGAAGTCGGCACCCGGATGGTGGTTTGCCTGCCGGGCACAAAAGCGCATGACTCCGTCACTTCCTGACATCACATAAGACATCCCAGCGGAAACGCGAGAGGCGCGAAGGACTGATATAGTTCCTCCCGCGTCTCTTTCTTTTGATTTAATCAAATATTGGCAAAAGACCGGGAGTCCACCCTCCTTGGATGTAAATTATCTTCCCATTTTATTCAGCAAATGTTATAATCAGGAAAGTTAAAGGCCTTGACCGAAAGATCAGACAACCGCGCTGAGCAGATGGAGAAAACATGAAAAAGTTGATATGCCTGGCTTTAATACTGGTTTTGTTCATAGGAATTTTCTCAGCATCGGCGGAGGAAAAGGTTGATACGCGGTTCAACTGGTATGAAGTGTTCGTGTATTCCTTCTCTGACAGCAACGGCGACGGCATCGGCGATCTGCGCGGTCTGATCGGCAAGCTCGGATACATCCATGACATGGGCTTCAACGGTCTGTGGCTGATGCCCGTGATGCCCAGCCCCAGCTATCACAAGTATGACGTAACGGACTATCTGGCTGTGGATGAGCAGTACGGCACGCTGGACGATATGAAAGCCCTGACAGCGGCCTGCCGCGATTTAGGCATCCGCCTCATCATTGACCTGCCTGTCAACCACACGTCCACGCGGCACCCCTGGTTTCTGGCGGCTGTGGAGGCGCTGAAAGCCGGCCAAACGGATGACCCCTCCATCAATTACTACAATTTCAGCCGGGATGCCGGTCAAAACCATGTGAATGTCAGCGGTACCGGCTGGTATTATGAAGAACAGTTTACAGGCGGCCATATGCCTGATCTCAACCTGGACAGCGAGGCTGTCCGGGATGAGATTCGCAGGGTCTTGTCTTTCTGGCTGCTTGAGTACGGGGTTGACGGCTTCAGGCTGGACGCGGTGACCAGCTTCTATACCGGAAACGACGCGAAGAATATCGAATTCCTCCGCTTTTTGAAAACAGAGGCGGAAGCGTTGAAGCCGGGCAGTTTCCTGGTCGGCGAATGCTGGAAGGGCCTTGGGCAAATCACGGAATATTATCAAAGCGGCATCGACAGCTTCTTCCTCTTCCCGGCCTCCCAGGCAGAAGGCTATATCGCGGCTTCCATGCGCGCCAGACGGCCGGCTGAGACCTATGTCAAAAACCTCAAGAGGGTATCTGACACTCTGGGGGACAGCCTGTTGACACCCTTCCTGAGCAACCACGACACCGGCAGGACAGTCGGTCTGGTGCAGGGCAGGCAAGCGCCAGATCGGGTCAAGTTCGCGCACGCGCTGATCGCGCTGATGGGCGGCTATACCTTTACCTATTACGGGGAAGAGATCGGCATGGCCGGCGCCGGGGCAGACCCCAACAAGCGCCTGGGTATGCTGTGGGATGAGGACGAGGTCACAGATCCCCCGCCTGGCGCGACGAGCCTCGAGTACCCCTATCCGGGCGTTAAGGCACAGATGGAAGACCCCCTGTCCATCCTGAACTATGTCAAGAAGCTCAATCATCAGAAAACCACGATGCCGGCCATAGCGCTTGGCACATTAGCCTTCGGTCCGACGGATACCGATACCTGTGTTGTGATCAGGCAGTATCAAGGAGAAAACCTCTATATCGCGGTGAATTTCTCCTCGAAAGAGGCCCGCGAAGTGCGCCTTGAAGGCCGGATGAGCCTCCTGGATCAGCTTGATACGGGCAGCATACCGTCCTCTGCCGTGATCGGGGAATCGGATACCCTGGTCACCCTGCAGCCCTACGGCATTGCCTATCTGAAAGAAAGCGAGTGAACACGTATGCGAAGACTGATCTTCATATCACTGGCTCTGATGCTTCTTTGCGGCACCGGCGCGAAGGCGGATGATACGCTGTATGTCAGGAAAGCAGAACTGAGCGATGATTTCATCCTCGGCATGGATGTCAGCAGCGTCATCAGCCTGGAAAACAGCGGTGTACGCTACTATGACGCGCAGGGCAGGCAGAAGGACCTTTTTGAGATTTTGAAGGACAACGGCATCAACTATATCCGAGTACGGGTTTGGAATGACCCTTATGATGCCCAGGGCAATGCTTACGGCGGGGGCAATAACGACATTCAGGCCGCAGGGGAGATCGGACGGCGGGCTGCCCTGCAGGGCATGAGGCTGCTGGTCGATTTTCATTACTCCGATTTCTGGGCAGACCCGGGCAAGCAACAGGCGCCCAAGGCCTGGGAGGGGATGAAAATCAAGGAGAAGGCCCAAGCCGCGTATCTTTTCACGCTGGACAGCCTGCGTCAGCTTCGGGAAGCGGGTGCTGACATCGGAATGGTACAGCTGGGAAATGAGACCAACGGCAAGCTGGCCGGCGAGAAAACCTGGATGAATATCTTCCGCGTCATGGAGGCCGGCAGCAGGGCTGTACGGGAAACAGATCCCGGCATTCAGGTGGCAGTGCATTTTTCCAACCCTGAAACAGCCGGCAGCTACATGACCTATGCCTCCAAGCTTGACTACTACAAGCTGGATTACGATGTGTTCGCATCCAGCTACTACCCCTACTGGCATGGCAGCCTGGATAACCTGAAGCAGGTACTGGATGAAGTACAATCTGCCTATGGCAAGAAGGTCATGGTGGCTGAAACCAGCTATGCCTATACGGCGGAGGATACGGATTTTCACCCCAACACCATCGGCCCCGGCGGCAGCTATGAAAAGCCCTGGCCCTTCACCGTGCAGGGCCAAGCCAACGCGGTAACTGATGTTATCCGCGCCATGAATGAGATAGGCTGTATCGGCGTATTCTACTGGGAAGGCGCTTGGGTAAGCGTGGGTGATGACCCGCAGCACAACAAGGCTCTTTGGGAAGAGTACGGTTCCGGCTGGGCTGCCAGCCATGCCTCCTCCTATGATCCCAAGGACGCGGGGATCTACTATGGCGGCAGCGCTTGCGACAACCAGGCGATGTTTGACAGCAAGGGAAAAGCTTTACCCTCGCTTGAAGTCTTCAGGCTTATCAGACAAGGTAATGAAATCCCGCTGCGCGCTGACGCGGTTGCCGATACGCAGCTTGTCTTCGATATAGGCAGCAGGATCACCCTGCCGCAAACGGCAGAGGCGGTGATGAACGACAACTCGCGTGAAAAGGTACCCGCCCTTTGGGAAACAGCCGATATTGCCGCC
>CAYZRZ010000027.1:0-17832 GCA_964480995.1 uncultured Christensenella sp.
GTCCAGACGAGTTTCTTTCGCAAGAACAGTCAGCTGCTGGCAGAACTGCTCGGCTGTATACTCACCGCTCACCAGCAAGGGCAGCAGATTGCCAAACTCAGTATTGGCGATGGAAGAAGGCATGCAGTCACCGACGCTGGGCACGATGATTGTGTCAGCCTTCACAGCGTTCACATACTCAAACATCAACTTGTTCTGAGAGGACTGGGCAATGTATTCTTCGCTCACCTGCAGCTTAGGAGCAACGCCGCCTTCGGCCAACATATAGGCCTCAAGGTTTTCCTGCTCAAGCATGAAGGCGATGAAAGCCAAACCAACTTCCTGCTGTTCAGCAGGAATTGTGGAAGGAACCCACCAGCCAAATCCATCAGTATTGGCAAGGCCTACGTTGCCGGGTAGCACATCGCCGCGTACAGTAGCGCCATCAAAACCATTGGACCACTTGCCAGCATTGCTCGTGAAGTCGCCAACCATCCATGAACCATTTGCGATCACAGCAGCATTGTTGCTCATGAAGGCATTGGCAGCATCAGCGTACACAGCACCAATCTGGTTTGATGTGCCATAATTCTGCATGATAGTCTGCAGTTTTGCAACAGCATTTACAAAAGCCGGCACAGTGAAGTCGTAGATTTTATCCACAGTGTGTGAACGAAGCATCTCAGCGCCGCCTTCTTCCACAGCGATCAGACTGGAAAGCGTAAGTGTCGTGGTCCAAGCATTCTCCCCTGTCATGAAGGCAATCTTGTTGTCGCCCACATAGGTCAGGAACTCATCCCATGACAGATCGGCAGCAGTCTTGTCACCCAGATCAATCATAGCTCCGTTATAGAACATGGTCATCGGGCGGACAACGGGAACCCAGACTGAGAGAACCTTGCCGTCTTCAGTTGTGTTGTATGCAACGTTAGAATCGACCAGGATATCACCGAGCTTGTTTTCCTCTATGAAAGAGGACAAATCCACAAATAGATCACCGGGAATAACGACCTGCTTGATCCACTCGGTTTCGCCGCCCTCAATCAGGAAGGGTAAAGCACCAGCAGCGCCTAACTGCTTAATCTTGTCAGGATACATATCCTGGCTCAGTTCTTCCAGGGTGATATGGTACTTGCCTTCATAAGCAGCATTGAAACGCTCTACCAGGGGCTCAAAGAACACGGCGCCAACGTTCTCACCGGTTTTATAGGTGGGAAGAGTAACCTCAACCACGCCACCGGAAGCAAACGCGGGGATGCTGACCAAAGTCAACAGCAAGGCCATAGCCAGAATCATGGAAACAGTTTTCTGATTCTTCTTCATGATGTGTCTCCTTTCAAATTAACCTGGAGCCATTCTCCAAGCTTTGTTTTCATTCTCCTCTTTTTTCATATAGTGTCAATAGCAATTCATGTACTATCCGGTAATTTACTACGTTTTATTTTCCATTATAACGGTTTCGCAATAATCGAAACTGTTTCTTGAAACCAATAAACATTGTTAGGAAACATATTGTATTTTTACCGGTAAAGACGTATAATCATTGATGGACTGATTCCTCGATAATAACGCATTTCGAAGCCTAAGTGCGAGGTTTAGGATTACCTCGTCATTCGGAGGAGCACATGTATAATCGTCAGGTTCATATTCAGGATATCTGCAAGCAGCTTGGGTTGAGTAAAGCTACAGTTTCCAAGGCTCTCAATGGCTATCCCTCTGTAAATGAGAAAACACGAGCACAAGTTTTGACCTGTGCTCGTGAACTTGGCTATGTTAACCCTCAGCACAAAATCGACCCAAATGCTCAGTTAACACGTATCGGTATAAATGCAGTTAACTTTTCCGGAAACGATGAAGCCTCCAGTCCACATCAAGCCATTCTAACGAGTCTTATGCGGGAATTGGGACAATATCATTATGATACAGTATTGATTCCCCCACAGATCATAGATCGTCAGAACATACCTTACGAAGAGGCTATGCATAACCTACACTTAGATTGCGCGTTTATCAATGGATTGAAAACATCTGATCCTTATTATGAGCAGTTACAAACAACCGCTTTTCCAACGCTATGTTGGGATTTCCATGTTGATAACCCAAATGTCCATCATATTTTCTGTGATTCTTCTGAAGGGATGCGATTGGCAGTTGAACACCTTATCGACCTTGGTCATCGACGCATTGGCTTTATCTGTGCCTACAGAGAAGCGCAGGTAAGTCTGCAGCGTCTGGATGGTTACATTCTCGCTCATTGCCAGAATGGCATTGATTACGATCCGAGCCTCGTCTATTATGGCGATTTCTCAGAAGCGTCTGGTGTGTTAGGTTTTCATGATTTAATCAAAAAGAGTTGTACTGGAATTGCGTGTATCAGCGATGTCACTGCTATAGGAGCCTATCGAGCTGCCACAGCTATGGGCTGCAGGATCCCGGATGATTTATCTCTCACCGGTTTTGATGATGCAGCATTGACAAACTTTCTTCCAGGTGGGCTGACTTCCGTTAATCAACACCCGGAACTAATTGGCTCTGTAGCAGCTACTGTGTTACGAAATATGATGCAGCATCGGCCTGTAGCGGATACCGTAATTCACCCGACCCTAACAATTAGAGGAAGCACATCCTCTGTCAGAAGCTAAGCGTAATAGCTTCAGTCATTTTGATATAGTCACAATAAAAGTATTTGCGTGTCCGGAAAAATCCTTTGGAATATTCTTATCATCAAATAAATCTGCCCGGAAAGCTTTAATCAAATGATCAAGAACTGATTTATATTCACCAGGTTGCTGATTACACGTAGATTTCTTCGCGCATTCCTTGTTTTTGCTAAACTCGAGTTGCAGCAAATGAGCACGAAAAGTGTAGCACCGCAGAAGTCGTAGAAATGGACAGGAAAAGCCATTTGTCAGCATCAATCCATAAACGTTATCCTTGAGTTGTAAAGCGACTCATCATCGCCGGTGGCGGTCAATACCGATATCTTCATGCGTGTTTTCACACGGTTTTTCAGGTTGATATAATCATCCAGCGTCAGGTCGGGCCAGAAATTGACCAGCTGGATAAAGGCATTGCGGCTGCCAATGCGGTCGATACGCCCGAAGCGCTGGATGATGCGCACGGGGTTCCAGTGGATGTCGTAGTTGACGCAATAATCGCAGTCCTGCAGGTTCTGCCCCTCGGAAATACAATCCGTGCCGATCAGCACGCTGATATCCGCCGGGTTGCCTGGCATCAGCGTATCCTTATCCTTGGATATGGGCGAGAAGCAGGTAAGCACATTGGATAGGGTGGCACGGAACCTGGGGATGGTGGTCTTCCCCTCCACAGAGCCCGTTACCATGCCCGTATCCAGGCCGTACTCACCCTTCACAAACCGGCTGACCTGCTCATAGAGGTATTCCGCCGTATCGGAGAAGGCGGAGAATATCAGTACCCGCTTGTTGCCGGGGTTGATGGGATGCTCTATTTTATCCGCCAGCTCTATCTTTACGCCGCGCCCGGCGGCAAAAAAATCCATGTTTTGGTCGTCATCGTCAAAATCAACCTCATCGCCTGCCAGCCCGCTCACCTCAACGGCCGCCAGCTTGCCCGCCTCGTAATCATCCACCTCACGGATGGTGTCCGTGATCAGCCGTTCAATGCGCCCAAGCGTCAGGCGGAAGGCGTGGACAGAGCTTTCCAGCCGTTTGAGCAGGTTGATGCTCATCAGCCTGCGGATACCCAGCTCGCGTCCGGCGCGGCTGAGGCTGGTATCCGGATCAACATATTTATCCAGACAGCTTGGAAACACAAAGGCCGTCGGCATATAGATGTGCAGGTTCAATTCCATCAGCTGCTCATAGATTTCATTATAGTTGATGGCGTTGTCAAGATCGGTCAGAGGCGGCCGTACAGAGATGGGCTTCAAACGCGCCGGGAAGCTGCCGATCTCCGCCATGTTGTAATACCATTGCTTTGCTATCCTATTCCACCGTCACCGACTTGGCCAGATTCCTCGGCTTATCCACATCGTTGCCTCTCAGCGCCGCCACATAGTAGGCAAACAGCTGCAGGGGCAGGATCGTGATGATGGGCTGCACGGCGTCGGGCAGGGCGGGTACGCGCAGGCAGTGATCGCAGATCGCCTCTATGTTTTTATCATCCTCAAGCGCGATGGCAAGCACCGACGCGCCGCGCGCCCTGACCTCCTGGATGTTACCGGCCATCTTCTCGCGCAGCTTCTTTTGCGTGGACAGGGCGATCACCAGGGTGCCGGGCTGAACCAGAGAAATGGTGCCGTGCTTCAGCTCTCCGGCCGCCTGGGCTTCGGAGTGGATATAGGAAATCTCCTTCAGCTTAAGCGAACCTTCCAGCGACAGGCTGTAATCGATGCCGCGGCCGATGAAATAGATATCGTTATGGTTGTAGTACTGCGAGGCCAGGTACTGCACCCGCTCTTTATGATCGAGCAATTGCCGGGCCATCTCCGGCAGCGCCTCCAGCGCGGTGACAAGATCCGCCCTTTCCTCATCCGGGAGCAGGCCTTTTTCCTGCGCCATATAGGCGGACAGCAGGATCAGCGCCGCGATCTGGGCGGTATAGGCTTTGGTGGTCGCGACCGCGATCTCGGGGCCTGCCCAGGTATACAGCACATGATCGGCCTCTCTGGCGATGGTGGAGCCGACGACATTGACGATCGCCAGGGTCTTCACGCCCCGGCGCCTGGCTTCGCGCATGGCGGCGATGGTATCCGCCGTTTCGCCCGACTGGCTGATCACGATCAGCAGATGATCGGGGTGCAGGATGGGCGCGTTATAGCGGAACTCGCTGGCGATATCCACTTCCACCGGGATGCCCAGATATTTCTCCAGCAGGTTCTTGCCAAGACGTCCGGCATGGTAGGCGGAGCCGCAGGCCACGATGTGCACCATACGCAGCTCATTCAGCCAATCCCGGTCGAGCTTCAGCTCGCTCAGGTCGATCCTGCCTTCGCGCAGGCGGGGCCGGATGGTCTCCTTGAGCGCTTCGGGCTGCTCCATCATTTCCTTCATCATGAAGTGCTCGTATCCGCCTTTTTCGGCGGCGGATACATCCCAGGTCACGCGGTATATTTCTTTGTCAGCCGGCTCGCCGTAGCCATCATAAAAGCGGATATCGTCCCTGGTCAGCAGCGCCACCTCGCCGTCCTCCATCAGGTAGACATCGCGGGTCAGGCTTAAAATAGCGGGAATATCGGAAACGATGTAGTTCTCCCCCTCCCCGCGCCCGACGACCAGGGGGCTGTCCTTGCGCATCGCGGCCATACGGTCCGGCTGGTCGAGGCTCAAGACACCAAGGGCATAGGAACCTTCCAGGTGGTGGACGGCGGCCAGCAGGGTCTTGACCAGATCGCCCTGATCGTAATACTCGATCAGGTTGGAGATCACTTCGCTGTCCGTCTCGGAGTAAAAAACATAGCCGTGCCCGGACAGCATCTCCTTGATCTGGCGGAAGTTTTCGATGATGCCGTTGTGGACCACGGCAAAGCGGCCGTTGTTGGACAGGTGGGGGTGGGAGTTTCTGTCGGACGGCTCCCCGTGCGTAGCCCAGCGTGTATGGCCGATGCCGATGGAGCCAGGTACATCCTGCCCGTCATGGGTATGATCGCACAGCAGCTGCAGCCTGCCGCGCATCTTTTGAACTTTTATCTCCCCGCCATCAATCACGGCAACGCCCGCGGAATCATAGCCTCTGTATTCCAGCTTTTTCAAAGCCTCCAGCAAAATCGGCGCAGCCTGCCTGTCCCCTATATATCCGACAACTCCGCACATTCAAATAGCCTCCTTATGATATCCACAGCAAAAGCACTGGCAGCGGCGAACCCCTTGCCGTGCCGCCGTGATATGAAACTGAGCGTTTCAACACAAACGCAAACATGGAAACAGGGGTATTATCATCCCTGTTTCCATGTTTGTCAACAAATAATATGAAGCCCTTTCAAGCAAGGAAATAATTTTACCGTGAAACACATGACAAGCCCGAGATCAATACCGCACGCAAATTTCGCCGCTGTTTATCTTTCACATCAAGCCAAATCACCTCTGCCCAGAATCACCTTTTGCTGATGGATATTGCCTGCCCCGTCCACTGTCTGCCTCAAAATACCCCAGCTTTTTCCATCGCTGTATAAACACGAAAAATCATCTGTGCATATCTTCGGCTCAAAGTGCAAGCCGCCATCCGGCTCGACCCGCAGGCCGGAATAGGCGGCAAGCAGGCCAAAGGCCGCCATTGACCTCGCATAGTGGAA
Source organism: uncultured Christensenella sp. (assembly GCA_964480995.1). Taxonomy (GTDB): domain Bacteria; phylum Bacillota; class Clostridia; order Christensenellales; family Aristaeellaceae; genus UBA1038. The sequence goes on from CAYZRZ010000027.1 coordinate 6,251, forward strand.
CCCGCATTCCATCTCGTTGAAAGGGTTGCGGCGCATGCCGTCAAAGCGGCTTCGCACAGCTTTCACCATCGTGAGCGCCTCATCCGGATAACCCAGCTCAATCAGCAGGACAGCCACCTGGTACTCAACCCCTGTCCACACCTCGTCAGAGTAAACGAAGGGCAGGTCGGGCTCATCGCGATACGGCCAGCTGCACAGCCTGAGGCCCGGCTCATCAAAGTCTGCGAACAGTCTTTGCAGGCACCAGCGGGACTGGGATCCGTCAGAATAGTTGTACTTAAAGATTGATTGCGCCGCCGTCTCCAGATGCCGGCGGGGCAGCAGGTCACCAAGCCCCGCAATGTATGCCATGGTCTGGCCCAGCAGCTGATCGCTCAGGCAACCGTTGAGGAACTGGTAAGCGCGCTCGGGTTCCGTCGCGAGCTGGCGGTAGTATTCCCCCTGAAAACACTGATTATCCAATGCCTTGGCACTCTTCTCATACCTCATGCGGCAATCAGACTGCCGACGCTCGTCCCCCAGAACCCTCGCCATCTCCTCCACCGCGCGAAGAGCAGCCAGGTACATGACACCGCTCAAAGGATTGGCCCCAAAGAACTCAATGTCATAGGTATTATGCTGAGAGGCCTCCAGCAGGCCGTCACCATCCTGATCCCATATCCTGGCAGCATAATCAAGTGCCAGCAAAACTTTTGGATACACCCGGCGAAGGAAGCCTTCATCACCGCTTAATATATACTCGCGCCAGACACGCACCAGAACACCCAATTGGCCGTCTGCTGCCGCGGGCAGGTCAAAGGGCGGCTGGCCGAAAGCCTGCTGGCTTCGGAAGCACATCTTGCCATCTGCAGCAGTCTCAATCAAAAGCTCGTTCTCACGCGCGCAGCGCTCCAGCTTCGGGAAAAGAAAGGCCACAGTCTGCGCGTAGTTCCACACATGGGTGCAGGTGCCATGGCAGCTGCCTGCCTCCTCATGGCTGCCCTCCCAGCCCCAGAACCTGCCGCCCTCAGTCATGAAGCAAGTAGTGCTCCGCAGTACACTGAGGCTGAAGGCAACCGATTCTATCACTTCCTTGGGCAAGGTGCTTCCATACAGCGCATCCGCGAAGGCTTCGCTTTTCCCTTGAAGGGCTGCAAGACGCCTGATCACATCACTCCCCGCGGCCAGAGAATCCTCATAGCGGACAGCATAGTCATTTTTAATAGTCTTGCCGGCCGCTTCTTCCTCAAACCATCCATGGACGCGGTTGGGCACATACCAGCTGATGATGAATGTAAACTCCGAAGCATTGCCGGGCTCTATGACTGTCTCCCGGCCCACACTGCCCACTGTCAGACCGTCAGGGCCAATGTGGCTGTTTTTCCCCTCCGCGCCGCGGCTGTCTTCATCCAGCTTTCCCCGGCGCAGGTTCTTCCAAAACATGGTGATGCCGTCCTGCCAGCTGCCTTTGTACCAATAGGGCTGCACCAGGACATTCTCCCCAACCATCAGCAGAGAAGAGTCTGCGCGTCTGAGATGTTCTTCTCCCAGACCCTGTCCGTTCATCAGGAGGCCCGCGAAATCCGCCTGCCGTACCACGCGGTTATATACACCCGGCTGGACCCGGTAGTTATCGTGCGCATCGAAGCCATGAAATCCATAGATATTTGGCAGGGAGCCACAGACAAGCACCTTGGCGGGGAGATCGGTCGGATTCTCCACCCGGTAACGGACCATCATCGCGGGGATGCTGCTGTCGTGAACAGAAAGAGGAACAAGCGGGTTGAAGGCCGTCATGCTTACCTTAAGCGGCACCTGCTCATCCTTCAGCTCCACCTCGCAGAAAGGATAGCGCACGCGCATCTCACCTTGTTCAAAGCGCGGCAGCCCCTTCACATGATGGAAATGGTATCCCCTGGCCTGGTTGAAATCAGGCAAGCCCCTCGCTTCCAGGATGCGGGTATCCTGCCGCTCACCCAGTTCGTAGTGCATGGCAAAAAAGCTGTAAGGCAATTTGCCTTTCTGTGTAGGATGGTTAAACAGCTCAAAGTTCGTAAAACATCCGGCTGCATTGACGCTGACCGTACCGGTGCCGATACCGCCAATGGGGAAATCCGTATAGCGTTGGGTGCTATGATAAGCAGAAAAGGGAAAACTCTCTGATGAAGGCATAATCCGCATCCTTTCATTTCCATGTGCCTGAGGCCCTTGCCGCATAAGACTGTATGACATTGATGTCATATCCTGTGTTTTTATGATAGAATCTTTATCAAAGAATGTCAATGACGATATATTTGCTCACAGATATTCGTTAATGATATACTATGTGCGTTGTAAGGCGGAGGAGAAAAAATGGCATCCATCTATGAGATCGCGAGGGAAGCGGGCGTATCGGCTTCCACCGTGGCCCGCGCCCTGAGCGGCAAGGGTTATTGCAGCCCGGACAAGCGAAAGCAGATACTGGCCCTGGCAAAGAAAATGAACTACAGCCCCTCCCACGCGGCTCGTTCACTGAAAAGCAACATAACCAATAAGGTGTTGTTCTGCATTCCTGATATCTACAATCCCTTCTATTTCAGGATGATTCAGGGTGTCAGTGAGGTACTGGAAGGGCACGGCTATCTGCCGCTGCTTTGCCCCACGAAGGGTGACCTGAAGACAGAACTGAAGATGCTCCAAAACCTGCGCGAAGGATACGGTGACGGCATGGTGTTTGTCTCCTTCAACTTCACGCCGGAAAATATCTCCATTGTCAATAGCTGCAGCCGCCCCGTTGTCCTGACCAATAATTATCCTGAAAACCCGGGCGACCAGTTTGACAGTGTATACATCGACACATTTGAAGGTATCGCGATGGCCTGCCGCCACTTCATTGCCCAAGGTATTCGCGATATTGGCTACATCGGCGGCGTGCCTTCAGCCCAGACGGGACGGGAGCGGCAGAATGGCTATATAAGCGCCTTGGAGAAGGCCGGGATCCCCCTCACCCTTGATTGGATACAGGAGGGGGACTTCTCAAGAGCCTCGGGCGAGGAGGCGATGCGCAGATTATCCGTGCTTGATAAACTGCCAAAGGCCATTGTCGTCGCTAACGACCTGATGGCCATCGGTGCCCTGCAGGTGTGCCGTGAACTCAACATCCGGGTTCCTGAGGATCTGGCTATTATTGGCATGGACGACATTGATTCCGCCCAGCTGCTGGGCCTTTCATCCATCCAGATGCTGGAAGACGAAATTGGCCGCAATGCCGCCGAGCTGCTGATGGACCGTATCATCAACGGGTCCAGGCCGAGAAAGACGATCAGGCTTCTGCCCAAGCTGAGTATCAGGGCATCGAGCGAGAAAGTGAACGCTTAGACCCGAACATCACAAGACACAAGAAACTGAACGCAGGCTCCCATCTTCCATCCTTTTTTTCGGTGGAATTTCTATCCGCATCAAGGCAAAATCCTGCTTGACATTATGGTGGAATAGTGTTAGTCTTTATCCATGATATTGATGTCACACCGTCTGGGATACATCAGGTTCCGCTGAACGTGACATTGGCACTCTACGCAAAGACGCCCTGTAAGTTAACCAACAGGCCGGAAGGCCGGACAGTCAGAAGGCAGACTGCATGAAATGTTCTAAGGCTATCGGATGGCTGCTAGTTGTTTTATTGATTGTGACATCGATACCACACGCCGTTTGGACGGCGCAGGCGCAGGAGAAGAATGCTGTGATGATACTGGAAAATGACGTTCTCAGGGCCGTATTCAGTAAGACCGACGGCCAGCTGATCCAGCTGTATGGCAAAGCCTCAGGACAAAACTATCTGCATGAGGGGGACCCGGCTGCGGCTTTCCGCACGATGACCGCAAAAGGCATACAGGAGCCGGAGGCTGTTTTTCAGCCGGTTTCCCGGGCCGCTGATTTCCTTTCATTTGAATGGCAGCTGGAGAAGGCAGTGCTGAAAGCAGAGGTTACATTGCTGCCTGATGGTCTCAGTTTCCGCGCGAGGCTGCAAAACGACGAGGATTCCGATATCCGAGCCTTTGAGTACCCCATTATAGGCAGGCTGAGCGACTTTGGTTCCGCGGGCTTTCTTGCCCATTCTTACGCTACAGGTGTTTTGATTGAAGACCCGCAGCGCAATATGCCCCGGATGGACGGGCCTCAGCGCTATTTTCCCTATCCTGAGGGCTTTTCCGGCGCAACGATGCAGTTTTTTACCTATTACGCACAAAGCAAGGGCGGCCTCTACTTCGCTGCCACGGATTCCGAGGCTCATCAAAAGTGGCTTAACAGCTATATAGATAACGGAGGGCTGGTCGCCAGCCACATGTATGGTTTTGAAAACATCGGCCGCGGCTCGCTTCTGGATATGCCCTATGACTTCCAGGTTCGCCTGACAAAGGGCCTGGGATGGGAGGAAGCCGCAGACCTGTACAAGCCATGGGCGCTTGATCAGGCCTGGGCGCGGCGCGGCAAGGCTGCCCTGCGGCCGGATAATGAAAAGGCATCCTGGCTGCTTGAGGACGTCGGCGCGGCCACCTTCGGCATCAACGCAGGGCATGACCGAACCAAATGGCTCGATCGCTACAGGGAGGATATCGGCACAAAGATCTTCCATATACTGGGGCCGGACTGGACAAAAGAACCGCAGAACTTCTATAACAGTTTGCCAGGGGACCTTCCGGATTGGGAGCCGGCGAACTTCAATCAGGCGAATATCAATAACATGAAGCAGCATGGCGATCCCTTCGCTGCCTTTGAGTTTGATTTCTTTGTCGGCCTCAATAAATCCAACCCAAAGAAGCTGATGAGCCACCTGCAGCGCTTCCCCGCCCCGACCTTCAGCCATGACGCCTATAACTTCAGCATGCTCTGTCCGGCCGATCCCTTCACCAAAGATTTCCACAGAGAAAAGAACCTGATGATGATACGCGAGGCTGACATGGACGCCATGTACTATGACATTTCCGCAAACAACCTGATCAAGATCTGCCTGTCGGACAAGCATGGGCACGCGCCGGGCGGCGGGTATCAGATCACGCAGGGCTATCAGGATGTATACAGGGATACCAAGCATGCGCTGGATAAGGAAGCTGGCCGATATATCCCGCTTGGCACCGAGATGATCAACGAAACCCTGCTGGGTGAGCTGGACTATTACCAGGCAAGGGCTTGGGCGCAGCCTTCCTCCACCCTGGAGACCTGGCCCTTCCGTGAGCAGATGCGCAAGGGCGCCGCAAAAATGATCCCCTTGTTTAGTTACGTCTACAACGAACTGGGCACTGTCAGGCTTGACGGCTGGGGCAAGCTGGTGGAGGAAACGGGAAACTATTTCCACTACATCGTTTCACAGGTCTACCTCTGGGGCGGCCTGTATGAGCTCAACCATGAGTACAGCCCCATGGAGATGCTGGATGGCGATGAAAATAAGGGTGAAGACCATTATTTCCGTTTTGATCCGCAGAACAATGCCTACAGTCCGGTTCGCGCCCGTTATCTGAAACAGTTTGCCGCCGCGCGCGTAGGCGAAGCCAACTCTTATTGGGCATACGGTACGATGGCCGCGCAGCCCTCGATGAACATCCCATCAGTTTTCTACGACTGGTATCACTACAATCACGGTCAGGGAGATTCCTCCTATAAAGCCAAAGGGAGTTACCGGGCCGCCGCTGTAGTCACCAGCGCTTTCCTCAATCAGAAAGGCAGCTATGCCTTGTTCCTCTCAAACGCCCACGACAGCGGGCAGCGCATCACCATTCCCCTTTCCGTCGAAGCCCTGCGCTTGCCGGATGGGGATAGAACCCTCTCCCTGACCCACGGCTTCGGCGGGGAGGTATTGACTCATGATGATTTAGGCATACTGCGCCGGGGCGAGCAGCGCGAGATTACACTCACGCTGCAGCCCCACACGCTGTATATGCTCGAAATCAAATAGTAAGGAGGACGACTCATGAAAAAGGCTCTCTCGTTCGTATTGGTGCTCAGCCTGGTTCTTTCGCTGGGTACCATATCCGCCCTGGCTTCGCAGAAGGTGGAGATTTCCTTCTGGAAGCAGCTCTTTGAAGAATTCGACCAGGAATGGACACGCACCATGGTAGACGAATTCAACGCTCAGTCACAAACCGTCCAGGTCAACCTCGAGTTTGTTGACGGCGGGGCGCTGACCGAGCGGATGACCGCCGCCCGTGCCGCCGGCACCGCTCCCGATGTCTACATGGTGAACTATTCCAACCTAGCCACCGATGTTCGTGAAGGCTACAACCTCCCCACCACCAGCCTGATCCCTGAAGAAGCCTATGCTGATCTGTATGACAACGTGCGTGAAATGGTCACCTTCAACGGGGAAGTCTACGGCTATCCCCACCTGCTGGAGCCCGCAGCTGTTATGTACTACCGCAAAGACCTGCTGGCCGCTGCCGGATTTGACGCTCCGCCCAAGACCTGGCAGGAACACATTGACATGGCAAAAGCCTTGACGACCGATGATGTATTCGGTACTACCATGACAATGGACTGGTCCATGTGGGGCTGGGAACACACCGCCATTGGCCAATGGCCGCTGACCGAAGACTGGTCTGCCGCCCAGGTTGAGGGACTGGCCCCGCTGCTCAATTATATCAAGCAGCTTTATGACGACGAATCAGCCCCCGCGCAGCCGCTGGACCACTACAATGGTTCCGCTTCACTGGTGGCTAATGACAGCGCCGCCATCTCCTTCTCCGGTTCCTGGGGCATCGGCGCTATCCGCAACGACTGGCCCGAAATGGTGGATCTGATCGGCGTTGCCGCCGTACCCACCGAGGATGGCCGTCCCTTCCAGTCCACCATGGGCGGTTGGACATACCAGATTGACGCAAAATCAAAGCATCCCGAAGCCGCCGCGGAGTTCATCACCTGGCTGCTGGCCAGTGATCCCTCCCGCCCCGCCGCCTTCTTTGAGGGCGCCCGTTTCTCCAAGTACGCCGTACGCAAGTCTGTTGATCAGTGGCTCATTGAGAACACCGACGCTGCGCAGGATGAATGGATGCAAACCGTCGCAAGGGATATCATTCCTTACGGAATCAAAGAGCCTACTTACCCCTGGGAAGTGTCCGCCTTCCTGTTGGCCGCGATGAACGAAGTTGTCATCAACGGCGTGCCTGCTGAAGAAGCGCTGGCCACTGCCGCTGCAGAGATCAACACCTTTATTCAAAACAGCAACCTGAAAAAGCCTCAGTAACCCTTGAATAACCGGGGGAGAACAGGTCTTCTGTTCTCCCCCTCTTCAACACACTGCAAAGGAGGCGCGCGTATGACAAGAAGAGAATCAAAAAGCCTTTCTTCCATGAAGCGCTCGGATCACATCACCGCCTACCTCATGATTCTCCCATCGCTCGTGCTGCTGGGCATCTTTGTTTTTACCCCATTGTTCATGTCTTTTGAAAAAAGTCTCACCAACTGGAAGCTATATCAGGAATCACAATTCATCGGGCTTGAAAACTTCCGCATGGTACTTGGAAATAGCCTGTTCCGCAAATCTCTTGAAAATATTCTGGGCTTTGTGCTGTTGATCGTTCCGGCACAATTCATCCTTTCTTTTCTCTTTGCGCATGTCCTTCGGGGCATGAATCAGCGCGCAGGCGCACTGATTAAAACAGCCATTTATATCCCGACAGTGATCTCAGGCGTCGTAGCCAGCGTCATCTTCCTGTTCATTTTTCATTATCAGGGAGGTATTCTCAACTGGATAGTCCGCCAGTTAGGTTACAAGCGCATTGGTTTTTTGGCCGAGCCCTCCCTGTCAAGATTATCCATCGCGGTTACGGCGATTTGGATGGGTTTTGGCTACAACTCGCTGATCATGTTTGCCGGATTGCAGAATATACCGCAGAGTTACTATGAGGCGGCAGAGGTGGATGGAGCCAACAGATTCGAGCAGCTGCTCTTTATCACACTTCCCTCCATGAAGAATACGTTCATCCTGATCCTGATCAACTTGATGACAGGTACTTTGCAGATGTTTGACCTGCCCTACATGATGTTCGGCGGCAGCGGAGGGGCGGGGCCGGTCAACAGCACCCTCACGCCAATGGTATTCGTATACAATAACTTTAAAAGTGCCGATTTTTCACTTGGATATACCATTGCGGCAGCCTTGCTGCTAATGATCGTCATCGGCGCGCTCAACAGCTTGGTATTCACCGTCATCGGCTCGCAAAAGTCGCAGGATGAATAAGGAGGAGAGAGAGATGCAGCAGCAATTGACCCGCCGCCCGAAACGGCACCCTATGAAGACGGTCTTCACCCTGATTGCGATCCTGGTCACCCTCATCTCAGTCTTCCCCCTTTTATGGATGTTCCTATCGTCCTTTAAGGAAGGCAAAGAGGTATTAAGGGCCAATCCCCTGCGTTTTTTTCCGACGGAGTGGATTCAAGAGAATTTTACCAAGCTGGCCGAAGACAAGACTTACCCCTTCTGGCAGTCAATGCGTTCAACAGGTTTCGTTGCGGTCACGGCTTCCCTGCTGTCCATCACCATCAACTCTATGGCTGCCTACGCCTACGCGCGCATCGAGTTCACCTTAAAGCGCCTCCTTTGGCGTCTGACCATTCTGTCCATGTATATCCCCGGACTGACTATCCTGGTGACCTCCTTCGTGGTTGTCAACAACCTTGGCATGCTCGACAGCTATTGGGTTTTGATCATGCCGGGTCTGGCCGGCGCCTATGCCATCTTCTTTTTCAGGCAGTTTTTCCTCAACATGCCCATGGCAGTTGAAGAGGCTGCGCTGATTGACGGGGCGAGCAGAGTGCGCATCTTCATCAGCATATTCATACCCAACGCCAAATCCCCCTATGTTATCATGGGCACCGGCGCCTTTTTGGGGTATTGGAACAGCTTCCTCTGGCCTGCGATGACTGTGACGAACCAAAAATATGTGCAGGTGATGCAGGTGATCCGTTCTTACAATAACGTCTACGCTAACAACTACGGCGTGGTGCTTGCGGGTTCCCTGCTTGCGGCTCTGCCGCCAGTAATCCTCTTTTTGATCTTCCAGCGCTACATCGTGAAGGGCTTGATGATCTCAGGTATCAAGTAAACCGGGAAAAAGCTTTAACGCATCCAAGGCAGAGCACCGGCTTACAGCTAAACGCGGCACACCTAAAATGTATGCTTTGAAATGTCCCCGTCCTTCGCCAGGATAGTTAAAGAGTTCAAATACAAATCAACAGGAGTGCGATATGAACAATTACTTTTCTTCTGAAATGTCCAACATCTATCTGCCCCGTCCGGCAAAGCGCCTGCGTGTATCAAGCTATGACATCACGGGGGGAAATGATGACCGCTGGCATGTACAGCCCGGGGAGACCGCGGTGCTTGCAAACCTTGAAGGTTCCGGCTGCATCACCCACATCTGGATGACTCTGATGAATGACCCTAAAGACGAAGAGCATTTCCTGCGCAAGTCTATCCTCAGAATGTACTGGGATGGAGAAGAAAAGCCCAGCGTAGAAGTGCCCATCGGGGATTTTTTCGGCATGGGTCACGCGCTTAGCAAAAACTTTGTTTCCGAACCCCTTCAGATGAGCCCTGAAAATGGCCGGGGCTTCAACTGCTGGTTTCCCATGCCTTTTGCAAAGGGCGCGCGGATCGAAGTGGAAAACCAGGGAACACTGCCCCTTCTGACCTACTTCTACATCGACTATGAAGCCAATATCAAGCTGCCCGAGGAGACGCTCTACTTCCATGCCCAGTGGCACAGAGAATGCCCCACACAGGGCATCAGCGACAAAGGTGACAACCGGGCCTGGTGCTTCGGCGGTGAAAACACCACAGGTGACGGCAACTATGTGATTCTTCAGGCTGAGGGCCGCGGTCACTATGTGGGCTGCAACATCAACATCCACAACCTGCGCGAGAGCAACCTATGGGATTGGCCCGGCGAAGGCGATGACATGATTTTTATCGACGGTGAAAAGTGGCCGCCCAGCCTGCACGGCACCGGCACGGAGGACTATGTCAATATGTCCTGGTGTCCCCAGCAGGAGTACAGCGCCCCCTATCACGGTATTATTCTGGGAGGCAAGGAAAACTGGAAGGGTAAAATCACTTACTACCGTTACCATCTCCGCGACCCAATCAGCTTTGACAAAGATATCCGTGTGACCATTGAGCATGGCCACAGCAATCATCGCAGCGATGATTGGAGCACGACGGCTTACTGGTATCAGCAGGAACCGCACAAGCCCTTTGCGCCGATGCTTCCGGCAGAAAAGCGCCTGCCCCTTGATGAGGAGACCATTCGCTGGAAGCGTCCTGAGGAGTTTGGCTTATGAAGCGCCTGATTGCCTTGGCAGCCGCCTTGCTGCTGTGCTTGTCCACCGCGCCGGCGGAAGGACTTCCGCCATTGGGCGAAGATGAGGCAGTCGCCTCCCTTCCCGGCAAGCAGTGGGCACTGCACAGCCTAAACGGCCTCGTTACCGAAAAAATCACCCAGATCACAGGAGAGAACACTGCCAACAAAACGCTCTCCCGATTTGGCGTATGGGGCACAGATCTGGGCAGCATGGCTGAACTGGACGGCAAGGTCTATATGTTCGGCGGCGATACCTTTGCAAGCGAGTCAAATGCCAACTGGCGCAGCAATGTGCTGTTTTTCATCGAGGATGACGACCCTTCAGACGGCCTGACAATCACAGGCGCTGTCACCGACAGGCGCGGCATCGCCAAGGAACTGCTGCGCAGCCTCAAGGTGGATCATAAGGAAATGACGGTCATCCCCACCAACCTGTTTGCCGCTAACGGCAAGCTCTACTGCATCTACATGAGCGTCAGCCACTGGGGCGATGCCGGCAAGTGGGATACCCGCTACAGCGGCCTGGCTGTCTCTGAGGATTCCGGGGAGACCTGGAAGAAGCTAAGCAGCGTGCAGTGGCCGGGCGACAGCGGTTTCATCCAGACGGCCAACGCGCAGATTGGCCAGACCATGTATTTCTGGGCTATCCCGGCGGGCCGCTTCGGCGGTGTATACCTGATGAAGGCACCGGTGGATAAGCTGGAAGAATTCAGCGCTTACAGCTATTACACGGGCCTGGATGAAACCGGCGCTCCCCGCTGGCAGCAGGGCGATGAGGGCATCCAAAATGCCGCTTTGGTTATTGAGGCCCCCGCGGGCGAGATCTCCGTGATCTACAACGAATACCTGGGCAACTTTATCATCACCTACCTCAACGAGAGAAAAGCCGCCATTGTCATGCGCGAAGGCCTAACTCCCTGGGGTGAGTTCTCAGAGGAGACTGTACTGGCCAAAAGCAGCGATTATCCCGCCCTCTACGGCGCGTACATGCTGCCCAAATACGTTGAAAACAAGGGCCAGTCTTTCTACTTCGCGATGAGCCAGTTCTTCCCTGTCTATAACATCATGTGGATGAAAACAACCTTACCCCGGACTGAATAGGAAACAAGAAGGCCGGGGAAGAATCAGCTTTCCCGGCCTTCACTGCTTTAAGATAATACTGATGTAAAACGTTAAGGAATCACTGCTAACTGATTGTATGAAATTGTATTGACGAACCCGCAGCAAAGAACTTGATGAGGGAAGATTGGAAAGCGCAAATGAGAAAGCCTA
>CAYZRZ010000028.1:0-17148 GCA_964480995.1 uncultured Christensenella sp.
GCCCTGCCCGGCTGTGATCTCTTCCATCGCCGGCGGGCTGATGGCGGCCATGGAGAGGGACGGAGCGGCGGCGATGGAAGAGATCACAGCCGGGCAGGGCGGCGCCGCGCTGCTTCAAATGGCATTGCTCAACATCGTCAGTGTCGGCTGCGTGTCGCTGCTGGTGCGCGAGGAGTTTAACAGCGCGCTGGCTCATTCGCTTTACTATTCGCTGGAGGGCAAGCCGGGCATGGAGGATTGCCTGCACGGGGACGTGGTGGCCTGGGGGGCTGCCGTCCAGCTGGCGCTGGACGGACAGATGGATAAGGCGCGGGCCGTTTTGAAGCTGCTGCGCGCCATCGGTACGCGCTGCAGCCTGAAGGAGATGGGGGCGGATACAGACAGCCCCTCGATCCTCTCGGCCATCCGGGAGGCTGAGCACAAGCCGGATATGAGCTTTCTTCCCTATCCCATCAGCGCGGATATGATCCTGGATGCTGTCCTGCTCGTTGAACGCATGGCTGAGGAGGTATAGAGCTTGTTTACAAACATGATCCCCAACATAGAAAAGATGCTCAGCCGCTACAGCGGGTTATTTGTTGAGGGCCTTGGCTATACCCTGCTGCTGAGCCTGCTGACGGTGATGGGCGGCACGGTGCTGGGTTCCCTGCTGGCGCTGATGCGCCGCTCGCGCGCCGCACCCGTGCGTGTGTTCGCCACCACCTACGTGGAGGTGGTGCGCGGCACGCCCCTGCTGCTGCAGCTGTATATCTTCTACTTTATGCTGCCGGAGCTCAACCTGAGCAAGTTTGCCAGTATTGTTATCGCGCTGGTGTTCAACTCAACCGCCTATGTCTGCGAAATCGTCAGGGCCGGCATCGACGCGGTCGATCCCGGGCAGACAGAGGCCGCGAGAAGCCTGGGCATGAGCGGCGCCCAGGGCATGCGCCGCATCGTGCTGCCCCAGGCGGTGCGCAATATACTGCCCGCCCTGTGCAATGAGTTTGTCGCCGTCATTAAGGAGACCAGCCTGGCCTCCACCTTCTTTGTCGGAGATCTGATGACGCAGTACAGTGTGATACGCGGCAACATGTTTTTGGTGATCGAGCCGCTTTTAGTCGTAGGTGTGATATACTTTATGCTCACCTTCACGCTGTCAAAGGCGGTTGCAATGCTTGAGAGGAGATTAAAAGCAGGTGATTGAGACCATTGATTTAGTTAAAAACTTCGGTGAGCTGCAGGTGCTGCGCGGCATCAATGAAAAGGTGGAGAAGGGCGAGGTGATATCCATCATCGGGCCCTCGGGCTCCGGCAAATCAACCTTTCTGCGCTGCCTTAACCTGATGGAGAAGCCTACCTCAGGCCAGGTGCTGTTCCATGGGGTGGACCTGACGGGCAAGGGCGTGGACGTCGACAAGCACCGCCAGCGCATGGGCATGGTGTTCCAGCACTTCAACATCTTCCCGCATCTGAGGGTGAAGGATAACATCACCCTGGCCCCGACGCTCCTGAAAAAGCGCGGCAAGCAGGAGGCGGACGCCTACGCGCTGGAACTGCTGCAGCGTGTCGGCCTGTATGATAAGCGCGACGAGTACCCGCGCAGGCTCTCCGGCGGGCAAAAGCAGCGCCTGGCCATCGTGCGGGCGCTGGCGATGGATCCCGAGGTGATGCTGTTTGACGAGCCGACCTCCGCGCTCGACCCCGAGATGGTGGGCGAGGTGCTGGCGGTCATCAAGGAGCTGGTCAAAAACGGCATGACCTCCATCATCGTCACCCACGAAATGGGTTTTGCCCGCGAGGTATCCAGCCGTGTGCTGTTCATGGATGAGGGCCTGATCGAGGAACAGGGGAGCCCGGAGCAGATTTTCGGCAATCCTCAGAGCCAAAGGACGAAGGCATTTTTAAGCAAGGTTCTCAGATAAGTTTACATAAATGTATATAGCCGGCATCCCGCGAAAAAAACGGCAGGATGCTGATCTTTTGTATTTATCCAAGGCTGTTACGTTTATTGGCTATCGCTGCGCGGCAGAAGCTAACGCGCGATTCCTTCCTGTTCGTCTCCCCGGATGCCGGTCGCCATGCCGTGCATGAGGCAGGCGGTGATGCTTCGCAGAATGACATAAAAAGTAAAGTATCCTAAATATTGGGTACCACAGGACAAGCGCCGGAGACAAGTGCCGGGTTTGTGTCTTCATGCTGATGAACATTGGAGGAAGAAAGAAAAAGAAGCGGATAGCGGGCATCCAGTACATATTTTTTGCAATATGAGGCTAAGACATTCAAAAAATGTTATGATGAGAAAAACCTGAGTCAGACAACCGGGAGGCAAGGATGGCGAATATTTTAGTCGCTGATGATAACCAGCAGATCGCTTCCGTTCTGGAAGAATATCTGAAGAAAGAGGGCCATACCCCGCACATCGCGAAGGACGGGGAGGAAGCCCTGGCCCTTTTTTGGAAACTCAAACCGGATGCCGTGCTTCTGGATGTGATGATGCCCAAACTGGATGGTTTCGCGGTGTGCCGGGAGATCCGCAAAACCTCCGCTGTGCCGATCATCATGGTCACAGCCCGCGGGGAGGATTTTGAACGCATCATGGGCCTTGACACGGGTGCTGATGACTACATTGTCAAGCCCTTCTCTCCGGGCGAACTGATGGCGCGGCTGCGCGCGGTGCTGCGCAGGATGGATCGCGGGCAAACCGCGGCCGGCCAGTCGGTCACGCTGGGAAACCTGACGGTGGACCTGGATACATATACAGCCAGGGTGGAGGGCAGGGAGGTCAGCCTGACCAGAAAGGAGCTGGAGCTCCTGTTCACGCTGACAAGCCACCGGGATAAGGTGTTTTCGCGGGAAAACCTGCTGGAATCCATCTGGGGGTATGAATACTTCGGCGACAGCCGCACGGTGGACTCGCATATCAAGCGCCTGCGCGCCAAACTGGACGCGTACGGACCAAAGGGGTGGGACATCAGAACCATATGGGGCGTAGGCTATAAGATGGAGGTCAGGGATGATAAAGAATAGGATCGCTCTGAAGCTTCTGGTTTTCTTTGCGGCGGCGCTGCTCTTCTTCGCCCTGGTCAGTTCTCTGACATTCCGCCGGCTTTTCACTGAGTCGATCAAGGAGTCGAAACGAGCGGAGATGCTCGACCGCGCAAGCTATCTTTCCGGGATGCTTTCCCAGGCCTTGGAAGGCACCCGGTCCGGCGGCGCGATGGCGGGCGGGCAGGGAGGCGGCTATACGAATTTCGTCCGCCTGCTCACCCAGGCAGAGCCGAATCTCTGGGTACTGGATGAGAACCTCCAGTTCCTCTCGTCCGGGCGCATGATGGGCATGATGCTGGAGTACACAAACCTGCCGCCGGATGCTGAACAGCTGGTTCGCGGCGTGTTCCGGGGAGGGACCTCCTTTTCGGAAGGCTTCAGCGAGCTGGCCGGCGTCCCCACCCTGACTGTCGGAACACCTGTTGTTCAGGACGGGAAAGTCGTGGGCGCTCTCTTGCTCAACGACGCCGTTTCGGGCATTGAGGACGCGATCCGCAAAGGCCAGGGTATTCTTCTCTACAGCGCTGCCGCGGCGCTGCTTTTTTCCATCGCGCTGTCTGTGGTCCTGTCCTATACCTTCACCCGTCCGATCAACCGGATGAAAAAGACCGCTCAGCGGCTGTCAGAGGGGGATTACGAGGCGAAGACCGGGCTCGCGCACAAGGACGAGATCGGCGACCTGGCAAGGTCAATCGACGCGCTCAGCAGCAGGCTCCGCAAAGCGCGGGAAGATCGGGAGCGGCAGGAGCAGCTGAGACGGGATTTCCTGGCCAACGTGTCCCACGAACTGCGCACCCCGGTTACCGTGCTGCGCGGCTCGCTGGAAGCGCTCACTGACGGCGTTGTCAGTGAACCTTCCATGGTGGAGGAATATCACCGCCAGATGCTTAAGGAGACAAAGGGGCTGCAGCGCCTGGTCGATGACCTCATGGATCTGGCCCGCCTTCAGAATACGGATTTTCCGATCGAAAACGCGACGCTTGTGATGCAGGAAGTGTTCGCGGACGCGATTCGTGGCGCGGAACGGCTGGCCCAAAGCAAGGGCATCCGCGTCGTCCGGGATATCCCTGAAGAACCGGTATCTTTCACAGGGGATTACGCGCGCCTGAAGCAGATGCTGCTCATCGCGCTGGATAACGCCGTCAAATTTTCACCCCCCGGCAGCATGCTGCACGCCGCTATGGATGGTCACAGCATCACCATCCGCGATGAAGGCTGCGGCATTCCGGCGGCGGATCTGCCATATGTTTTTGACCGTTTTTACAAGTCAAGAAGCGAAGAGAACCGGCAGGGCAGCGGGCTGGGCCTGGCCATCGCCAAAGGGATCGCGGACCGACACGGCATACGCGTCGCGGTGGAGAGCGGCGAGGGAGGCGGCACAACTGTCCGCTTTACCTGGGGCTGATCGAGACACAGTAATAGGCCCATGACTGGCTGCGTTGGGCAATCGTTTTGGCATACGGACGCGGATGTACCAATGTTGTCAAGAGGATGACACAATGTTGCCACATTTCCTGTGTATGATTCAGACATAGCACAAGGGTGCTGAATCGACAAAAGGAGAAACACGGATGAAAAAGAACTTGATCGTAATCGCGCTGGCGCTGATCATCGCGCTGCCGGTCTTTGGACTGGCTCAGGAGACGGCTGCCCCCGCGGAGGAAAACCAGACCGCCGGGACCATGCCCTACGGCGGGCAGTACGGCCGCCGCTGGAACCAGACTCCCCTTGAGGGGGCCCAGGAACAAGCCTTACCCCAAACCCCCTGCGGCATGGGCTTTGGCCGCCCGAATGGAGCGGAGGAGCAGTCCCGCTTTGTGGATGAAAACGGGGATGGAATCTGCGACATCTGCGGCAACGAGCAGGGGAAAAATACCGAAGCTCCCGGCTTCACCGATGAGAACAACGACGGCGTCTGCGACCGCCTGGGCACCGAAGGGCAGCGTCAGGGGCGCGGTCAAATGAGGTCCATGCGGGACGGCTGCGGGATGAGGAATCGGATGCCCGGCCAGCAGAATTTCGGCGGGGGACGCAACCGCAGGTAATACTCAGTTGTAATTAGCAATAAAGCGCGCCCCCGAAGCTGGTTTTCGACCAGCTTCGGGGGCGCGTTTCATAATAAAGAATCTTTCTGGTTAATCGGATGCCGGAGAACTTAGGAACGCTATGGCGTCCTGAACATCAAGCGGCCTGGCGATGAGGTAGCCCTGGATCCTGTCGCAGCCATGCTCGGTCAAATACCGCATCTGCTGTTCGTATTCCACGCCTTCGGCGATAACATAGTGGCCCTGCTTATGCGCCATGGAGATGATGTCGCCCGCGATGGCTTTGTCCGGTTCTGTTACCATGAGCTGGTCAATGAAGGATTTGTCGATTTTCAGGCAATCAACTTTAAGCTCCTTTTCTCTGGACAGGGAGGAATAGCCGGTTCCGAAATCATCGATCGCAACAGTCACGCCGAGCGCCTTCAGCTTTTCGATGGTACGGTTGGCGGCAGTATAGTCTGATGTAAAGATGGATTCGGTGAGTTCGATTCCGATGTTCCCGGGATCGGCCTGATTGATTTCCATCAGATCCGAGAGCCACTCGGCAAATCCCGGTCTCAGCAATTGAATGGCCGAGACGTTGACGGATATGTTCATATCGCTGTACCCAAGCTGTTTGAGCGTGTTGGAAAATTCAAATGCGCTCAGGAACACTTTTTCGCCCAGCGGGATGATGAGCTTGGTCTTCTCGGCGATGGGGATAAACTCGACCGGCGAGACCGCTCCCAGATCTTTTGTTCTCAGCCTGGCCAGGGCCTCAAACCCGACAGCCGCTTTTAATGCGATGTCATAGATCGGCTGATACTGCAGGTACATGTCATAGCCGGGCTCGTCTGTCAGGGAGGCGGACAGCGCGTGCCGGATATCCCTCTCGCGGTTCACGATGGCTTCCAATTCTTGATTATAGAAGGTGATCGCGATGTCTTTTTCAGAAACGGCGATGCTTCTTTCTGACGCGATCAGCAGCCTTCTTAAAATCAGGCCGACGTCAAGATCTGATTCGCTCGCGGAGAGTTCAAGAATGCCGATCCCTCCGCTGATCCTGTCCGTTGTAAAAAGGGATTCCAACGCTGCCGCGATGGATTCGCAAAACGCGAGCAGTTCATCACCATCCCGGTATTCGGTGAGGTAGAAGACAAAGGAGTTGTCATAGGTTTGAAACAGCATCCTGTTATCGGCGCAGTATGGCTTCATGGTCTCTGCCGCGTTTTGTATCAGTTTTTGCGTATAGTGGAACCCGTAATTGGCGGCCAGCAGCCGGACCATGCTGAGGTTCACGCTGATAACCGCTCTTTTCTTTCCATCCTTCTTCCTGACATCCCTCTTCAACAGGGTTTCCAGGTACTCGCGGTTGTACAGGCCTGTCAGCTTGTCATGCTCATTGACATAGATCAGATGGTTTTCAATTGCCTTGCGGTCGGATATATCTACAATGATCCCTTCAAGCGCCTCAATGCCGCCCTGATCGTTATATACACCCTGGCCGATCTCCAGCACCCATATGCGCTTGTTTTGTGCCGTGACCAGTTCATACTCAAAGCGGAACGGCTGCCTTTTTGCCAGGCACTGTTCCCATTTGTCCCGCAAGAGGTCACGGTACTCCGGCGCTATCAGATCGTTGAAAGATATGCGATGGCTGTTGACCAGATCCTCAGGGGTGTAGCCGGTCAGTTCAAGACAGCCGGATGAGACAAACCGCATGGTCCGGTCGCGGTCGCAGCTGCAGCGGTAGGCCATCCCCTGAAGATTTGACAGCAGAACCGATTTGCTTCGCTCGCTTTCCGCCAGGGATTGTTCCGCCTTCTTGCGCAGCGTGATATCACGGGATACCCCCAGAAGGCCTGAGACCTTGCCTTGCTCATCCCGCAGGAAGGAAATATTCATCTCCAGCATCACCGGGGAGCCGTCGGCTTTAAAGTGTTCTACTTCTATCGTTCGGCTTCTGTTCTTATCGGCGCGGGGATCCTTCTCATGCTCAAGTTCCTCCATCAGCATGGCTTGAATCAAGCGGATCGAATCCTCTGAGAATTTTTCAGTGATACCGCGCTTCATATGCTCTTCAGGCGATTCGCCCAGAAGCTTTGATACGGAGGGGCTGATATAGATGGTGTTCAGGTTCAAGTCCATCTGCCACACAACATCCGACACGTTTTCGGCGATGCTGCGGTATTTGTTCTCGCTCTCGATCAGCGCCGCCTCGGCTGCCTTCTGGCTGGTGATGTCCTGCAGGATGCAGTGCGTCTGCTTGAACTCGCCGCTTTTCTCATAGCCGATTCTGCCTTCAAAGGCGATAAATTTAGGTTCGCCGTTCTTTTGCAGCACTTCGAACTCACTGTGAACATAGCCCTGAGCCTTGAACACGGGAAACCTGAGCCGAAAGGCCTCTCTGTTGGCGGGTGAGAGAAAATCCCCAAACCATTTGCCGATCACCTCATCGCGCGTATAGCCGAGCAAATCGCACCACTGCCGGTTCACCTCAATAAAACACCCGTTGATGTCCAGGGATTGATAACCCAGGGGTGCTTTATCAAACAGGAGCCTGAACCTTTCTTCTGACTGTGTCAGCATCAGCTGATTTTGCCTGAATGCCTGCTGACGGAATATAATCTGGCATAGGAGGACGGTTGCCGCGGGGTATATCAGGATCACAGGCACGAAAATTGCCCGGACAATGCGCAGGTTGTCAGGATAGGGCAGCAGCATCTGGCAGGCGAGCATGGCGAGATGCACGCAGACACTCATCCACAGGACACTCAGCCACCGCCAGCCTTTCCATTTAGGGTGGACCCATCGCCGCCAGATAAGTCCGATCAGCGCGCTGCTGAAGATGGTCGCGAGGCCGGCCCATATACCGGACCCGCCGACGTATACCCGGTATCCCGCGGCGGCGGCCGTTGTGATCGCTGCCGGGACCGGGCCGAGTATGAATGCTGTGACGCTGATAAGGATCGACCTGGTGTCATAGTTGATCCCCGGCTGAAACCTGAAAGGCAGGGACATCACGGCGAGGCATATGGAAGCGATCAGCAGCCCGCTGATGACGGGATACCAGCGGCGATATCCGGAGGGCAGATAATACACCAGTTCTTGCGCCACGGACAAGACAAGCAGCAAGGCGGCGTTGTTGAATAGCGATAGTATGACGTTTTGCTCCATATAACCTCACAAATCATGGTCGTTCGTTACAATATTGCGCCGGAACGCGGTTAAAGACAATTGTTCCGGATCAAGGTGCCGGGTGATGCATGAGAATGCCGTTTTATGAGCCCGTCTATTCATCCAAAACATGATGGCGGATCGAAGCAGCAACGCATCGGCGCATATCCATGGAAGAATGCCTGCCTGCTGATGGAGAAGGCCCTCATCCCGCTTTCCATCAGGTATCCTCTCGGAAGCCTGCCCGCGGATCAGCGCTCATCGCGCTGCGATTTTACATCCACACGAAGCACATCCTAACACATGTCCTGCGTTTGCTCAATATGTTTCTTCTGCCTTTCAATGCGCCTTTCAATGCGCCGCCGTCCTTTCCCGGAACCGTACAAACGGCGGCATAGCGTATAATGGGATAATCTATCATACCCGTTTATATGCGCTTGTTTACATGGGTGTCAACGTTTAGGGACCGGCCCGGATAATCCGCCGTTCCGACAAGGCGGGACCGGGCGGGACCGGTCATCCGCGCCGTTCTTGACATGCCATGAGCCCGATTGTATAGTACAAAAGGAGTTTTATTCACGTCGGCGCCTTATGTATGCATGAATATGCACAGCGGTTTTAAGGCGCGGGCCGGTCAATAGGAGGCATATATGGAGTTCTCGGTCAACCACCCCTTTATCTATCTGGTATCGGGCATCGTGGTGCTGTTCGTTATCGCGCAGTCGGTCTTCTTTCTGGTCAAAGCCATGAAAAGGGCCGGGCAGCTGGGCATCGCCGGGGCCACCATCCGCAAGACCATCTTTTCAAGCGCCCTGTTTTCGGTCGCGCCTGCGGTCAGCATTCTGGTGGGCGTGATCACGCTGAGCAAGTTCATCGGCCTGCCGCTGCCCTGGCTGAGGCTGAGCGTGCTGGGCGCCGTGACCTATGAGCTGCCGGCCGCTACCATCGCGGCAGGCGCTATGGGCGCTTCGGTGACGCAGACCATCACGGACGCGCAGATCTTTTCCGTGATCACCTGGGTGATGACCCTTGGCATCCTCTCCGGCCTGGTCATCGTGATCTTTGGCTTGAAGAAGATACAAAGCGGCGTGACCGCCCTGTCGGGTCAGGATAAGCGCTGGGGCGAGATCCTGTCAGACAGCCTCTTTCTGGGCATGATCAGCGCCTTTGTAGGGTTCTTGTTTGCCGATATCAGGAGCGGCCTGCCCGGCCTTATCCCCATCGCCGTGGCGTTTTCGTCGGCTGTGCTGATGGCGCTGTGCGGTATCCTGATCAAGGTATTCAAATGGTCATGGCTTGAGCAGTATGCCATGCCCGTCTGCATGCTGGGCGCGATGGCGCTGAGCCTGCCGATCACCGCCCTGATGGGCTGAGGAGGATACAGCGATGAAGAAAAATCAACCGACTGTTCAGAGTCTCTCCGCCTATGAGCGGAGCGTGCACCTGCAGGGACGAGTCTGGGACAGCATGGCCCTGGCGTTGATGCTGATGGCCCCGGCCGCGATCTGTATCTATTTTGATGCCTGGCCGCCGCTGACCGCGGTGCTCAAGGCGCTCCTGGGCGTCGCGCCCATGTACTGGACGGTCGGGGTGATCGAGGTGCTGACCTTTGTGCCGATGCTGGGCACCGGGGGCTCCTACCTGGGCTTTGTGACCGGCAACCTCACCAACCTGAAGGTGCCGGCGGCCCTCAACGCCATGCAGGCGGCCCATGTAAAGGCCGGCAGCGAAGAAGGGGATGTGATCTCCACCATCGCCATCGCCGCCAGCTCCATTGTGACCACCCTGATCATCGCCCTTGGCGTGCTGCTGCTGGGCTATCTGCGGCCCCTGCTTGAATCGCCCGCGCTCAAGCCCGCCTTTGACAACATTCTCCCCGCCATGTTCGGGGCCCTGGGCGTGGTGTTTATCAGCAAGAATCCCAAAATTGCCGCCGCGCCCCTGATCGTCATGGTAGCGCTGTTTACCCTGATCCCGGGCCTTTCATCCAGCGTGAGCGTCCTGGTTCCCGTTGGCGCCCTGATCGCGATCGGCGTTGCCCGCGTCCTGTACAAAAAGGGCATGCTGGATAAGAAGCCCGCGGGAAAGGAAGGCTGATATGAAGATCCTGTGGATCATCCCGGCGCTGGCCGCGCTGTTTCTTTGCTATATCTTCATCCGGGCGGCGCGGTTCGTGCCCCCAAAAGAAGCGGGAGCGGCAGCGCCCCAGCCCGTGGAAGCGGATGAAAAAGTTTTGGGTGAGCGTCTGGGGGAAATGCTCCGCCGAAAAACGGTCAGCTACGCGGAGGAAGGCCTGGGTGATCAGGCGCAGTTTGACAGCTTCAGGGCTCTCTTGAAGGAACTGTATCCAAGCGTGTTCAAGCGCTTTGAATGTGAACGCATCGGAGATAACGGCCTGCTTCTTCGGCTGGAAGGTCAGGGAAAAGCGGAACCATCCGTTCTGATGGCCCACTACGATGTAGTGCCTGCCGATCAAAACGAGTGGAGCGTGCCTGCCTTCGGGGGGCTGATCAAGGACGGAGAGGTCTGGGGGCGCGGCGCGATTGATACCAAGTGCACCGTGCTGGGCATTATGGAAGCCGCGGAAGGCCTGGCCAGGGAAGGCTTCATCCCCCAAGGGGACCTCTACATCTCCCTGGGCGGGGATGAGGAATGCCTGGGCACGGACGCGTCCGCCATTGTGGATGCCCTGAAGCTGCGAGGTGTAAGGCCGGGTTTTGTATTGGATGAAGGCGGCGCCGTGGTGGAGAACGTGTTCCCCGGCGTGTCAAAACCCGCGGCGCTCATCGGCATCGCCGAAAAGGGCAGCGTGTTCCTGGATATTGCCGCAGGGGGAAAGAGCGGCCACGCCAGCGCCCCGCCCGCCAGGCAGGCCGTCGGCGTGCTGGCGGATGCCCTGCGGCGCGTGGTCAACAAGCCCATGCCCTTCACCTTGACCGGGCCGGCACTGGAGCTGTTTGATACCCTGGGCAGGCACTCGACCTTCCTGTACAGGATCATATTCGCCAACCTGAACATATTCGCCCCCGTGCTCGACCTCATCTGCAGGAAATCGGGCGGCGAGCTCAACGCGCTGGTGCGCACGACGGCGGCGCTGACCCGCCTGTCCGCCGCGAATGCCTACAATGTGCTGCCCAATGAGGCCAGGGCGGGGATCAACCTGCGGCTGATCCCCGGGGACACTATCGCGGACGCGGCCGGCCGGATAGAGAAAGCGATCGGTGATGGGCAGGTGAAGGTGGAGGTGCGAAACGGCAGCGAGCCTTCGAAGGTATCGCTCACCGGAGGAGAACCCTGGGAGCGCCTCAAGGCCGCGATCAGGCAGACCTATCCCGAAGCCGTCGTATCCCCCTACCTGATGGTGGCCGCCAGCGACAGCCGGCATTTCTGCCGCATCAGCGACCATGTCTACCGTTTTTCCGGCATGCCGCTGAGCCGGGAACAGCGGGGCATGATCCACGGGAAGGATGAGCGCGTTCCCCTGAAGCTTCTCCCCGATCTGACGCGGTTTTACGTCAGGGTCATGCGTCAGTGCTGAAGGGGTGTTCCTGTAGCTCCACTAAAGAAGGCTGCCTTATGGCAGCCTTCTTTACACAATTGCTCTTATACTGATGAGGAACTTTAACGCATCCAAAGCGTTGAGTAATTTTGTCTCCGCGCAAGGAGCGGGAGCGCAGGCACAGCAACGCTGCGTCAAGCTGCCGGCGACACAGCGCCGAGGCAAAAGGGCCAGCGCGACGATGCGTTAAAGTTTGGAATCAGTATGAATCAGCCTTTCCCGATCTTGGGCGCGAGCGGCGCGCGCAGCCGGTGGGCGGCGGGCATATCGTTGCCAAGCAGGGGCTGGAGGTAGTATTTGAAGTCCTCCGTCACGTTGTTGCCTTCGGGGTTGATGAAGTTATCGGGCATCAGCTTGGTGCGGCCCGCCACTTCGGCAAGTTCCCTGAGCTGGTAGTCAACGGAGTAGTAGCCGGTGCGGTTCATGGTGATGGAGCCGTCAATGTTGTGCCAGATGGCAAACTGCGCGGCCTTTTCACCGACCTCGCGGGCTTCAAGCTGGTCAACCTCGCTGACGCAGCCAAGGAAGCTGCGCTGTATGTAGCCCAGCGTATCGCTGCGAACGCGGCTGATGCCCAGATGCTCCTTGACCAGGGCAGACAGGCGCTCGCCCAGGGCGGTGCTGCCCGACAGCTGGATGTTGCCATGCGCGTCCCGCTCGGTCTTGATGAGGGAGGAGAGGATCGGCACGCCCTTGTCATCCTGTATGCCTTCGCTGACGGCGACGACGCAGCGGCCCAGACGGTTGTACACCTGCTTGACGTCGTTGAGGAAAAGCTCGATGGAGAAAGGACGCTCGGGCAGATAGACCAGGTGGGGGCCGTCATCCGGGTACTTCTGGGCGACGCTGGCCGCGGCGGTCAAAAAGCCCGCGTGGCGGCCCATCACGACACCGATGTGGATGCCCGGCAGCGCCCTGTTGTCCAGGTTCATGCCGATGAAGGCCTGCGCCACATACCTGGCCGCCGAAGGGTAGCCGGGGGTGTGGTCATTGAGCACCAGATCGTTATCGATGGTCTTGGGGATATGGATGGCGCGGAAATCATAGTGCCATCTTTCAGCCTGCTGGTTGACGATACGCACCGTATCGGCCGAATCATTGCCGCCGATGTAGAAGAAGTAGCGCACGTCGTGCTGGCGGAAGATGTTGAAGATCTCCTCGCAGTACTTGTCGTCGGGCTTGTCGCGTGTGCTGCCCAGGGCGGAGGAAGGCGTTACGGCCACACGCTCCAGGTTATTGGTGGTTTCCTGCGTCAGGTCAAGAAAATTATCGTTGATGATGCCGTTCACGCCGTTGATCGCGCCGTACACCTTGGTGATCTGGCGGAATTTGCGGCTTTCCAGCACCACGCCGACCAGGCTCTGGTTGATTACCGCTGTCGGGCCGCCGCCTTGGGCGACAACGACTTTGCCTTCAAGCTCCATGCCCAATACTCCTTTATTTACGCTTTTCCGTTGCAGCCCAGGACATTGACGATCTTATGACGCACCATGCCGGCCAGGGCGCTTCGCGCTTCGGAGAGGTACTGGCGGGGGTCAAAGTGGTCGGGATGCTCCGCGAAGTGCTTGCGGATCACGCCGGTGAAGGCCAGGCGCAGGTCGGAGTCAATGTTGATCTTGCATACAGCCATGGAAGCGGCCTGGCGAAGCATGGTTTCCGGCACGCCCTGCGCGCCGTCCATCTTGCCGCCGTACTGGTTGATCATGGCAACATACTCGGGGATGACGCTGGAAGCGCCGTGCAGCACGATGGGGAAACCGGGCAGCCTGCGGCTGACATCCTCCAGGATATCAAAGCGCAGTTTGGGCTCGCCCTTGAACTTGAACGCGCCGTGGCTGGTGCCGATGGCGATGGCCAGGCTGTCGCAGCCGGTCTTGGTGACGAACTCTTCCACATCCTCGGGGCGGGTGTAGCTTGAATCTCCATGGGAGACCTTGATATCGTCTTCAACGCCGGCCAGGCGGCCCAGCTCGGCCTCAACGGTGATGTTGCGTTCGTGCGCGTATTCCACCACGCGGCGGGTCAGGGCGATGTTCTCTTCAAAGCTCAGGTGGCTGCCGTCGACCATGACGCTGGTAAAACCGCCGTCAATGCAGCTTTTGCAGGTTTCGAAATCGGGGCCGTGGTCAAGGTGCACGGCAATGGGCAGACCGCTGGTTTCCACGGCGGCCTCAATCAGTTTCATCAGGTAGGTATGGTTGGCGTACTTGCGCGCGCCCGCGGACACCTGGAGGATGACGGGCGCTTTTTCAGCTGTCGCGCCCTCCATGATGCCCTGGATGATCTCCATATTGTTGACGTTGAACGCGCCGATGGCGTAACCGCCCTCATACGCGCGTTTGAACATGTCCCTGGTATTTACTAACGGCATAAAGTTATACCCTCCTATATAAATTGCGACTTCCAAAGTTTGCCACTATAATGAGTATAGCAGGATGAAGGCTTGGATGTCAATGCGTGCGGACAATCAAAGGGCAATCAAAGCGATTACGGCGATGGATATAGCCAGGGCGGCCGGTTACTCTCAGTACCACGCGGCCAGGGTATTCAAGGGGGAAACAGGCCTGTCTCCTTTTGAGTATATCCGCCGGGAGAGACTGACGGCCAGCGCCCGCGCGCTGCGCGGCGGGAATATCAGGGTGCTTGATGTCGCGCTGGACTATGTGTTTGACAGCCATGAGGGCTTTACGCGGGCGTTTACCAGGGGCTTTGGCATATCGCCTAAGAAGTACGCGTCCTGCCCGGAGCCTGAAGGCTGGCTGATACCCTGCGGCTATCTTGACCGCTCCGGATTAAGAACGGAGGAACGCAGAATGAATCAAACAGCGGTAATCTTTACTCAAATCGTCGAGCGGCCTGCCAGAAAGCTGATCCTCAGGCGAAGCAGGAAAGCGGAGGATTACTTTGCCTACGCGGAGGAAATAGGATGCGGAGAGGGCGGCGGTTCCGCGGCCTGGGATGTGCTGTGCGAAATGAAGGAAGCCTTGTATGAGCCGGTCGGCCTCTGGCTGCCGGAAACCATGCGCCCGGAGGGGACCGGCGTCTATGCCCATGGCGTCGAGGCGCCCGCGGACTTCCGCGGGAAGTGCCGGAAGGCTTTGACATGATCGAACTGCCTCCCTGCAAGTTCATTGTATTCCAGGGCGAGCCCTACAAGTGATGAAGGCTTTCAGGAGGCCGTCGGGCTGTGCATGGATCGTATCGCCGCCTTCAGCCCGGAGGTATACGGCTGCCGGTACGCGCCGGAACTGGCGCCCAGGATGCAGCTCTCCCCGCAGGGATGGAGGGGTTACATCGAGATGATGCCTGTCAGGAGCATCAAGTAAACAGGAAACGTGAGATTAAAAGGCGCGGAAACAGGGATCATCTCTCTGTTTCCGCGTCTTTTACTTATGATCCGGTTTTTATTGCGGGCTTGCCTGTGCGTCCTCCACGCCGATAAAGTAATAGCTCTGGCTGTTGATGAAGAAATCGGTGGAGATCACCCCGCCCGGAGAAGGGGAAGGGGCGCTCCCGCGGCCAAACATGGGCGGCTGCCCCTCAACGCCTTGGGGTGGCTGAGAGACCCGGCCTGCCGATATATCTTCAAGCGGTGTTCCTTCCGGCATGGTTTCCGGCAGCGCAGGCGGCTCTCCTTCCGGCATGCCTTGGGGCGGGGTGCCCTCCGGCCGCTGCCCATCCCGCGGGTTCGCGCCATTGGGGCGGCCCGTCTCCCGCGTGCTGCCCCCGTTTTGCTGGAGAGTGCCCGGCGCATAGGCGCTTCCGGACGGATACAGGCCGTCCATGGCTTCGCTGTCCAGGCTGCCGCCCTTGTATACCTGATAGAGGCCGTCTGTCATGCCGGGGGCGCTCAGGGTCATCTGCGTGTAAGCGGCAGACGGAGCAAAGGCGATCAGCGCCCGGCCGTCCGCGTCGGTCAGCACCACGGGCGTGCCGGCCTCTCCGGGCGCTGTGAAGACCAGGTGGACGAAACGCTGGGGAGAGGCGGGGCTGATCTCGTCATACATGCTGCCGCCGGCGGCCACGATGCCGCCGTTGATCGTAATGCCCAGATTGCTGTCCAGGCCGCTGTCCATGCTGCCTGTGTTGGCGATGGCGATCACCGTGCCGCCGTTGACCGTGATGGAGCCATTGGAATCGATCCCGTCACCCTCTTTGCCCAGGATGGATTTGGCGGTGACGCGTCCCGCGTTGAAAATGATGCGGCTTTCATTGTCCGCGCTGCCGTTGATGGCGTCGTCATGGGAGAGAATGGTGATATCGCCTCCGTTGAAGATCAGGTGCATCAGGCCCTCGATGCCCTCGTTGTCCGCGTTGATCTCCAGCGCGCCTTCACCTTCAAATGCCAGCGTGACGGCGGAGCTGACCGCCCCGTCGTGGTCTATTTCATTGCCTTCGCTGTCTGTATGCCTGGCATAGTGGGAACCGTTCAATACGCTCCGTGTGCCCTCCTGCAGGTGAATCCGCACCGCCGCCAGGCTTGTGTCCTTTGTTTCGAAGGCGTTTTTGGCATAGAGGGCGGGGGCGGTGCGGTTGGTCAGGGTGACGCCGGCCAGAATGATCCGGATATCATCGGCCTCCGGGGCGTCCACGCGGATCTGCCCGTTTTCCAGCTCACCCGTAAAGCGGTATATGCCGCTGCGGATAATCGTAAAGACGGTGTTGGCCGTTTGCGCGTACTCTTCAGCCACATCCGGATGATTTTCCACGATGCTGTCAACCCTGATGCCGGGAGCATCCAGGGTGGAGGCGAGGTCTATGTCCGTGATGATCCCATTCTCACCCGCGGCCAGCGCCGTGCCGCCGGGGATGGAGGCCCAAAGTGCTATCGCCAGGGCCGCCGCGAGTATCTTGTTCATTCGTTTCATATCATGTTCCTTCCCTTTGCCGGTCGGATGTTCGGGTCCCGGACGCGTGAACCCTCAGGCGTTCCTGCAGTCAACCTTATCCTATCAGTGAAAATCGGGTAATTTGTGTCGAAGATGTGGATGAATGGTAAAAGTATGATTTTCTGCTTTCCTATGCGCGTCATGCAGACAAAGCCGTGCCTGCCCTGTATAATGGAAAAGCCAGCAATTTCAGGGAGGGCAGATATGAGCAACGATCAGGACAGCCGCCGGGAAGAGATCATCCGGCTTCAGCATGAAGTTATCCGTCAGATGACGGGCAAAAATTTAGAGCGCGTGGGGGAGGACCTGTTCGGCGGCGGGGACGATATGATCGACAGCCTGCCGCTGACCCCGCCGCCGGGGTTCCCGGAGATCCCGGTGATCGATTTTTCCGGAAGGTCAGACGGGAAGCCTTCGGATAAAACGGATCAGACAAAGCAAAAGACCGGGCAGGAGGCTGCCCCCGCGAAAG
>CAYZRZ010000029.1:0-1150 GCA_964480995.1 uncultured Christensenella sp.
CGGTGTTTCACCGAACTATATTGCATGCACCGAACTGGCGCACTGACGCTTACGCTTATAGTTACTTCAAGCATGGTTCAATCTGTCAGATAAGGGAGTAGAAGATGCCATCTCCGACATCTACGCCATTCACAAGTTCATGAAGTAGGATTTCACGGAAGAGAAAGCGTTTGATTCTACAACCTTGAAATGTTTTCGACAGATCCTGGAGGAAACGAAATGAGAAAGGCCATTTGTGAGTTCATCAATCGTGTGCTGGATGCCAAGGGTCATTTCATGCGCGGCAGCATCTCGTGAGCACGAAGACATTTAGCGTGCCGCGCTATCCCGCGTAGTGCTCCGCCGCGTATTCATCCAGCAGCCGCACGGACTCCCTCACCGTTTCCTCCAGCACACCGAGGTCAATGTCCGCCAGCTTATTGACATACACGCAGCCGACGGAAGCCTTGTGCTTGCCAAGCCTGGCCAAAAAGCCATCCAGCTTCCCGCCGTACATGAACAGGTACAGCGATATCTTGCCCTTGCGGGGTGAGAAGCCTGTTTTGGCGGCGAAGCCCGCGTGTCCGCTTTCGTAGCGGTAGTGGTAAGTGCCAAAGCCAAAGCCGCTGCCGCCCCACACGACGGCCGGCTCGCCGGTGGCGCGTTCAAAGATAGGGATCAGCGTCCTGGCTTCTTCCTTTTGCTTGTCCGTCTCCAGGGTCCGGATATATTCCTCAGCCGTCAACTCCAGCGGCTTTGTCTTCTGTTCCTTCGCCACGGCGGTTTACCCCCATCGATAAGATCCGTATTTTGAATAGAGTATACCCATTGGTACCGCTGGGCTTGCTTGCGCCCCCTTGCGCGCTATGGTATGATAATCTGTGTTTTTTCAAGGGGGTAGAAAGCGGATGGACATGCGGGAGATCATCGCACAGGCACTGAACAGGGCGGCAAAGGCCGCCTTTCCGGAGGATGATTTTGAGCCTGCGGCACTTGGGCGCGCGCTGGAGATCCCGCCGGATCCGGCCATGGGCGATATGGCCTTTCCCTGCTTCGCGCTCTCGCGCCAGCTGCGCATGGGCCCGCCGCAGATCGCGGCAAAAATAGCCGGCGGCATATCGGACCCGCTGATCGAGCGGGCGGAGGTCAAGGGCGGCTACCTGAATTTCTT
>CAYZRZ010000029.1:1160-16729 GCA_964480995.1 uncultured Christensenella sp.
GCTCGCGAGCAAGGGCAATTGGGGCGCGGGGACCGAGGGAGAGGGCAAGACGGTCTGCATCGACTATTCCTCCATCAACATCGCCAAGCGCTTCCATATCGGCCACCTGTCCACCACGGCCATCGGCCACAGCCTCAAGCGCATTTATGATTACCTGGGCTACCGCACCGTGGGCATCAACCACCTGGGTGACTGGGGCACCCAGTTTGGCAAGATGATCGCCGCCTACAAGCACTGGGGGTCGAAGGAAGAGGTCGAGCGGGGCGGCGTACAGGCGCTCAGCGACCTGTATGTGCGCTTCCACAAGGAGGCAGAGGAAGATCCAGCACTTGAAGATGAAGGCCGCGCCTGGTTCAAGCGCATCGAGGACGGAGACGCGGAAGCGCTGTCGATCTTCAACTGGTTCAAGGAGATCACCCTGAAGGATGCCGACCGGGTGTACGATATATTGGGCGTTTCTTTTGACAGCTACGCGGGCGAGAGCTTTTATAACGACAAGATGGACCGCGTGGTCGACGAACTGAGGCAAAAGAACCTGCTGGTCGAAAGCGACGGCGCCTATGTAGTGGACCTGGAACCCTGGGGCATGCCCCCCTGCCTGATCATCAAGCGTGACGGCGCCACCCTGTACGCCACCCGCGATATCGCCGCCGCGCTCTACCGCATGGACACCTACAATTTTGAGAAATGCCTGTATGTGGTCGCCTATCAGCAGGACCTGCATTTCCGCCAGGTGTTCAAGGTGCTGGAGCTGATGGGCTACGAGTGGGCCGCTGAGCGCACGCAGCACGTGGCCTTCGGCATGATCAGCTACGAGGGCGAAGCCCTCTCCACCCGCAAGGGCAACATCGTCTATCTGGATGATCTGCTGCGCGCGGCGCAGGAAAAGGCGCTGGCCATTATTGAAGAAAAGAGCCCCGGCCTGTCCGACAAGGAAAAGACGGCCCGCCAGGTGGGCATCGGCTCGGTCATCTTCTTTGATCTGTTCAACAGCCGCATCAAGGATATCGATTTCCGCTGGGACCGCGCCCTTAACTTTGACGGCGAGACCGGCCCCTACGTGCAGTATACCTACGCGCGCTGCTGTTCGGTGCTTCGCAAGGCGGGAGAGGTAAACGCGACGCCTGATTACGCCGCCCTGACGGACGATGAGGCGATGGCGCTGGTCAAGCTGCTGGCCCTCTTCCCGGAGGCGGTGCGCGATGCCGCGCTGCGCAGCGAGCCCTGCATGCTGACCCGGGCGACCACCGAGATCGCCAAGGCCTACAACAAGTTCTACTATGAGCACCGCATCCTCACCCAGGACGCGGGCGAAAGCGCCGCGCGCCTGGCCTTGACCTCAGCTGTCAAGGAGGTCATCGGGCGGGGGCTCTACCTGATCGGCCTGGAAGCGCCGGAGCAGATGTGAGGCAGCACCCATGAAGTTTACAAAGATGCAGGGTATCGGCAACGACTACGTCTACATCGATTGTTTTGAGGAAAATGTCAAGGATCCGGCGGCGCTGGCCATCAGGATGAGCAAGCCTCATTTCGGCGTAGGCTCTGACGGCCTGGTGCTGATCGAGGCCAGCGAGCATGCCGATTTCGGCATGCGCATATTCAACTCGGACGGCAGCGAAGCCGAGATGTGCGGCAATGCCGCCCGCTGTGTGGGCCGCTATGTGCGGGAGCGCGGTCTGACGGATAAGGATGAGATCACCCTGTCCACCAAGGCCGGCATCCGCCGCTTGTGGCCGGAGGTATCAAACGGCACCGTTCGCCGCGTCAAGGTGGACATGGGCTCGCCCGAACTGAACCCGCGCCTGATCGGCGTGGACCTGCCGGGCGACCTGGTGCTGCGCCACCGCGTCCAGATACTGGGCCAGACCCTGTTCATCACCGCCGTCAGCCTGGGTAACCCGCACTGCGTGATCTTTGTGCGCGACCCCGATCTGATGGATCTTCAAACCATCGGCCCCATGCTTGAAAACCACAGCCTGTTCCCCAACCGCACGAATGTGGAGTTTGTGCGCGTGGTCAGGCGCGACTGCCTACAGATGCGCGTATGGGAACGAGGCAGCGGCGAAACGCTGGGCTGCGGCACCGGCGCCTGCGCCGCCCTGGTCGCGAGCGTTTTATGCGGCCTGAGCGACCGCACCGCCCAGGTGCGCCTGCCCGGCGGCCATCTTGAATTGATGTGGAACCCTGAGGATAACTGTGTCTACCAATCCGGCCCCGCGGAGTTTGTATTTGACGGGGTATGGTTCGAACAGGAATAAGGGATGATCCGGAGAGCTTTCACAATAGAAAGTTTTCGGGCCCCTCCATGACCAATAACGACTATCAAGGGGGATGAAACATGGTACGCGCGATCGTTGGAGCTAACTGGGGCGACGAGGGCAAGGGCAAGCTGACCGATGTGCTGGCGGAGCAGTCCGACATCGTCGTCCGTTATCAGGGCGGGGCCAACGCCGGACACACCATCATCAACGAGCACGGCAAGTTCGCCCTTCACCTGCTGCCCAGCGGCATCTTTTACCAAAGCATCGTCAACATCATCGGACCCGGCGTGGCGCTGGATATCGAGGCGCTGTTTTCTGAACTGGACGGCATCCTCTCCCGCGGGCTGCCCCGGCCAAAGCTTCTGGTGTCCGACCGGGCACAGGTGCTGATGGACTTCCACGTGATGCTTGATACCTATGAGGAAGAGCGCATGGCGGACCGCAAGTTCGGCTCCACCAAGTCGGGGATCGCTCCCTTCTACAGCGACAAGGCCTCCAAGGTGGGCATTCAGGTCTGTCAGCTGGGAGATAAAGAGCTTTTGCGCGAGCGCCTTGCGCTCAGCCTGGTCAAAAAGAACATCCTGATGGAGCACCTGTACCATAAGCCCCTGCTTGACACGGACGCCCTGACAGAAAAATACTATGAGCTGGGGCAGCGCCTGGCGCCTTATGTGGTGGATACGACGCAGTACCTGTACGGGGCGCTGAAGGAAGGCAAGCGCATCCTGCTGGAAGGCCAGCTGGGCGCGCTGCGCGACCTGGAGCACGGCATCTATCCCTACACCACCTCCTCCTCCCCGCTGGCCGGCTACGGCACGGTGGGCGCGGGCATCCCCCCTGCCGCGATCAAGGAGGTCATTGCCGTCACCAAAGCCTATTCGAGCAGCGTGGGAACCGGCTACTTCGTCACCGCCCTTACGGGCGAGGCGGCTGAGGAGCTCAGGAAGCGCGGCGGCGACGCCGGCGAATACGGCGCCAAGACCGGCCGCCCCCGCGATGTGGGCTGGTTTGACGCCGTGGCGACACGCTACGGCTGCCGCGTGCAGGGCGCGACCGCCTGCGCGATGACCAACATCGATGTGCTGGGCTATCTGGATGAGATCAAGGTGTGCGTTGCCTACGACATCGACGGCGAGCAGACACGGGATTTTCCCTCCTCCCCCAGGCTGTCGCGCGCCAAGCCCATCTATGTCACCCTGCCGGGCTGGAAAACGGATATACGCGGCGTCACCGATTATGACGCGCTGCCCAAGAATTGCAAAAACTACCTGAGCTATATCGAGCGCGTCATCGAAACGCCCCTGACCATCATTTCGACGGGGCCCAAGCGCGAGGAGATCATTTTCAGGTAATTTCATCAATATACAGAAAAACCCGGGAGGCTGTTACTTTACGTATCAGCCTCCTGAGTTTTTTGTGGAGCGCCTCAGCTGATGATCAGCCTTTTGATGCTCTTCTTTGCCACCCGCTCCTATCCGTTGTCAGCCGGGAGCTCGTAGGGCAGCAGCTCCTCTTGGGAAACCCATTGGTGGTCCTGGATGGGCTCGCCCCCGTCGGTGGGCGTAAAATCCACCATGTAAGCGACGCCGGCCATCACCTCGACGATTTCAGCCCGCGCGCCTTCTCCGCCCATGCCGCTGATATGCCCCGGCAGCAGGATCACCTGATCCCCCACCTTGTAGGGTTCGTCACCGCTGCCCTGGATCTCCTCATGGATCACCCAGCGGTGCCAGAGGACCTCTTCGCCGGTATCCGCGTTGGTATAGTTGATGGCATACAGCACCGTATCAAAGGCGCCGGAGACGCGCGCAACCGCCCCCGCCATGCCGGGCATATGATCGGCCAGCAAAATGACCTCAGCGCCTACCGGGTAGGTTGGGTCCTCCGCGGGTGTAAAGGTATCGGTAGGCGTGGCAGCGTGATGATCCATCCCTTCATGCGCAAGTGCCGGAATGACCGATATCAGCATCATCGCCGCCAGCAGCATGCTTGTTAACTTCTTCATTGTTTTCCTCCTCTCAGCCATAGGCCGGGTTACAATGAAGTATACACGGCAAGCGTCTGCCGCAAACAAGAGCCGGCTGCCGCGTTCGCGCGCTGTTCGCGGCGCGGATCTCAGGTTTACTTACTGTAGAAGCCCTTTCATATCGTCCATCACCTTTGCCCCAAGCGCCTTGGCCTGCTCCATGCCCTGGGCCGCGCGCGTATTGACGTACACCTTGATCTTGGGTTCGGTGCCGCTGGGACGCACGCAGCACCAGTGCCCGCCTTCCAGCTCGTAGAACAGCACGTCGGAGGAGGGGTAATCCAGCTTCTCCTGCCGCCCGCCTTCGGTACGGATACCCTTGAGATAATCAAGCGCGGCCTTGACCTGAATACCCGCCACGTCTCCGGGCGGCTCCTCCCGCAGGCGCTTCATCAGGACCTTCATGTTTTCAAGCCCTTCCTTGCCGGGCAGCGTGATGGACAGCACATCCTCATGGTAGTAGCCGAATTCGCGGTAAAGCCCCTGCAGGCGGTCATAGAGCGTGATGCCCTCCGCCATGCAGGCGCAGGCCGCTTCGGCGATCAGCAGCGAGGCGTTCACGCCATCCTTATCGCGCACGCTGGTGCCCGACAGGTAGCCGAAGCTCTCTTCAAACCCGAACAGGAAGCTGTACTCGCCGCTTTCCTCAAACTGCTGTATCTTTTCCCCGATGTATTTGAAGCCGGTCAGCGTATCAAAGAGCTTTACGCCGTAGCCTTCGCAGATGGAGCGGGCCATCCCGGTGGATACGATGCTCTTGCAGACCGCGCCGTTCCCTGGCAGGGTCCCCGCGCGCCGCCTTCCTTCCAGCACATGGTGCAGCAGCAGGCAGCCGATCTGGTTGCCTGACAGCGTCCTGTACACCCCTTGGCCGTCGCGCACGCACACGCCCAGCCGGTCGCAATCCGGATCGGTGCCGAAGATGACACTGGCGCCCACCTGCTCCGCCAGCGGGATCGCCAGCCTGAAGGCATTGGGGTCTTCAGGATTGGGGGCGGACACGGTGGAAAAATCCGGGTCCGGCAGTTCCTGCTCGGGCACGACGGTCACGTTGACGATACCCGCCTCCTTCAGCGCCCGGCGCACGGGGATGTTGCCGCTGCCGTGCAGAGGCGTATAGACGATCTTCAGATCCTTCCCCCGCTCCCGCACCAGCTCAGGGCTGATCAAAAGGCCCAGGACCATCCTGATATAATCGTCGTCGGCTTCCTTGTCGCCGATATAAGCGAGCAGGCCGCTTTTCAGCGCCTCGCTTTCATCCATCGGCAGGCAGGCGCTGTAGGGCAGGCTGAAAACCAGATCAGAAATGCCTTTGGCCATCCCCGGCCCTACCTGCGCGCCGTCCTCGGCGTATACTTTATAGCCGTTGTACCGGGGCGGATTGTGGCTGGCCGTGATCACCACGCCCGCGATGGCGCGCAGATGCCGCACCGCGTAGCTGACGATCGGCACGGGCCGCAGCGCGTCAAACAGCATCGCCTTCACCCCCCTGGCCGCAAAGACCAGCGCGGCTTCCCTGGCGAATTCCGGAGACATCCGGCGGCTGTCAAAGCCGATCACAATGCCGCGCTCCGCCCCGCCGGGGAGGCCCTTCACATAATCAGCCAGCCCCGCGGAGAGCCTGCGCACGTTGAATATATTCATGCGGTTGGTGCCCGCGCCAAGCACGCCGCGCATGCCGGCGGTGCCGAAGCTCAGCTCCGTATAAAACCTGTCCTCGATCCCTTCGGGCTGGTCCCTGACCGCTTCAAGTTCGCTGATCAGGGCAGGTTCATCCGCCGCCATCGCCAGCCAGGCCTGATAATTCTCCATCACCGTCATCGCGTTTTCCTCCATGCGCACACTCAAAATCGCCGTCATCCGATCGGGTTTCAAGTCAAATCCCGTTTATATATATCACGTTTCTTATTATAATCGTCCCTTCCCAGGCGCGCAAGCGGAGCCTTGGGGGGGAAATGGGCGGAAATTATGATGTTTGAAACCAAAAATACCCATTGTTTGTTGACCATGTAATGAATCTGTAATATACTGCTGATGGAATATTCTGCGGCTTTGGCCGGGATAAGGGTTGAGGTGCTCCATGAACGGAACATACAATGGCAAAAACTGGCGCGGCAGGCTGATATGCCTGCTGCTGGCGATGGCGCTGCTGTCGCCCGGGCTGGGCGCTGAGGCGGAGGCTTTATCAACCAAGTATATGTACACCACGCTCAGCAACGTGATGTTCCGCCCGCAGCCCGGCACCACCGATTATATCGACCGGCTGCCCTCGGGATGGCCGCTTGAGCGCCTGAGCGAGACCACGGTCAACGGTGATCTGTGGTACCAGGTAAAAGCAAAAAGCACGCCCACCTTCCCCAGCAGGGAATACACGGGCTACGTGCGCGCCAATGTGGCGCGCATGATGACCGCGGCGGAAGAAACCGCCTATCTGACGGGCACCGGCGTGACCAGCACGCCCTCGGGAGGTGTGACCCCCACCCAGGCACCCGCTGAGCTGACCGGATATGTCAAACTGAACAAGTATAACGTTAATCTGCGGCGCACGCCCGGCGGCGAGAGCATGACGCAGATCCCCATCAACACCATCCTGCCCTTCTACGGCCTTCCCCTGACCCGCGCGGGCTACCAGTGGGTATACGTGGTATACAACGGCATCTGGGGCTATGTGCGCGGCGACTGCTATACTTTTACGGACGCTTCGGGCAATCCCGCTCCTGCTCCCTCGTCCCAGCCCACCCCGCCGCCAGCCTCTGTGACGGAGCCGCCGGTGATCAGCCCCGCTGGCACCATCCGCCTGACCAAGGGCGGGGTCAACCTGCGCAAGACCCCCGGCGGTGAAAGCCTCCTGCAAATGCCCAATGGCATGACGCTGAACTATTCCGGCCAGCCCGTCTCCTACGGCGGTTACCAGTGGGTCTATGCCCAGCACCCCGCGACGGGCACCTGGGGCTATGTGCGCAGCGACTGCTATGTGATCGTCACCTCAGGCGGGGGCACAACGCCCACCACGCCGCCCACCGGCAGCATCGGCTATATCATCACCACGATCGGCACCCTGAACGTGCGCACCTCACCCAGCCTGAACGCCACCACCTTCACCCAGCTGCCCAACGCCGGCGTCTCCTTCCCCTACAGCGGCATCGTGAGCGGCGGCGGACGCGAGTGGTATCATATTACCTACAACAACCGCAGCGCCTATATCCTGACGGCTTACGCGCGCGTCACCACAGCCGCGCCGACGGCAACCCCCGGCGCCCCCACCCCCACCGTTAACCCGGCTGATCTGTCAAGCACCGCCCTCACCACGATGGACCGCGTGCTGGTGCGCGAGCAGGGGGATGCCGGCGCCCGCACGCTGACCATCCTGTACACCAAAAATTCCGTCGCCAAGCTGACAGGCCTGACCAACGCAAGCGGCGGCTATACCTGGCGTCAGGTAAACGCGGGCGGCGTGACCGGCTGGATCAGAGGCGACCTGCTGCGCATCCTCACCAAGGTGGAAGAAGCGCAGCTTAATAACACAGGTGACCCCAACCTGCCCCATGAGGCCACCTACCGCACCCTGCGCCGCGGCGATAAGGGTACTGATGTCACCCGCCTGCAGACAGAGCTGTCGAGCCTCGGTTTCCTGCCAGCCAGCGCCGTCACGGGCTCGTATACAATTGAAACATCCGAGGCCGTCAAGGCCTACCAGCGCGTGGCCGGGCTGGCGGTGGACGGCGTAGCCGGCCCCCTCACCCAGCACAGAATGTACGGTACAGTGCCCGTCGGCACGAACAACCCCGGCGGCACGGTCGACCCGGCCCTGTACCCCATCGAGAAGGAAGCCTGGACTGCAGTCGACAAGATATGGCAGCGCGGCATGACGGCCGTTCTAACAGACGTGAAGACAGGCCTCAGTTTCCGGGCCAAGCGCTGGGCCGGCGGTTCCCACGCTGACGTGGAGCCGCTGACCGCCGCCGATACAGCCGTTATGTGCCGCATCTTCGGCGTAACCTCCGCCCAGCAGATCGCGGATAAGAATCTCTATCAGCGCAAAGCCACCTGGGCCACAGTCAACGGCCATACCTACGCCGCCTCTGTATACGGCGTGCCGCACAACTACCCGGCCGGTGATACCATTGCCAACAACGACTTCAACGGCCAGTTCTGCGTGCACTTTGTCGGATCCACCACACACAACAACCCCAACACCCCCGACACGGATCACCAGAAAGCCATTCAGGAGGCCTATGACAAGTTCCCGGCCGTTCCCGGAAAGAAGTAACAAGGGAGATCAGCCAGATCTCATCATCATCGGCGGCGGGGCTTCAGGTCTCGCCGCCGCCTGTATTGCCGCCGGGCGCGGCCGCCGGGTCCTCCTGCTTGAGGCGAGGGACCGTGTCGGCAAAAAGCTGCTGGCCACCGGCAACGGGCGCTGCAACCTGATGAACGCCGGCACCCCCCGCTATTTCGGCCAGGCGGATTTTGCCATGCAGGTGCTCCGGCACTGCTCCCAGGAAAAAGTGCTGAACTTTTTTCATGGTTTAGGCCTTAACACCATACGAGACGGCGACCTGGTCTATCCGGCCACCTTGCAGGCCGCTTCGGTGCTGGAAGCCCTGCGCCTGCCCATCGAAGGAAATCCCAAAGTTGAGATCGTCACCGGGGCAAACGTGACAGCCATCACCCCGCGCAGCGGCGGCTTCACCCTGCGCGCGGAAGACGGCAGAACATTCAGCGCCCCGCGCGTCATCGCCGCCGCGGGCGGACCGGCCCAGCCCAGGCTATCAGGCTCGGACAGCCTCTTCCCCGCGCTGAAATCGCTGGGCCACCGCCTCATCCCCACCCGGCCTGCCCTCACCGCTCTCATGACTGACAAAGGGGCGGTGCGCGGCCTCAAGGGCCTGCGCCTGCCGGCCATCTGCACCCTGTGCGATGAAGGGGGAAGGCCTGTGGACGCAAGCTCAGGTGAGGTGATCTTTGGCGAGGACAGCGTGAGCGGCGTCTGTGTGATGCAATTGAGCAGCAGGGCGGGAGAACTGCTCCTTCAGGGCGGAAAACCCGTTCTTTATCTGGACTTCTCCCCTCTGCTGGGCCTTGCGCCCCGCCTGCAGGAGAGAGTCAGTCTACAGGCGCCCGGCATTAACCGGGACAGGGTCCTGTCCTCTCTTAAGGAGAGAACCGCCCTGCTGGGCAGGGAAAACATGCTCATCGGCGCGCTGCCGCGCCTGCTGCGCGAGCGGCTGGAGGGACTGTCTATCGAAGCCCTGGCGGACAAGCTCAGCGCCCTGCGCCTGCCTGTCCTGGGCCTGCGGGGCTGGGACCACGCGCAGGTCGCGGCCGGCGGGTTTGATACCGATGATGTCGACCCCGCGACCATGCAAAGCCGCCTGGTCCCCGGCCTGTATCTGACGGGCGAGCTGCTCAATGTGGACGGCGACTGCGGCGGGCACAACCTGCTCTTCGCCTGGGCAAGCGGTATATTGGCGGGAGAAAACGTATAAATGCTATGGCTGGCGCTATCTGTGCGGCATACGCGGTGATTTCGGCGATGACAGCCGCGTCTATGGGATCGGGGACTGAAGCGCGCCGTCATGGAACACAGGATAAAGATTGTATTCTTCCTCAAGGAGGCCTTATGAAACCAATGATCCGGCTGGCTGGGGCGCAAGACACGGAAGCGCTGCGCGCGCTGTATGCCCAATATATAGACACCGATATCACCTTTGAGATGACACTGCCGGGTCCGGAGGAATACCTGCGCCGGGTCGAGGATACCAGGCGCGAGTTTCCCTACCTCGTGTGCGAGCTGGATGGCCGCCTGGTCGGCTATGCCTACGCCCACCGCATCCGCGAGCGGGAGGCCTATCAGTGGAGCGCGGAGCTGTCTGTCTACCTGGACCCTGCGCGGACCTCACAGGGGCTTGGGCGTCTGCTCTACACTACCCTCATCCGCCTGTTGAAGCTTCAGAACATCCGCACCGTCTACGGCGGCGTCACCGGCAGCAACCGGGGCAGCGTCCGCTTCCATGAGAAGCAGGGTTTCAGCCTCCTGGGCTGCTTTCATAACATCGGCTACAAGAACGGCAGATGGCTGGATGTGCTGTGGTATGAAAAACAGATCGCGGCCTATGATGAACCGCTCCCCTGCGTGCGCTTTGAGCAGCTTGACCAGGCGGAGGTGCAGGCGATCCTGGATGAGGCAAACACCTGATAAAGCCCCAAAAGGCTAACAATTTACAACTATATCATATATAATAGGCGATAGGGGCACAGACTCTGCCATACGCCGGGCTCCTGCCGGAATACTCAAGGCAGGGGCATAATCAGCAAATCGTCAAGTACAGCTTTACAGGAGGATATGAGCAAATGGAAAGAAAAGTCGTTCATCCCGTCAGGGGTTTCAGGACAAAGGACGGCGCGGGGGTCAGCCTGGTGCGCGTACTGGGACACGAAACGGTCGAGAACTACGATCCGATTTTGATGCTTGACTCCTTTGACAGCGTCAACCCCGATGACTACACCGCCGGCTTTCCCCTGCACCCGCACCGCGGCATCGAGACGATCAGCTATGTTTACCGCGGCTTTATGACGCACAAGGACAGCCTGGGCAATGAGGATACCATCGGCAACGGCGAAGTGCAGTGGATGACGGCCGGCTCCGGTATCCTGCATGAGGAGCAGCTGCCGGCCTCCGAGAGGATGCTGGGCGTACAGCTGTGGCTGAACCTGCCGGCGAAAGATAAGATGGCTCCGCCACACTATCACAGCATCAAAAACGCCGACATCCAGGAGATTCCCTTCAAAGGCGGCAAGCTGCGATTGCTGGCAGGCAACTACAAAGGAATCCAGGGCTACCGGAGCCAATACCTGCCCCTTGACTGCTATGATATTCACCTCAGCGCGGGCGCGACGCATTGTTTTGACGCGCCGGAGGAGCGTTCCGTCATGGCCTTCACCCTTCTGGGCGATGCCCGGATCTGCGGCCAATTGATCCGTGAGAAGACCGCGGTCAAGCTCATCCAGGGGGATCAGGTGGTGATCACAGCCGGTGACGCTGACTGCCAGGTGCTCCTGGTCAGTTCGCTGCGTTTGGATGAGCCCGTCGCCTGGGGCGGCCCGATCGTCATGAACACGCAGACCGAGCTGCGAAAGGCCTTTGACGATCTGCAGAAGAGCACCTTCCTGCAGCAAGACATAGCGTACTGACGGCCATGCCATTCATCATCGTCAGGCAGGATATTACAAAGATCGAGGCTGACGCCATCGTCAACGCCGCCAATACCGATCTTCTCGAGGGCGGCGGGGTATGCGGCGCCATCTTCAGGGCGGCAGGCGCTGACCTGCTGCGCGGCGCCTGCGACGCGCTGGCCCCGATACAGCCGGGCGAGGCGGTGATCACGCCGGGTTTCGGCTTGAGGCCAAATACATC
Organism: uncultured Christensenella sp.; assembly: GCA_964480995.1. Taxonomy (GTDB): domain Bacteria; phylum Bacillota; class Clostridia; order Christensenellales; family Aristaeellaceae; genus UBA1038. The sequence goes on from CAYZRZ010000029.1 coordinate 12,865, forward strand.
ATCCACGCGGCCGGCCCCGTCTATCAAAAAAGCCACAGGGAGCAAAGCGAACAGGTTTTGCGCGCCGCTTATACCAACGCCTTGAAGCGGGCTGTTGAACACGGCTGCGAGAGCGTCGCCTTTCCCCTGATCTCAAGCGGTATCTACGGCTACCCCAAGGACGAGGCCCTGCGGGTGGCCAGCTCGGCTATCCAAGGTTTCCTTGATGACCATGACATGTCAGTCACCCTGGCTGTGTTTGATCAAACGGCCTTCACCCTCAGCCGCGAGCTGCAGGGCGCTGTGGAAAGCTATATTGATGAAAACTATGTGCTTGCAAGGCAGGACAGGCAAAGGCGCCTGCGCGGCGAACAGTCCGAGAGCCTGTACGAGTATGACGGCCGGCCGATGGCCAACATCAGATACTCTATCGGGGAAGAACTCCCCGATGATGATATCCAGGCCGCGGTCGAACGGGCGGTAGAAAGCTTCGCGGATCTGCTGGACGAACCCTTCTCCGATGCCCTGCTGCGCCTGATTGACAGCAAGGGCATGACGGATGTGGATGTCTACAAGCGCGCCAATCTGGACCGCAAGCTGTTTTCAAAGATCCGCTCCGGCAAGGATTATAAGCCGGGCAAGCGCACGGTCATCGCGCTGGCTATCGCCCTGCGCCTGTCCCCCGATGAGGCGCGAGACCTGCTGCGGCAAGCCGGCTTCGCGCTGTCACGCAGCCAGCTGTTTGATGTGATCGTGCAATACTTCATCGATAACGGCCGCTATGACATCTTTGAGATCAACGAGGTGCTCTTCAAGTACGACCAGCCGCTGCTGGGCGGATAAATGCCGTAAAATGTCGCCTGCCGGGCGACCTGCCGCAGCCGGCATGATGCTATCCTTGCCTTACAAACTAAAGGAGGATGGCATCTTGAAACAGGATCTGACGGAACTGGTCTTCATACTGGACAAAAGCGGTTCTATGGGCGGGCTGGAATCGGATACCATCGGCGGATTCAACGCGATGCTGAAAAAACAGCAGGACGCGCCCGGCGAATGCCGCATCACCACCGCGCTGTTTGACAACGGGTACAGCCTGCTGCACGACCGTGCTGATATCCGGGGGGTCAGCCCGATCACGGCGGAGGATTACCAGGCCGGCGGCACCACCGCGCTGCTGGACGCCATCGGCAGAACCATCGAAAAGATCGGCAATGTCCAGAAGAGTACGGCGCAAGCGTACAGGGCCGGCAAAGTCCTGCTTGTCATCATCACCGACGGGCAGGAGAACGCCAGCCGCGAGTACAGCGCCCGGCAGATCAAGGCGCTGATCACCCGCCAGAAAGAAAAGTACGGCTGGGAGTTCATCTTTCTGGGCGCCAACATCGACGCGGTGGAGACTGCTGATCAGTTTGGGATCACCCCCGACCGGGCGTTTGACTACAAGGCCGACAGCGAGGGCACTCAGCTCAATTTCCGGGCGGTCGGCAGGGTGGCCTACTCGCTGCGGGAGACAGGCGCCGTGGATGAAGCCCCCCTTGAGGCCATCCGCCGCGATTATACCGGGAGAAAGAGATAAGCGGAGGGAAACCCCTTTGGCCAAGCGCTTAAACGACATATACACCCGGCTGTTGGATCACTACGGCGATCCGCGCTGGTGGCCTGCCGGATCGGTCTATGAAGTCATGACCGGCGCGGTGCTCACCCAGAATACGGCCTGGACGAATGTCGAAAAGGCCATCGCCCATTTCGGCGATGGCCTTTCTCCCCATGTCGTGGCGTCTATAGACGAAGCAAAGTTAAAGGAGATCATCCGTCCCGCGGGTTCCTTTAACCGGAAAGCGCGCTGCCTCAAGGCGCTGACCGCCTGGTATGCCCTGTATGGATACGACGGGGAACAGGTCCGGCGGCAGCCCATGGCAATGCTGCGCCGGGAACTGCTGGCCCTGAAGGGCATCGGGCCGGAGACCGCTGATTCCATCCTGCTGTACGCCTTTGGCTTCCCTTCCTTTGTGGTAGATGCCTATACCATGAGGCTCTGCGGCCGCTATCCCCTGGACGCGGGAGGGGATTATCACGGCATAAAAAGCTTTTTTGAACGCCACATGGAGCGGGATGCCCTGCTGTACAACAGGTTTCACGCCCTCATCGTGATCAACGCCAAAGCGCATTGCCGCAAGAAGCCGCTGTGCGCCGGCTGCCCTCTGTATGACACCTGCAAAAGGAGTGGCCTGTGAACTGGCGTGAATTGATCGACTTCTGCCTCACCTATCCTGACGCCTATGAGGATTACCCCTTTGACCCCCTGCCTGATGACAACGCGACCGCGGTGATCAGGCACAAGAAGAACCGCCGGAGCTTCGCGCTGATCATGCGGCACAAGGGCATGCTGTACCTGAACCTCAAGTGCGACCCCTTTGAGGCGGAGCTGCTGCGCCAGGCCTACCGGGACCTGATCCCCGGCTGGCACATGAACAAGCGGCACTGGAACACGGTGGTGATGGGCGGCGACGTGCCGGAGGAAGAGATCGAGCGAATGATCCGGCGCAGCTGGCAGCTGACCTTGTGATGAAGGAGGGATTTTATGAGCCTTGTTCTTCGCCCGGAGCGGCCTGAAGATCGGGAGGAGATCCTACGATTGACCTATGAGGCCTTCATGACCCTGGATTACCCCGGCCGGCAGCGCCTGGATGAGCACTTTCTGCTGTCGCTGCTGTATGAAGGCGGCAAGGGCATCGCGCCGCTGTGCTTCGCCGCGATACTGGACGGGCGGATCGCGGGGCATATCTTTTACTCGGAGACTGCCTTTACGCGGCCTGACGGATCAAAAGCCTCAACGCTCACTTTCGGTCTTTATCCGTGCATCCGGAGCACCAGCGGCAGGGCATCGGCAGGGCGCTGGTCAGCCATACGATGGACCTGGCCCGAAGAATATGATAAGGCCGAACAGGATGAGCCGGGCTACGCGGCCTTTGACGCCGCCTTCCAAAAAAAGCATGCTCCGGGGCAATTGATCTATGACGAAGGGTCCCCTCATTCCTGTTGACGGATGGGGTATAATTGTAATTGATAATGCCGCCCGCTCGCGGCCGGCAATGAGAAGGAGCAACCAATGACCACATTCAGCCAAATGGAATACAAGCGACCGGACTTTAATGCCTTGTTTGATGAGGGCAAAGCCATGCTCGACCGGATGGAAAAGGCGGGCAGCGCGCAGGAGCTGTTTGACGCCATGCAGGCGCTGGATGCCGAGATCCGTCACCTGGCCACCCAGCGGACGCTGGCGCATATCCGCTACACCATCAACACCAAGGATGAGTTCTACGACAAAGAAAACGACACCTTTGATGAGGAGCTGCCGCGTTTTCAGGAGATCAGCACCGAGGCCGCGCGCATCGTGCTGGAGAGCCCCTATAAGGATGACGTCGCCCAAAAGTACGGCCCCCATCTGCTGGAAAAATACGAGGTGCAGCGCAAGGTATTCAAGCCCGAGATCGTGGAAGACCTGGTGGAAGAAAATAAGCTGTCCAGCGAGTATCAGAAGCTGATGGCCTCCGCCGAGATCGAGTTTGACGGAAAGAAGCTCAACCTCTCAGGCCTCATCCCCTACATGGAGTCCACCGACCGCCAGGTGCGCCGCGCGGCCAACGCCGCCAGCTGGGGCTGGATAGCATCCAGGCAGCAGGAGCTGGACGAGCTGTATGACAAGCTGGTCAAAGTACGCCACCGCATCGGGCAAAAGCTGGGCCATGAGAACTTTATCCCCGTCGCCTACGCCCGCATGGGCCGCACCGACTGGAACCAGGAAGACGCCAAGCGCTACCGCGACCAGATCGTGGAAAGCGTCGTGCCGCTGACAGGGAAGCTCTACCGCGAGCAGGCCCAGCGC
>CAYZRZ010000030.1:0-256 GCA_964480995.1 uncultured Christensenella sp.
AGCGTCAGCTGGCGGAGGCCATCAAGCGCGCCCGCGCCATCGCTCTGCTGCCCTATACGGTGGATTGAGCCCGGTGTAAGCCACAAAAATCGATCCCCGTCCGCGCTATGCGCGGGCGGGGATTTTTTATGTAAGGTCTGGATGGCCAGCTGCCTGCCCGCCTGCCAGGCATAGGTCCACCCGGCGTAGGAGGTGATGTTACCGATGGCGTCGCTGACCACGGGATAGGAGACCCCATTGATCACGCGGGCGGTCA
>CAYZRZ010000030.1:356-16050 GCA_964480995.1 uncultured Christensenella sp.
GATACTTGGTGCGCCAGTAGCCCAGCTGCTCCTCAAAGCGGCTGATGTTGTTGTATGAGTCAGGGCTGAGCATTTCCGTAAACTTATTGCTTCTCTGTAGGCACCCATGGGATCTGTTCGTAGTATTCTGGATAGCCTGACACTACTGTATGAAGAACAGGCATAAACCATTTAAGAGATGGTAGTCCACTTCCGTTTATTGCATAAGAGACGTCAAAGTACTTATTTCCTTCCTCATTAAAGAGAAGCAAATGCCCAATCTGATCGAAGTATATTTCATCTTGACCAATTCTCGTAATTCTTAAATAGTCATATGTTTCATTTAAAAATAGATAGACACCCTTTCTCAACCAATTGTGATCTGCTTCATCGACTTTTTCGTAAGTCGTTTTTCCGTATTCTATCGGAGTAAGGCCGTGCTTAGAATAAAACTCAAACTCATCCACTATATGGCCCATAGCATCCATAATGACTATATAAATTACATTGGTATAATCATTTGTCCATATATTCCATGACATATCAGATTCGCGAGTCTTATCATCCAAGCCGACAACATTATATGTTATTTCGCACACTTCAAATGTAGTTATATCCATTATTTCCGCACCAGGATACTTCTGCAGAATAATAGATTCAACAGACATACTTTCGGACAAGGCCGGATGAGTATAAAAGAGTGGTAATACGCATATTAATAAGATAAGAATCATGACTCGTTTCATTTAGTTACTCCATTTATCAAGTTCTGATGTTGGGTCATCAATTAATACCATATAACCTTGGAATGCAAAACATGCCTCCATCAGCATCTGGTCGGATGACTTGTTTCCTAATCTGAGTGCAATTTGGCGACCTACATCATTATTATAATAGTCCATTACTGAATGCTCATAATTAAGTTTACCAAAGTGCTCTTTATTATGTTGATTGAGATACACTAAATCACTTTCATGAGTATCTGCAATTTCCTTAGCGAGGTCATAACCAATATGTCTTACCATTAATGCATTCCAGTAAGCATGCTTGAAAGCGTTGGCTTGAACGCCATCAACTCCAGTCGGACTATATTTCCTCCCCTTACTATCTGTATAGGGAGCGAAGAGTGCATTTGTTGCCCGATCTGCTTCCATAGTTACTCGTTTAAGCGAAAGGATTTGAGACATACTCATACGCTTGAAAACAAGGAATGAAGGACGGTTGGGATCGAGTTTAATATCATTCAGCATTTGACGCAACTCCGCTTCAAATGATAAGATCGCATCATAGATACCAATTAAACTTAGCTTCCCTGATGAATCAGTTCGAACTATAGGAGAGTTAACGCAATAAGAAAATATATTGTGTGAAAGTAGTCCGCCGAGCTTTCCAATGATTGGATCCGCACTAATAAACCTCTGCAACTCCGGATAGTAATACCTGCTCCTGAGGTAGTACATCCAGGTCTCCTCGTCCCAGACATAGCCCCTGTACCGGAAGGGATTGTAGTACCCCAGTGTGCTAGCCATCGATCCTGTGGTGGTCTTCTTGCCGCCCCAGGCGTCGTAGGCGTATTGTACCACGGTGTTCCCGGCGCTATCAAGGATGGCCATGATATCGCCCTGCAAACTATGGACATAGCGGTACATCGTGCCGTTGTACTGCACCTGGGCCGGCCTATTCTGCCCGTCGTAGTAGAAGTGCAGGGTATGGCCGCCTGTGACCGTCATGTGCGCGATGTTGCTGCCGCTCAGCACATAATCCGTCACCGTGCTGCCGCGCTTCTTCTGTACTCGCAATCCATCCGCATTGTATTTGTATTCTACAGTGCCGCCGCTGTTGGTCTGGCTGGCCAGCTGTCTGCCCGCCTGCCAGGCATAGGTCCACCCGGCGTAGGAGGTGATGTTGCCGATGGCGTCGCTGACCACGGGATAGGAGACCCCATTGATCACGCGGGCGGTCAGCTTGTCCTTCCAGTTGGCGTCCCCGTATTGATACTCTTCCGTATGGTTGGGGCTGCCCAGGGTACCGGTGGTATAGCTGTAGCGCTTCTTGCCCAGGATGTTGCCCCCGCGGTCATAGTCATAGGTCCAGCTCTCGTTGTTGACCTGATCGTTTACCCGGACAAGCTGGCCCAGCGCGTCGTAGACATAGCCGATGGTCTGGCCTTTGTAGACGGCGGAGGTGATATTGCCGTTGTCATCGTAGACATAGCTCAGGTTGTGCCCGCTTTGCGTGATGCCGCTGACCAGAGGGGAGGTGCTGTTCGCGCCATAGCCTCCTGCCGCGTAGCTATAGCTGCTGAGGTAGGAGGCGTTGTTGAGCACGGCGTTCCGGCTGCTGATCCTGCCCAGCGCGTCATAGGTATAGTCTGTCCGGTTGACGGTGCCGTTGTAGCGCAGGGAGGTCGGCCTGTTTTCGTCATCGTAGATGAAGTCGGTGGGATACTTGGTGCGCCAGTAGCCCAGCTGCTCCTCAAAGCGGCTGATGTTGTTGTAGGCGTCGTAGCTGAGCACCGCAGTGTGAAGGTTCCAGCCATTGCTGTCCAGCTGGGTCGTCCTTGCGGGGCGGTTGGCTGCGTCATATTCATACACAGTAATCCGGTTGAGCGCGTTATCCTTCACACGCGCGACCTGGCCAGCCGCGTCAAAATCGTACTGGTAGCGGTCGGCGGTTTCGCTGTCAAAGCGTACGCCGGTCACGCGCTTGAACGCGTCCCTGGTATAGTGTACCTTGCCGCCGTTGCCGTAGTCCACGCGCTGCAGCAGCTTATCGCCGCTGCTGGTGTACACATTGGTCGAAAGGGTCTGCGTGCCCACTTTGACGGTGGTCGGGTTCCCGAGCGGGTCATAGGAGAAGTAGTAGATCACATCGCTGACAGTGTTTGATCCGGTATTGTGCTTCACCTGGGTGAGGTAATCCCCGGTATACGCATACTCATTCATATAGGTTTTGCCGTCGGATTCAGTGTAAACCTTTGTCGCGCGCCGGATCTGGTCATACAGGTAGTTGACCCGGCTGCCCATGGGATCATCAACATACAGCAAGATACCCAGGCTGTTGTCATAAGCGGTTTCGGTTGCTTTGTTGCGGGCATCCTTGCCGGTGACTGGGTAATTGTAGTTCAGGGTATAAAGTGTGGAGCTCTCCACGAAAGCCGCGGCGGAGGCTGATTTCTTCACGGCCTTTGTCTGGACGCCCTTGGGGGCGTAGGTGAACTCGTCAATAGTACCCAGAGGGCTGGTGGCTTTGAGCAGCAGGTGCTTCTTTTTCTGCGCGTCCGTCGTGCCGTACTCCATCACGGTCTGGACAGTGGCAGGCTTGCCCGGCTGACGGTAAGAGGTCATGTTGTCGAAGGCGTCATAGACCGCGTGATCCTTCAGGCCCGCCAGATCCTGGCTGGAGAGGATATTGCCCTTGCTGTCATAGGCGAAGCTTGTGCCGAACTCTTCCTTGTTGAAGAAGAAGCCGTCAAACTCGGTGTAGTTGATGTTGCGTTCATAGTCAACGTTGAAACGCACGGCGCTGTAATTGACGGGGGCGATCACCGGCCCGGCGGCGAACTGCCAGTCGGACCATTCCTCGCTCCACTCGACAGAAGGCGTATTGACACGGGTGGATGTGCCGGCCTGCAGGAAGGCCACGCGGATGCCATAGCGGTAGGGTTCACCTTCAATGGGCATAGAATGGTTCATCGACCAGCCGCCGGCTACAAAGACATCGCCTGCGGCCCCTGACAGGGGCATATCTTGATAGATGCCCGCGTACTTGGTGCGGCCCTCCCCATAGATGCGCATGGTATTGGCAGACAGCCCGGCAGGCTTAACACCGTCAAAGGTGGTATACACGATATCCTGCGCGGTATTGGTGGAGTTCTTCTGCCAGCTGATGGGCTGAGCGCCGCTGTTGAAGGAGAAATCGCCGTTTTCAAGGATGTTGTAGCGGTTGGCCACAACGCCTTCTTCCAATTGAGCACAGTCAAACCAGGCCATAGCGTACACGCCGTTATCTCCCCCGGCACAGATGGCGACCGAAATGTTTGAGTTCTGCGCATCCGAGGGAACTGTGAAGGTATAGCTCATTCTGCTGAACGTTTCGGTCAGCTGCGGCTTCATAGAAGGAGCATGGACGTACTGAACCTGGCCGCTTGCGTTTGTGTAGGCGAAATAGGCCCATATATCGATATCCCCGGATTTTCTGGCGTAGAAGGAGAAGGTGTAGGTTTTCCCGCGCTCGATCAACACGCTTTGGCTCGCTATGTGCATACCTGTCACGCCCTGCGTGGTCACCTTCAGCGAACGGTTGCCCATATACTTGGCATCGGTTGCGTAGGACATGGCGCTGCTGAGGCTCCAGGAATCAGAATTTTCAAAGCCGTGGTTCCTCAGCAGGTTGCATACCACGCGCTGCATTCTGGATACCACTTCCGGATGGTTCATGGGCTGGCTGCTGTTATACTTGGTAAACGCGGCATAGCCAAGCTGATCGTTGACGGACACGACGTTGCCGTAATCGTTAAAATGGTAAAACAACTTCTTGCCGTTGGGTACCGTCAGGTCGGTGACCACGGTCAGGTTATCCCCATACTCATAGAGCCTGCTGTTGCCCGGCATCGATCCATTGGACACCGTCATCTTCTTGACCCGGTAGGGTTCCCGGGTGAGATAGTATTCGTAGGTGATTTTGAGCCCGTCGGGGTTGGTCACCGTCTCAAGCAGGCCCTGAGCGTTATAGGTATAGGTGCATTCACGGACGCCCGGCTCGCCATCCAGCTGCCAGATCTTGGTCATCTGGCCGAGTGTATTGTACTCAAAGCCGCAGTAGCCTGACTCGCCGTAACCAGGAGGATAGATTGTGGATAAACGCGGATAGTTTGAAAAGCCGGTGTACCGGCCTGCGCCATCCACAACATCTGTCAGCAAGCGGTTGGAATCCGTGGAGACGGTGATGCTGTTGCCATGCGCATCAGCGAAAGTCTTGATCATCCTGACATTTGCGTAGTTGCCATTGAACTCAACCGTAGGCAGGTCGAAGGTCATGGTATTGTCGCCCTTGTCCCGGATCGTGACCAGGCTGCCGGATATTGTCAGCGTCAGTTCCAGGCCGCTCTGGTCCTTCCAAACACCGCCTGTCTGCTTGAAGTAATGGCGGGTGCCATCACTATCCGTATACACATAGTACATAGCATCGCCTGTACCGTCAGGCAGCGTCTCCCTATGCAAGCATTGATGATAGTTGGTTTTCCAGCCCTTGCCGACACCAAAGGCATCGTCATTCCGGTAGCAGCTGTTATAGAAATGGCTGACAGATACGGGGAGGATATTGCCGTTGCATACCGTATCCTGGTGCTCAAAAATCAGGTTGCCGTTATACAGGCTGACATGCCCGGTACCCGCCAGGCCGACGGATTGGCTCTCATAGGCTAGATAACTTTCCAACCCGGCCAGGCTGACATAGCTGATCATCACATAGGGCTTGTTGTAGGAATCGTCGCTGGTGCTTACTTCCATGAAGGTGCCGGTGTTGGCCTCAAGGGCGAAGCCGTAATTGGTTCCGGCGTACCACTTCCTGACCAGGTTGGAGATATCATAGCTGTACCAAGTGTTGGCGGCGTTCATGTATGTGTAGTCCAGGCTGAAAGCATTCAGCGCGGGCGCGTTGTTGTAGGTGATGGTGGTGGAGTTCCAGGGACCAAGTACTTCCTTCAGGTAGACGGACGCGGGGCTGGTAGGCGCTGAGCGCGTCTGCACAAACATATAAGCCTTCGTGACATAGTAGGATGAGTCGATGGGCGGGAGATCAGCGTTGAGGAATTTGATAAAGGATTTGCTGGTACCCCATGATCCGCTGTTATAGGTCACCTTCATGGCGGCGCCCGCATAGGGCTGAACGGTGTTGGGCTGGGCAGAGGTAATGTAATTATCTTCAATCGCAGTGGAATGCTTTTTAGTGATGACGACAGGGTCGAGGATGACCGGATATTTTGCCCCGTCAAGCCAGGCTTTGTCGGGCGAATAGATGATCTGCCAGGAATCGGTCTGCTTGCCCTGCTCCAGGCTGACTTCCACAGAGCCGAAGGTTGATTCTTCCTGAGCGTCTTTCATAAAAGGCGTGGGGAGTGTAAAGACCGTTTCACCTTTCCCATCCGCGATGAGGATGTTTCCCTGTTCCCCCTTGGCAGGGGTTAAGCTGGGGGCATGGAGCGTCAGATGAACAGTATTCACAGCGTCGCGCGACGAGAAGACTAGCTCGTCCTTGAATATATGGCCATGAACGGTGCATTTTAAATCCACGCCCGGGAAGATGCCGCTGTACTGCGCGGCGGATTGACTATTTGATAGCGCTTCTTCAACGCGATTGAGCTTGGCGGTATCCATCGCCTTCTCATCCCGCAAGGCAAAAGGGAAAACAGCTTTAGCGCCTGAAAATGCCCAGCTGATACGGTGGCCTGCGTCATCTTCAATAACAATCGATTCATTTTGATCCGCAGCGGCCATGGATATCCTTAGATGAGGGTTTTTACGGTTGCGCAGCACGCGCTTACCCTTCTCTTGAGAGATATCATCCAGACGGTTATCAATCGGCTCATACTTGCCGGTATCGGGATCGAGGTAATGAACGGGCTCCGCAAAAAGAACCGCCTGAAAGCGGTTCTCACCAAGCGAAAAGACCTTGGAGCTGTCGGTGCGCTTTTCAAAGATTTCCTGTGCGGGCATACTGACCAGCTCATCCCGGCTGATCCGGATGGGTTCATTATTGCGACGCTCTTGGATGGTGAGGTCGTGATTAATGTGTTTCATTATGGTTCTCCTTCCCATTCGTCCGGTATTGTTGATCTTAACGGCCCTTCACCTATATAGACGATATTGAAGGGCGAAATGTTGCATCATTTGTGGAATTTTTTAATTTTTTTCTTGGCGGCAAACCATCCGCCATAAGGATGCCTAAGCCCTGTGCCACTCAATACCCTTCCAGCCTGACCAATCGCACGCGCTCATCCAGCAGGCGCAGGAACTCTGCCGGCTCCATCGCCGCGGCCTGGTCAAAAAACTCCGGCTGCCTGCCGCGCAGGATGCTCAGGGGGTTCCGATCGCTGATCACAATCTTATCCACCAAGCCCAGGTAGCGGTCTGCCTGCTCCTGCGTGACTGTCCAGCGGTTGAACTCGCTCAGCGCCAACTCCTCCCGCTTTCGCTGTATCTTGAGATCCCATACAGGCAGGTCAATAGTCTCGGCCTTTGACCTCGCCTCCTCAAAGGCATCCAGATCGTCTTGCAGCCGCTGCTTCTCACGCTGATATTCCTGCCGCTGGATGGGGCGGGCCATGGAACGCAGCAGGGTAAAGCCTATCTCCTGCGGCCAGGCATCCGCTGCATGTTCAATAAATTGCAGGGCCTCTTCCTGCCGGGGAGAGAATGGATTGACCACATAATAACTCATCTGAACATCCGCGCCGCTGATCACCGGATTGTGTCCCGCCTCAAATGATAAGGGCAGATAATCATACATTCCCTTATACAGCAGGCTGATGGCATAAAAGCCCCGCTCGCTTGTCTCCCCCTTCCCGCGCCTGTCCGCGTAGGCGACGGACAGCTCCATGTAACGGCTCAGCAACCGCTCCATGTCCGGGGCGGAATACACCGCTTCCTGCCCGGCCGCCGCCCGCTCATCCGCGCGGCGCTCCAGCAGGCTTGGTAAATCAAGGCCCTGGTCAAAGGGATCAAAGAGTATCTGGGGGTGTTCATCGGCATAATCGGCCAGCCACATCTCAAGCAAATCCATCAGCTGCTCATAGCCGGTGGGTACAGGGAGCTCAAGGCGCTCAAATAAATCCGGGTTATAACCCAGCACATCAATGTATACCTCCTGCGGGATGGCGCGCAGCGCCCCTTCCCTGAGAAAAAGCTTCTGAAAAGGCATGTGCATATCACTTGCGATGGCAGCCAGCTTCGCGCTCCCGGACAGATCCGCCCCAAAGCCCTTTTCATAAATGGTGGGCAGCAGATTCGGGTCGCTGAGGATATAGATATCTATCTCGCCGCCCCGCATGGTCATATCATTGATAAACTGCTCTTCCGGCGTCATAAAAGGATCCGCCCGGAATATCAGCTCGACATCCGGACTGTCCCGCAGGAAGCTGATGTAATCGGCGCTGCGCCCGTAATCCCGCCCCAGCACCAGACGCTTTTGTTCCCCCGCCGATCCCTGCGCGCGGACAGCCATATTATTATCCACGTGGACGGCGGCCATCCCGCCGCCAATGGACACCAGCTTGCTCACATCCCCGCTGAGGATATAGGCGGACATCTCGGTATTCCCCTCAGCATCACGACTGTAGATCCTTCCCTCCCCGGCCAGCAGTATCCGGTCTCCCCGCGCGTCCCAGGCAAGGGCATCGGGCCTGAAATCCAGCGCCTGCAGTTCCTCCGTTTCCCCATCGCCCAGCGCGATCAGGCAAAGCACATGGCGCAGCCGGCTCCCATCCCGCAGGCGGGACACGGCCAGTATCTTGCCATCCTGATAGGATGAAAGGCAGCGGATATCGCGCAGCGGCGTCCGGCTATCCTCCCCGCCGGAAAGTGATATGCCGCGCAGCGCCTCACCGCCTGTGTCATGGGTCTTCAGGTACAGCCTTCCCTCCTGCAGGAAGGCCCCGCTGATAAAATCCTCCTCCCCTTCCCAGGTAAAGACAGTCTCCCCTTTGTATTCCCCCCGGTCGTCCAACAGCCGGACCAGCTTGCGCTTGCCTGTGATCAATCCATACAAGCCGTCCTCTCCCGCCAGCAGCAAATCGATGTTGTTCTCCCGCTCATAATCGGAAGTCACGGCCTCCGTCACAAGCCTTTCCTCCCCCGCCGCGGCTTCGTAGGCAAACAGCCCTTCGCTGCGCAGGATGTACAGCTGTCCCTGATAACTTTCAATATCGGCGACATAAGTATCCTCCTGCGCATAGAGCAGGTTGCGGTTTAATGTCTCCGCTTCCGCCATGGCGGCAGGGACAAGCCCTGCCGTTAACAGCAGGCTTAGAACGATCAGGATTGTTTTGTTTTTCATGGCAGCCTCCCCGGTCATGTCATGCCTTTTGCGGCCTGTATGATTTCCGGCGTGCGGATCAAGAAATCAAGATAATGGTATTTAATTGGCACATAATCAATCACAGGAAGTTCCACCAAACTGCCGTCCACCGCATCTATCATGATAGAAAACCGGCGCGGAGCATCTCCATCAAATGCTTTCTTCAGCTTCTCTTGATATCGCCCCATGGCACGGTCAGAGGCATAAGCATCCTCCATATATGAATGCTGCTCAAAATAGAAGAAATAGACAGGATAGCCTATATCCTTCGGCTCATAATAGGCACAGATGGCCAAACGAAACATCCTGGCTTGCTCACCCGACCAGCCGGGCAGCTCCGCCAAATGAGACAGAGCCTTCTCATAGGCATCCGTATAGGGTATAACTTCCGGGTCGGGCAGGCTGATGTCCAGGCGAACCACCGCCACATATCTTTCAAAGATGTGGCTCAGCTGTTCAGGTGAAAGTGCATCCAGTATAGGCAGCCACTTCTCACGCACCTTGGGCAGCAGCAGATAGCCGTCATCCCGGTTGAAACAGGCTTTCAGATCATTTTCCAATTGTCTGTCCCAAGATATTTTTTGAGGCCCTTCTAGCATGAGCAATCTGCCTGCCTTGTCCATCTGCCCGACCAGCAGCCCATCCTCATCTTCCGGGTGATCAATGATGGTCAGGCTGAAGCCCCACCTGCCATCGCTGTATTCCATTTGATTCACGCTCAATTGTTCCCGCGTATAGCCCCTCTGTTCCTGGATAATAGCATACAGCCTGTTCATCGCCTCTTCCTCCGCCAACATTGACGGAATAAAAAGAAACATCAGGATAAGGCTTATTGCCAGGATGCTTAACATTTGTTTCTTCATACAATAGCTTCCTCTTTCTTTTAAAAGGGGCGCGATAGCTCCGCCAATCGCGCCCCAGGTCAATTCAATAGTTGTAGTACGTATCCCTCAGGGGATAAAGTGCCGTTTTAGTGTACATTCCAACTTGCCCATCCGAATCAAGGCCATTATCTGTCTGGAATTCCTTTGCCGCACGCTCTGTCTGCCCGCCAAAAATCCCATCATGAGTCAGTGTATAATTTGTGTTCTTTGTCAGATCCGCCTGAACATTCTTGACAACGGTCTTCACGGTGCTGCTGCGTTTCAGGGTATTGTCACTATACCGAGAACTGTAGACAGCCGCCAGCGCCACAGAGGAAAAGCCAAGCACGAGCACAAGAGCCAGAGAGATAACTACGATCAAAATACGTTTCATAGAAGAATCCTGCCTTTCCTTTTTTCATTTGATTTATCATTATACAGATATCACAATCACTGTCGTTCGCCGCAAGAAAGGTACTGAGGCGTATCTTCTATACACCTTTTTCTCCATCCCGCAAAGCCATTCGCACACATCCGCACGAAAAAGCAATCAAATCAACGGACTCTCCTCCTTCCTTCCCGGCAGAGAAGGCCTTGTCCCTGCCGAGCTAATGATATCAAAGAAGCTGATGCCAGCTCTTTGAAGGCTAATAGCTCCTTATCGCGCTGAACTCACTGACAGATTCAAGTACATTTCCTGAGCTATCTTTGATGGTTCCATATGCAGCCACACGATAGCTGTACCCTTGTGTCAAAGTTTTTGTCCCTTCCGCGACCGCCATTTTCCCAAACGCTGAGGCAGTTCCGCTCCACGAGGCAAAATCAGCCCACATTGTGCCGATTTTCTGCTGTAGTTTCACAGTAATATAGGCTTTCCCATTACTTCCAGCAGGCTTGACCTGTCCATAGCAACTTGCAACCCCTCCGTTAAGGTCAAAAGAAGCTGTAATTTGGCTCGTATGCTCATAATAGGGAACAATGTCCACCGCCTGAGCAGATGAGACAATCATTATTCCCAGCACAAGAGCCGCCGCAATAACAATCCCCGGTACCTTCCTCATACAAAATCCCCTTTCTAAATTGGTCTCACTACTAAAGACGAATCAGAAAGGGGATGTGTTGCAGCTTATTGAAAAAATTTCCAGGATTATTTTATTCTGACGATAGAATCAGCTATTATCATGACGCTGTCACCGGACATATTATCTGCAGATAACACAAAATACCGATCATTTTCAGACCAAGTTACAGTGCTTCTTCCATTTTTCTCCACCAGCATTCCGGGGTTACCATGAATCATAACAAACTGCACATCCGCATTCTCAGTATCGAGCCTGGTAGATGAAGTATCTCCATATTCACTGAACAAAAGCAAATTACCATGAAGGTTTTGATAATAGACATTTCGTACGAGCGTTCCCCCGAGAACCTCATCGAATTCATAACCCTCCGGAATATATGAAGGATAGTACTCCCCGCCCCACTCATCCGGCACCTCCACATCCGCCCCTTGCTTTTCCTGAAGACTGACGCGGGTATACTGCCGCAGGGTCTCAAAGATCAGTTCCATCACCCTGGCCCGCACGGGCGGTATGGTGGCGATGGCGGCAGGCATCCCGATGGCGAATATGATCAGCAGGATGGCCAGGGCCTTCCCCAGCCGCGGCAGGGCCATCCTTGTCAGGCGCACGGTATCCCGCCAGGCGCCGCCGCGGCCAAGGGCCGCCATCACGCGGACGCGCAGGGCTTCGTTCTCCTCCGGCATCGGGCTATATGCCGCCGCCAGCTGATCGGCCTGCCTTTCCTGAGCCTCCAGCAAGGCATAGCGCAGCATGGCCTGTTCATAATCGCTCCGCGCCTGCTCACGCGTCAGGGGGTGTTTCATCTTCTTAATCTTCCTCATACACTTCCCCTAACAGCACTGCCTTCAGCTGCGCCCGGGCCCGGCTGAGCCTGCTGCGCGCGCTGCCGGGCGTAATGCCAAGCATCCCCGCGATCTGCTTATCGCTCAACCCATCCAGAGCGCTCATGCGGATGATCTCTGCCTTGTCATCCGGCAGGCGGCCGATGGCCGCGATCAGGTATTCCGCCGTCATCCCCGCCAGCGCCAGATCGTCCGTCCCCTCGCCCGGATGCCTCAGCGTATCCTCCAGCTCCTCCGTCATCGGGCGGGTCCGTCCCAGCTCCTTCTGCCGTTTGTTCAGCATGGTGATCGAGACGTTCTTAACAGTACTGACAAGATAGGGGCGCAGTTTGTTGCAGGGAATCTGCCGGATTGCGGAAATATTTTTATGCAGCTGCACAAAGGCCTGGCTGACCGCGTCCTGCGCGTCGTGCTGGCTGCCCAGTATATGATAGGCTGTGGCCTGCATCACCCGGGCATGTTCTTCAAACAGCTGCGTCAGAAACCGCAGGCTTTCCCCATCGGCAATGAACAGGAGTATAACCGGAAACATCACCAGATCCATCATGCCTCAAATGCCTCCTTGTGCTTCGTGAAAAAATCATAGTAGGCGCGTACATTCTGAAGCTCCGTCCAGGGCTTGATATCAGCCGGCCTGGCATCCAGGTCGTAGATCTTGGCCCCCTTCATCGACAGCAGAAAGGGGGAGTGGGTGGAGATGATCAGCTGGCAGCCCATATAGCGCACGGTCTCCTCCAGATAGGCCGCCAGCTCGATCTGCCGGGAGGCCGACAGGCTGTTTTCCGGCTCATCCAGCAGATAGAGGGCGTCTTCCTCGATGCGCTGCCTGAAGTAAAAGAGGGCGCTCTCGCCGTTTGACTGCTCGCGCACATTGTCCATCACCTGGCTGCGCACGAAGGAGGATTGCGTCATCCGCCTGGCGTCGGTGCGCTTTTTCAGCTCCTCATAATCATCAAGGCCCCGCAGCTTGAACACGGAGTGGCGCGCGTCAAAATGATCCTCGTAGAGCGTCTCCTTTTTGCGGTCGATGCCCTCATTGAGGCTGCGGATATCCAGCATATAGTCAAACACATCGTCGCTGGTCACCACACGGCTGTGAGAAGGTATATCCTCCTCGATGCCCACGCGGCACAGCTTGACATAATCTTCAAAAAAATTGCTGCGGTTGAAAGGCGCGCTTCGCCGGATGCCCAGCTTTTCGGCGATGACATTGAGCGCGGTCGTCTTCCCCGATCCGTTGCCGCCATGCAGGATGGTGAGCGGCTCAAAATCAAGCCTTGCAAGCCCTGTATTGATGAGGGAATAAAAGGGGTAGAGGCTGGTATAGCTGGTCCGCTTGACCGACATGCGAAAATCCCACTCCTGATCCTCGGTGGGGAAAACAACGTTCTCCAGATACAGCACAGCTCCGGCCACCTCCTCCGCGATTCCCTGACATGGTAGCATACTCAAGGCATATTTTACATGTTTCTTCTATCTTTTTACCTCAGCATCCTCTATAATGCGCTTAAATATGACGCAGCCCGGCACTCGGGCCCAAAGGAGGCAACTCTATGGCGAAGGATAAGGCATCCCGCTTCACCCTGAAGGAAAAAAGCTGGATTCTCTACGACTGGGCCAACTCCGTGTACGCCACCAATATCATGGCGGCCATCTTCCCCACCATCTTTGTCAGCATGGCCGGCTCCGGCGGCGACTATTGGTGGAGCATCGGCACCTCCGTCACCACCCTGCTGGTGGCCCTCCTGTCCCCCTTCCTGGGCGCGCTGGCCGATTTCAAGGGCATGAAGAAAAAACTGTTCACCGTTTTCATGCTGCTTGGCGTGGTCACAACGGCTTCTTTGGCCTTCATGAGCGACTGGCGCATGATGCTGGTGGGCTATGTCATCAGCCACATCGGCTTCTCGGGCGCCAACCTGTTTTACGACAGCTTCCTCACCGATGTCACCACCAATGAGCGGATGGATAAGGTGAGCTCCTGGGGCTTCGCGATGGGCTATATCGGCGGGAGCACCATCCCCTTTGTGATGTCCATCGGCATGCTGCTCTGGCTGGGATACGGGAGCCCGATCGCCCAGAAGTTCGCCATCCTGATCACCTCGCTGTGGTGGCTGGGCTTTTCCATCCCCTTCCTGAAGAACGTGGATCAGGTGCATTATATTGAGCGCGGGCAGGGCACTGCCGCCCGGCAGACTTTTTCAAACGTATGGCGCACGGCCAAGGAAATCACGCGCAACAAGGGCCTGCTGATGTTTGTGATCGCCTACTTTTTCTACATCGACGGCGTGGGCACGGTGATCAGCATCTCCACCGCCTACGGCACAGCCCTGGGGCTGGGCGCGGTGGGCATGATCCTGGCGCTTTTGGTCACGCAGATCGTGGCCATGCCCAGTTCCATCCTCTTTGGCAGGCTGGCCCAGCGCTTCACCACAAGGAGGATGCTGCTGGCCGCCATCGCCGTCTATATGGTGATCTGCGGCGTTGGCTTTTACATGGGCTTCTCGCTGGAGCCTTCGCAGGATGCCTTTGACAAGGCCTATACCGCCATGGCGGAGGAGGCAGGTCAGACCCAGGCAGACGGTATTAAGGACGCGACGGGGGCCATAGACAGCTATCTGTCGGATGCCCGCGCGCTGATGCTGGAGGGCAAGGCGGCGGAGCTGAGCGCACTTGCGCTTGATCTGCCGGACGCCGACCCCGCCCTCACAGCGCCTCTGCAGGAAAAGCTCACGGGGACTGCCCTGGCTTTCGCGCAGCAAAACGCGCCCCTGATCGACGATTACCGCGCTTCCATCAGCCGCAGCACCCTTATGTTCTGGGCCATGGCCATCCTGGTGGGCACGGTACAGGGAGGCATCCAGGCTGTCAGCCGCAGCTATTTCGGCAAGCTGGTACCCAAGAAGCGCTCCAACGAGTACTTTGGCTTCTTTGACATATTCGGCAAGTTCGCCACCTTTGTCGGCCCCCTGCTCTATGCCCTGATCGGCAGCCTGAGCGGCCGCTCGTCCTTTGGTACCCTGGCCTTGCTTGCCCTGTTCCTGGCCGGCTTCATCACGCTCATCCTTGCCGGGAAGCCGCTTGAGCAGCTTGAAAAGAGCAAGGAAGCGGAGGCCTCATGAGCACAAACCCCATCACCGACAGCCTGAGAAACAGAAAATCCGTCCGCGCCTTTGAAGACAGGCAAATTCCGGAAGACATCAAGCAGGAGATTCTCCGGTGCGCCGCCCAGGCGCCGACCGCCGGCAACCAGCAGCTGTACACCATCCTCGATATCACCGATCAGGCCCGCAAAGAGAAGCTGGCGGTCACCTGCGACAACCAGCCCTTCATCGCCAAGGCCCCGCTGGTGCTGATTTTCTGCGCGGACGCGCAGAAGTGGCATGATGCCTACATCGAGGCCGGCTGCGGCCCCCGGAAACCGGGTGCCGGCGACCTGATGCTGGCCGTCTGCGACGCCGCCATCGCCGCGCAAAACGCTGTCACCGCCGCCGAAAGCTTCGGGATCGGTTCCTGCTACATCGGCGACATCATGGAACAGTGCGAGACGCACCGCGAGCTGCTGGGGCTGCCGGCCTTCGTCTTCCCCGCCCTGATGCTGGTATTCGGCTACCCCACGGCGCAGCAAATGAGCCGAGAAAAGCCCGAGCGACTCGCCATGAAGCACATCGTCCACGAAAATACCTACCGCCGCATGGACGGCCCCGAGCTGCGGGAGATGCTGAGCCAAAGGGCAGGCAGCCGTGGTTATGACGAGTGGGTGCGGGCCTTCTGCGCCCGGAAATACAATTCAGATTTTGCAAGGGAAATAAGCAGGTCGGTCAATATATATTTAAAAGAGTTTAAACTATAGTTT
>CAYZRZ010000031.1:0-15710 GCA_964480995.1 uncultured Christensenella sp.
GACTTATTTCCACTCCCTCCCCCCAAGACCGGAACTTAAGTTTGCAATTCACAAAACGCATTCCTTTTGCGTCATCTGATTGATAAACTCGGTATAATCGGTTATAATTATTTGGATTGTGTCCGCTCTGCGGATGTTTGCCTTCGGGCATTCTACTTTTAAGGAGGAAACAAAGAACATGACCAAGTATGTCTATCTGTTCCGTGAAGGCAATGCTTCCATGAAGAACACCTTGGGCGGCAAGGGCGCCAACCTGGCCGAAATGACCAACATTGGCCTTCCCGTCCCCCAGGGCTTTACCGTTTCGACGGAAGCTTGCACACGTTACTATGCCGACAATAAGACCATTGCCCCCGAGATCGAAGCCCAGATTTTTACTGCCCTGGCCGAAACTGAAAAGGAATACGGCAAGAAGTTTGGCGATCTGAATGATCCCCTGCTGGTTTCCGTGCGTTCCGGCGCCCGCGCTTCCATGCCCGGCATGATGGATACCATCCTCAACCTGGGCCTGAATGATGTAGCGGTTTTGGGCCTGGCCCGGCTGACCAACAACGAGCGCTTTGCCTATGACAGCTACCGCCGTTTCATCCAGATGTTCTCAGACGTCGTCATGGAGATCGAAAAGCAGAAGTTCCACCACGCGCTGGAAGCCGTCAAGAGCGAGAACGGCTGCAAGCAGGATACCGACCTGACGGCTGAGAACCTCAAAGAGGTCGTTCGCCGCTACAAGGAAATCTATGTCAATGCCATGGGCGTTGAATTCCCCCAGGATCCCAAGACACAGCTGATGGAGGCTATCAAGGCCGTGTTCCGTTCCTGGGACAATGACCGCGCCGTCTACTACCGCCGCATGAATGATATTCCGGGCGACTGGGGCACTGCCGTCAACGTGCAGGGCATGGTCTTCGGCAACATGGGTGACGATTGCGGCACCGGCGTTGCCTTTACGCGCAACCCCTCCACCGGTGAAAAGAAGCTGTATGGCGAGTACCTGATGAACGCCCAGGGCGAGGACGTCGTGGCCGGCATCCGTACCCCCAGACCCATCGAAACCATGAAGGATACCCTGCCCGAGGTGTACGAGCAGTTTGTGCAGATCGCCAACACCCTTGAATCTCACTACCATGACATGCAGGACATGGAGTTCACGATCGAGCGCGGCAAGCTGTTTATGCTGCAGACCCGCAACGGCAAGCGCACCGCCGGCGCCGCCGTGAAGATCGCCGTTGATCTCGTTGAAGAAGGCCAGCTGACTGAAGAAGAGGCCGTGCTGAAGGTGGAACCCAAGCAGCTTGATACCCTGCTGCACCCCAACTTTGATACCGCTGCCCTGAAGGCTGCCACCCTGATCACCAACGGTCTGCCCGCGTCCCCCGGCGCTGCCGCCGGTGCCCTGTACTTTACCGCTGCCGATGCCGCCAAGGCCGGCAAGGAAGGCAAGGCTGTCATCCTGATCCGCGAAGAGACCACCCCTGAAGATATCGAGGGCATGGACATGGCCCGCGGCATCCTGACCGCCCGCGGCGGTATGACCAGCCACGCGGCCGTCGTTGCCCGCGGCATGGGCCGCCCCGCCGTCGTCGGCGCAGGCGCCCTGCATATTGATGAGCATACAAAGAGCGTCACCGTGAACGGCAAGACTTACCGCGAAGGCGATAAGGTGTCGATGGACGGCACCACCGGCAATGTCTATGAAGGCATGGTGGCCACTGTTGAGACCGCTGTGACCGGCGACTTCGCCAAGCTGATGAGCTGGGCTGACAAGGCCCGCACCCTGAAGGTCCGCACCAACGCTGATACCCCCCGTGATACCAAGCAGGGCGTTGAGTTTGGCGCTGAGGGCATCGGCCTGTGCCGCACCGAGCACATGTTCTTTGAGGCGAGCCGCGTCAAGGCCATGCGCGAGATGATCCTGTCTGACAACGCCCAGCAGCGCAAGGCTGCCCTGGCGAGGATCCTCCCCTTCCAGCAGAAGGACTTTGAGGAAATGTACATCGCCCTGGAAGGCCGTCCGATGACCGTGCGCTACCTCGACCCGCCGCTGCATGAGTTCCTGCCGCAGCTGGGCATGAAAGACGAGATCGCCGCGATCGCCAAGGAGCTGGGCACCACCAGCGAGGCCGTCGTCGCCAAGATCAATGATCTGCACGAGTTCAACCCCATGATGGGCCACCGCGGCTGCCGTCTGGCGGTCACCTATCCCGAGATCGCCGAGATGCAGACCCGCGCCGTCATTCAGGCTGCGCTGAAGGTCCGCCGCGAGACAGGCCTGGATGTGAAGCCCGAGATCATGATCCCGCTGGTCGGCGCCGTCAAGGAGCTGAAGTTCGTCAAGTCCATCGTGCTGGAGACAGCCGAGAAGATCTTTGCCGAGCAAAACGAGCGCATCGAGTTCCAGGTCGGCACGATGATCGAGATCCCGCGCGCATGCGTGGTCGCCGATAAGATCGCTGAGGAAGCTGAATTCTTCTCCTTCGGCACCAATGACCTGACCCAGATGACCTTCGGCTTCAGCCGTGATGACGCAGGAAAGTTCCTGGATTCCTACTATTCAGGCAAGATCCTGGAGAGCGATCCCTTTGCCCGCCTGGATCAGGAAGGTGTCGGCAGCCTGGTGAAGATGGCCGCCGAAAAGGGCCGTGCCGCCCGTTCCGGCCTTAAGCTGGGCATCTGCGGTGAGCATGGCGGCGATCCGTCCACCATCGAGTTCTGCCACAATATCGGCCTGAACTATGTGAGCTGCTCACCCTTCCGCGTGCCGATCGCCCGTCTGGCCGCCGCGCAGGCCGCTATCAAGCAAAAGCAGGCGAAGAAGTAAGCCCATTCGTTTCATACTCTTGGGGCTGCCGTTCAAACGAATGGCAGCCCCAATTTATACAATGCGGGAGAGATCACGCAGACGGATCCGGCTGATGGCCTGCACATCACCGGCGAATCCCACCGCGGGCTTGGGCAGGCGGTTGCCGCGGCGGTCCTAATATCCTTAAAAATTGATGTTTTCACCTCATTATACGGTTGAAAGAGGGCTTTTTTTGAAGTTTTGGTCATATTTTGCGACATGTGTTCAATCATATACTTTTATGTTGCGTTTTTAACCAAATACTCTTATAATGAGCACGGTTGATGCGCGGCTGTGGTTGTAAGCCGATGCCAGCCGCAGGCAAAGCGGTCCACGTAAGCCGGAGAAACTCCGGCGAGCATGGTGCGGTCTAGAGGTAAGCCCGGCCGGGCATTCGTGCCCGAGAGAGCGGCGTGAGAGTCTAAGCACGGGTAGCTAAGCTCCTGCCGGCGAGTGTGGGGTCAAAGACCAGGTCAGCGTGCGTCAGCCCATCTAAAATTCAGGGGGATACCACTCATGTACCAAGACAAAACTCTGGTGTGCCGTGACTGCGGCCAGGAATTCGCGTTCACCGCAGGCGAACAGGAATTCTATGCCGAGAAGGGCTTCCAGAACCAGCCCACACGCTGCAAGGAATGCCGCCAATCCCACAAGACCAACCGTAACAGCGGCGGTGCTCCGCGTGAAATGCACACTGCCATCTGCGCCCAGTGCGGCGCCGAAACGCAAGTGCCTTTCCTTCCCAGAAACGACCGTCCCATCTACTGCAGCGATTGCTTTGCGTCCATGCGTGGTGGCCGCTGATTAGATCAGCGAAGATGAGCTGCCGGGTGAAAGCCCGGCAGCTTTTTTTATGGGAACAGATCTGATATTACGTTAAAACATTGCCATCAATGCCGCTGTCACCGGAGCTAAAACCAGGGAGGGCAGCATGTCAGCCAGCTTGATCCTGGTGATGTTCAGCATATTGAGACCCAGTGCCAGAATCAGTACAGAGCCGACACAGGAGATAGCCGCAATGGCCGGCTCTGTGAACAGAGGGGCGACCAGCCGGGCCAGTAGCACGATGCCTCCCTGGATGACCAGCACGGAGACGCTGGACAGCATGACACCGATACCGATAGCGCTGGTAAATAGGATGGATGAGATAAAGTCGAGCGCCGATTTGGCGTAGAGGATGCTGTAATCCCCCTCCAGACCGGAGCGCAGGGAGCCGGTGACGGTCATAGCCCCGATGCAAAAGAAAAGAGTAGCGGTGACAAAGCCCTCACCCAGGGTGTGGCCGCCATCACGAGCGCTGCTTTTGAAGCCCCTGTCCATACTGTCGCCAAGGCGCTTGATCGCCCCGTCAATGTTCAAGGCAATCCCGGCGACGCTGCCCAGCACGATGGAGAGGATGACAGCCATGCTGTCCACCTTGGCATTCAGCCCCAATATGCCGATGACTATCACGCACAGGCCCAGTGCCTGCATCAGTCCATCCGTATATTTTTGGGGAAGGCCGCGCCGCAGCAGCAGGCCCAGACCGCTTCCCGCGATGACAGCCAAGGCATTGACAAGTACGCCGAACATCGTATTCCTCCACCCGTTTGGGCCGTGATTTTGAATCACTGACATTGTAGCATATGAACAAACACTGTGACACCGGATACAAGGGAAAAACGAAAAGACAGCGGTACTTGTACAGGCTCCGTATCCTGTGATATATTTGAGAAAACAGGACGGATATTTTAAGGAGGCAGTCAGATGATATATCATGCACTGGGACATACCGGCATAAAGGCGTCGGCCGTCGTATTCGGCGGCATTATCAACAGAGATGAAACGCAGGGGGACGCCAATGGAAACGTGGCTGAGGCTGTTGCTGCCGGAATCAACTATTTTGATGTCGCGCCTTCCTACGGTAACTCGCAGGAACGCCTGGGACCTGCCCTTGCGCCTTACCGCACGAACGTACATCTGGCGTGCAAAACCATGGCGAGGGACGCAAAGGGCGCGAAAGCTGAGATGGAAGAGTCCCTTCGCCTGCTTCAAACAGATTATTTTGATGTGTATCAGCTTCATGCTCTCAGCACGGATGCCGATCTGGATGAAGCCTTCGGCCCCGGCGGCGCGATGGAGACTCTTGTCCGGGCCAAACAGGCGGGACTCATCCGACATGTGGGCTTTTCCGCTCATAACGAGGATGTCGCGCTAAGGGCCCTGACTCTCTACCCCTTTGAGACGGTGCTGTTCCCCATGAACTGGGCGCTTGGTATCAACCGCGGCTGGGGCGACCGTCTTGCCGCGTTGATACAGGAGCGGGGGATCGGGCTGCTTGCTCTGAAAACCCTTGTGAGGCGCAAGTGGCGTGAGGGGGAAGAGCGGGTCTATCCCAAATCCTGGTGTCAGCCCATATACGGCAATGAAGCCTTGGGCTTGGCTGCGATGAAATACGCTGTACTCAAAGGCGCCAATACCCTTGTGCCTCCCGGAGATACCGAGCACCTGGGCTTTATGCTGAATAATATAGGCAGGGCATACAGCGAGCCTCTCACAGAAAAGGAGTGGGCGCTGCTGCGAAATGAAGCGGTCCAGGTGAGGGAAGAGCTGATTTTCTGATTATCGTGATCAACAACAATGCCGGTCCCCGCGTATAAGCGCGGGACCGGCATTATGCTTGGATCGGAAATTATTCTGTCATCACGTCCAGCAATTTGTTGCTTCTC
Organism: uncultured Christensenella sp.; assembly: GCA_964480995.1. Taxonomy (GTDB): domain Bacteria; phylum Bacillota; class Clostridia; order Christensenellales; family Aristaeellaceae; genus UBA1038. The sequence continues at coordinate 5,548 of CAYZRZ010000031.1, forward strand.
TTCAGGAAGGACTTCAGCTCTTCCTTTTCAAGCGGACGGCTGGACAGCTTAGCCAGGTCAAAAAGCTGCTGCTGCATCATCTGCTTGATCTCGCCGTCCTCCATCCTGGCGACGCGCTGCACGGTGGGATTGCGGCGGTTGAGCACCAGAGTGTATCGGTCGGGCATGGCGAAGCTCTGTCCGTATACGGCGCTCATTTCCTTGAAGCGGCGCATCTGCTCATCTTCGGTCAGCATGGCGGGCAGCTCGGGGTCGGCGAAGGACTCAAGCTTCACCTCAAGCTCCTTGTTGTCAAGGGCTTCGCGGAAGGCGGTCTGCACCTCGGCCTGGTCGAGGTCCTTGCCCTCCTCGCTCTCTTCGGTCAAGCCGGCGGTATCGGAGTCTACGCGCACAAAGCTGAGTTCAACGCCCTCGGCATTTTCCAGGAAGCCCATGAAGTTGATATCGATCAGGCTGTCCATCAGCGCGACGTCTATCCCCCGGGCTGTGTACAGCGAAATGCTTGCGGCCTGCCGGCCTTCATCTGTGGTATAGAACGCCTTCTTCTGCGTCTTCTCATCGTTGCGGGCCTTGTATTCGCTGACAGTCAGGTATTCGCCGGCTGTGGTCTTCAGCAGCAGGCTGTCCTTGACCATGTCGTAGAACTTCTGGTCGCGCAGGCAGCCGTATTTGATGAAGGGGTTGATGTCGTCCCAATAGCCCTGATAGGTTTCGCGCTCGGTGCTGAACAAGCCATTCAGGCGGTCAGCCACCTTCTTGGTAATATGGGCTGAGAGCTTGCGCACATAGCCGTCGTTTTGCAGGAAGGAGCGGGATACGTTCAGCGGCAGGTCGGGGCAATCGATGACGCCCTTCAGGAGCATCAGGAATTCCGGGATCACTTCCTTAATGTTGTCGGCCACGAAGACCTGGCGGTTAAACAGCTTGATCTCGCCCTCCTGCCCGGCCAGGTCGCGCTTGATGCGGGGGAAGTAAAGGATGCCCTTGAGATTAAAGGGATAATCCACATTGAGGTGCACCCAGAACAGCGGATCCTCAAAGGTATTGAACAGCTTGCGGTAGTTATCCTTGTACTCTTCAGCAGTGACATCCTTGGGCGCTTTCAGCCAGATGGGGTTCGTATCGTTGATAGGGGCGGGGGCGGGATTTTCGGCCTTATCCGCCTTTTTGTCATCCTTTTTGGCGGCTTCCTCGGCGCGCTTGTCGGCCTCTATGTCTACGAAATAGATCGGCACGGACATATAACCGCAGTAGCGGTTCAGTACCTCGCGGGCGCGGAAACCGTCCAGAAACTCTTTTTCTTCTTCCGATATGGTGAGGGTGATGGTGGTGCCGCGTGTTTGCCTGGCGCCTTCCGACATGCTGTAGGCCATGCCGTCCTCACTCTCCCATAGAACGGGTGAAGCGTTCTCCTCCCAGGAGAGGGTATCGATCGTCACCTTGCTTGCTGCCATGAAAGCTGAGTAGAAGCCAAGCCCGAAATGGCCGATGATGCCTGACTGGTCGCCCGCGGTATAGTTTTTCAAGAACTCCTCGGCGCTGGAAAAGGCCACCTGGTTGATGTAGCGGTCAACCTCCTCGGCGGTCATGCCGATGCCGTTATCCGAGAAGGAGATGATACCGGCTTCCTTATCCACCGTGACGGTGACGCGGAGATCCTCATCCCCGCCCTTGCCCATCATCCTGTACTTATTGATAGCGTCAACTCCGTTTGACACCAGTTCCCTGATAAAAATATCCTTGTCCGAATACAGCCAGCGCTTGATGACCGGCATGATGTTTTGGGCGTCGATGCTGATGTTGCCCTGCTTGAATGCTTGATGCTCGCTCATGATTTCCCTCCGTAATATTGTTCTCAGACAGTATATCACCATATAAAGCGCAAATCAAGCGATTTTTAGCACTCTAATAACGAGAGTGCTAATGCCTTTCTTGACATCAAAAGAGGAGTCTGATATTCTGCGTGCGGAACAATAACTCAAAGTGAGGTTTTTATATGAGCAGATTGGGTGATCTGATCAAGCTGGAGAGGACGCGCCGGGGCCTTGATTTCAAGACCGTGGCGAAGAAGTCCGGGGTCAGCGTCAGCTATTTGATGGAAGTGGAGGCGGGCACCCGCATCATCAGGGATGACCAGGCGCGGCGTATCCTCAAGACAATGGGCATGGAACAGCCCCAGGAGACAGATTTTACGCTGGATGATATTGCCAGTACCGTCGACCTGCAGAGCGCCATACCACGTGCCGTTAAAACGGTTGATAAACGTGAAGTGCCTGAGAAAAGGAAAGCAAGCGATAAGGAAGGGGACGGCCTGGCCGGCTCCATCTGGCTGGACGCGCTGTCTGGTGTTTTACAGCATGTGCCCATCTACAACGCCGTGATGAAAGAAGTAGGCAGCCGGCTGCTGCCCGTCACGGAGGGCAAGGTGGAGGGCGCGCCCAAGGATAAGGTGTACTACTTCAAAGCGCCGGATGACGACATGCGGGGCTTCCGCGTGCATAAGAATGACCTGGTGCTCATTGTTCCTGCCGCTTCCCCGCAGGATAACGCCATGATGCTGATCGAGACCCCGCAGGGCAAGATGCTGCGGATGATGAAAGTGATGCCCCGTTTCCAGGTGATGCTGCAAAAGTATGATCAGGCCTTTGAAAGTGAAATCGTCAATATGGCTGATCTGAAGGTTGTGGGAAAGTGCGTCCGGCTGGAGGCTGAACTGTAAAAGCATATGGAACCGCAAAAGGCGCGAAAGATGCGAAAAGCTTTGAGCAGAGCTTTTTGCGCTTTTGTTGATGGCAATTGACGAACAGGCAGGTTAATTCTCGACCTGATGCCGAAGCGGCAAGGTTATTCGTCCATCATTATAAAGTTTGCCGACAGGAGGAACTATTATTTTTTCTTTGACAGATACTACTGAGATACTGATACTGCGTCGATGGTTAAGTTGGTTTTGGCGCATTTACAGAGGCTAAGGAGATGTCTGAGAAGTATATTGTAAAACTCCTTTGAATTCAATAGTGATCGTCTGTTAAGTATATTATATGGGATAAAAACAAACTTTTATGATGATTTTACGGGAGTTTGACTGTCAAACTCTCGAAACCCTGTACATCGGCAGATGATGGTCGCGGCTGGTGCTCCTGGAGGCAGCGGCAGCGTCTCGGAGACATCGTCCGATTTGCTTCCCGGCGCTTTTGTGTGGTAACATGTAATATATACATCCTGACCGCGGCATGCCGGACAGGGATGTCAGAAGAGATGAATTCCGTATCTTTGGGGCGAGGAGGCTGATATGACAAAGAACGAGTTGAGAATCCTGATCCGCCAGGCCATTGAGCGGGGGGATATGGAGACAGCGCTCATCTATCAGGAGCAGCTGAAGAAGGAACTGGATGAGGATTTTAACGTTCGGGCCGCCTTCGCGAAGGATGTCGATGACTTCATTGATATGGGTATTTGGCTGGATGATTATTGACTATATGCAACAGGGTTGATCGCTGATTTATGCGGGCCGCTTTGACAAGGATAAACTCAGGGATACCGATACTTTAAAAAAATGACAGCCTGTCCGCTATCGGACAGGCTGTCTGATTGAAATGGCATGCGTCAGTCTAAGTGGGACTTTCAGCATGCCAGGACCGCGGCGTCAATGCCGGCCTCAGCCAGATACGCCTTTGTGAGCCCGGCGGCATGGCTGAGCTCGTCGCTGATATCGTCGCAGATCGCTATTTTTAACATATACAATTATTGGCCTCTCCGGCTAATTTTTATTATCATGGGTCAGGGCATAATGATTAAGGCCTGAAACGACCGCCTTCCGGGTCTGCCTTAACGCAGCGCTTTCGCGATAAACTCCGCGCGGGTCTTTACCCCGGATGCATTCAGAATCTTCGCAATGTGTTTTTTAACAGTCGGCAGGCTGACATACATTGACTCGGAGATTTCCTGGTTGGATTTACCCGACAGCAGAAGCACCGCGGCTTCCGCTTCCCGCTCGCTCAGGCGCAGGCCTGGGAACGATTTTTCAAGCAAGGCATTGTCCATATGTATCTTTTGGCCGCTCAGCGGATGGAATATATTCTTTCGCGCGGCGGCGACAAGCTTGTTGGTGTCTTTGTTCGTCCCATCCGGCAGGTGATACCCGATGGTGAACACGGCTTTTTGCGCGGCGGCTTCATCGGCGAGCATAATTTTTCTCAGCCTTCTCTGTATCTGGGCGCAGGTACGTTGGGCCTTCGCCTCGTCCAGATCAAACAGGGCGGCCAGCATTTCGCTGCCGGCGAAGCGCGCGACCCAGTCTTCAGGCTTTTTGATTGATCTCTTCAGCGCGGCCGCCAATTGCTGCAGCAGTTCATCCCCGGCCTCAAACCCGTACGACTCATTGATTTCCTTGAGGTTTTTGATGCTGATCAGAATCAGGCAAAGCGTTCTCTCTTTAGCCCGCACCTGATACATGTTCTGCGGCAGGCGGATATCGATGAAGTTCTCCCGGTATATCTTTGTCAGGGTGTCCCTCAGCAGCAGGCTGTTTCTGCGCTCCAGCAGCTTGTTCATGGCGACCACCACATCACCCTGGAAGCCCAGCATCCCGGAATCGGTAATATCCTTCAGGGCCTCCACCACATACCTGCGGCCTTCGTGCTCAAATGGCTCGGCTGTCGCGATATATACATCGGGGATGACGCAATCGATCTTGACGATCTGCTCATTTCTCTGGATGGCAAGCATGGAAGTGCAGTTTTCACAAGGCGCAGTTCTGTTAAAAAACGCGTAGCATGTATCGCCGCACACCATTGATTCGCCCGTGCCGCTTTTCATATGCGCCAGCACGGTCTTTGAAACAGGGTCCACCAGGCGGATCTCGTCATAGAGCTTCCCGGCAAACCCCTGCCTGTCAGCGATGCCCCTCAGCACATCCTCAAAGAGCATGGAACCTCCTCAAAAAAGTATCCTTTTGGACCATCAAAGGTATCCTTTTGGACCATCGACTGCATATTGAGGTCATTATACACTATTCATGGGAATAATCAAGTCCATTCAACTATTCCCCAAAATCATTGGCATGCTGAGCGGTTTATACCGGGCTGCAAGTCCGGTAGTGTCTCTTGTGCGCTCGCAGGAAGCAAACAGGCACGCGCTCAGGTCCCCAAACCACTCAGACCGACTGCCGGGAAGGAAAGCAATGACAGCAAAGACTGCGGATTCACGCAAAAACACCTCAGGGAACAGACCCCGTTTCTATCGGATCGCGACGGTCATTGGCATTCTGCTGTGCGCGGCGCTCATCCCGCTGCTGACGGTCAACATCACCCTCATCGCGAAGTCTCTCATCCGGCCGGAGAAGATCCCTGACTTCATGGGGTACAAGCCCTTCATCGTCATGTCAGGCTCCATGGCGCCGGACATCATGGTCGGCGACCTCATCATCACCCAGGAGGTTAATCCCGAGGCCCTGACGGAAGGCGATGTCATTGCCTACCGCTACGGCGAGGAAAGCGTGATCACCCACCGCATCCGGGAGGTCACCAGGCAGGATGGGCAGCTTGCCTTCATCACCAAGGGCGATGCCAACAACGTGGAGGATAACGAGGTGCCCACGGCGGACAAGGTGGAGGGCAGGCTGCGCTGGACGCTGCCGGGCCTGGGCGAAGCGGCGATGTTCCTGCAGACACCGGGAGGCCTGCTGCTGGCGGCGGGATCGCCCATCCTGCTGTTCGTGCTGATCGACACGCTGCGCAGGCGCCGGGCCGACAAGACGGAGCAGAAGAAATCCAGCCTGCTGGAAGAAGAACTGGCCCGCGTGAAGCAGCAGCTGGCCGCGGCCGAGCCCCCCGCGGGGGAAAGCGAAGGGGGCGGGAACATTAGCTGATACCGGCACGGTGCTCCCAAACGTTAACCCATGGATACACTCAATCGCGACCCCGGGCGAAAGCCCATCAACAATAAAAGAAAAAACAGGAGGAAACAAACCCCATGAAAAAGAACAATCGTGTTCTCCGCATCGGCCTGCTGGCCCTCGTCCTCACCCTGGTCACCGCATCCCTGGTGTCTGGAACGTTTGCAAAGTATGTGACGACTGTCAGCGGGACAGGGACTGTGCAGGTTGCACACTGGAAAGTTCAGGTTGGACCTAATGCTACATATACGGCTGGAACCGAAATAGGCTCAAACTCATTCAATCTATTGAATACTGTTGCAAATGCCACTGATGTTGCTACAAGTACAGCCTATAAGCTAATCGCGCCTGGTACCAATGGCAAATTCGAAATTGCTTACGACACTACAGGCTCTGAAGTCACACATGATATCACTGTTAATCTTGTTAACACGGGTGCAAATAGCATCTCAGAACTTGGAAATTTGAAGTTTACATTTAACAACGGTACTAATGAAGTCACCAAAACAGCCTCGGAAATGTCAGGTACAACCGGTGTTGAAATCTTCAGAAAATCATTGGGAACTGATGGTGGTTCAGGAACCATAACTGTAAACTGGGATTGGCCCATTGGAACAACAGTGGCTGAAAATGATGCTGATACAGATGACGGAAAGGCACAGAAAGTTTACTCATTCGAAGCAACATTTACTGCGGTTCAAACAAATCCCAACACGTGATAAATTTGAGTTAGCGCTTGTAGAACATCCGATTTTTACTTAAGCAACATTGATCATTTTGTACTAAAAGGAGGCGAGCCCGATGCAAGGCGACAACACCCCGCGCCCGGCAGGGCTCGCTTCTCTCTTTCCGCGGACGCGGAACTCCCTGCCGTGCCGGCTGACGAACGCGATGCCGGTGCAGGTTGCCACTAGAGGCACCCCATGAGGCGTGTTATGCGCCTCCTGGGGCGCTGGCTCTACAGGGCCTTCTACCTGGTTCTGGCGCTCGCGCTGCTGGTCTCCCTGCTGGCGCTGGGCGGCCAGCTGCTGGACCGGGACCGGGTTCTGCCCGGTATCCTGGGCTACAGCCAGCTGGTGGTCATCTCCGGCAGCATGCAGCCCGCCATCGACCCGGGCGATCTGCTGATCATCAAGCGGCAGGAGAGCTACCAAGCGGGCGACGTAGTCACCTTCTTGCAGGGGGAAAGCCTGGTGACCCACCGGCTATTGGGTATCACGGGGGATGCCGCGCTGACGCGCGGAGACGCCAACAACACCGATGACGTCCCCATCCGGCCGGAGGATATCCAGGGCAGGATGGTGCTTCGGGTGCCCCGCGTGGGCTACGCCGTGCTCTACCTGCGTACGCAGCAGGGGCTGCTGATGCTGACCGCGCTGTTTATCCTGATGATCGCCGTGCCGCTCTTCCTGGGGGATAACAGGAAGCATGCCGCGCGCAAGGAAGGAAAGGAAAGGGCCCTATGAAACGAAGGATACCGCCGCTGCGCTGGATCGTTTTCCTGCTGCTGCTGACCATGCTGGCAACAGGCGTTTCGTTCGCGAAATATGTAACCACGGTGACCGGCACCGGCACGGTGAGCGTGGCCAGGCCGGTGGTGGAGTTCGCGGAGGAGTCGCTCACTGATATCCTCGCGATGCGGCCGGGTGACTCGGCAGAACGCGCCTTTTCTGTTACCAACCGGGGGCAGAACCAAGTCAAGATGGTTTACAGATTGAGCGTTCAGAATCTTCCGAATACGCTGTCCGCTGTTATTCTCAGGGATGGCGCGCCGGTGAACCTGTCCGATTGGACCGGCATGGGTTTTTCATCCGAGGAGGTCCATCATTATACCCTGAATCTGACTTGGACAGGCTCCGCGGATGCCGCAAGCATGGGACAATCCTGGTCTCCATCCATCCGGCTTGAAGCGGTACAGGTTGACGAGTAAAGGAAGATGATACTGAAGTGAAGCGGCAGCGAAGCGGCAACGACATACTCAGGACGATGAGATTCGCCATCGTTCTGTTTTTGCTGTTCACGCTTGCCCTTACATTTGCCTTTACCGCCAAGACCACCATGACCAAGTATGTTCTGGCGGATGAACTTGCGTTGAACGTTACATCAGGCTGGTGGCTCAACAGCGTGTCCATCGAGCTGGCGGGCAATCCATCCGACGGGCCAAAAGTCGGGCAGAATGTCCAGATCATAGAGATAGATCCGGGCACCGCAGCGGATCAAGTCAACTACCAGTGGGAAAGAAGCACCGCAAGTGGGTTCGAGCTTATTGGCAGTCCGACAACAGCACCCGCAGTCTACACGCTGGGTGAGAGCGATTTGGGGCAGTCCGTACGGTTGACTGTTGCGGGGCGATCCGGGACTGTGTTTGAAGGACTTAGCGCGAGCAGCAACCTTATCGGACCGGTGACTACTCCCTTGATTTCCGTGACGCACACAGGTACGCCCGTCGTCGGGCAACAACTGAGCCTCGGCACCCTGACCCCCGCCGGTGCGACGGTCAATTACCAGTGGCAGCGCGGGGATACGCTGAATGGCACCTACACGAACATTGCCGGCGCGAACGGAACGACTTACATTACGGGCTCCGCTGACCAAGGCAAGTTTGTCCGCCTCGCGGCAACAGGTACCGGCGCATATACTGGTACAGTCTATAGCACTGGGGTGCAGGTCTCGGCCCCATTGACCATAACCGTTTCCGCCAGTGAGACAGGAGAAAACTGGTTCATTGTTTACTGGACATATCGCCTGCGCATAAATGTTGTCAGCACTACCGGCACAGGCACAATCACGTATACTTGGTTTGGAAGTGATAATGCCGATGACGTAAGCATTCCGATTACTGACTATGATTCAGCATATGAAACAACAAGACCCCGCAATGGAACATATCAATATGACTACTATAAGGTTGTTGTCACGGCCGGCAACGGAACCGCTTCAGCTGTGATAACCAGCGCAAACCGAAACATTTCTTACGGAACTTCTGGCATACAAATGCGAATGGCGTCACGAAGCAAAATTGACACCAAAGTGCAAGTAAGCGGTCCGGAATTCTCAAGCTATGAGGAATTCGTAATGTATGCGGAAGACCGCTCGATAACTCCAGCAATTCTTCATACTTGGGGAGTGACGCGTGAAGACATCTCCGCCTTGGATATCAGCGGGCAAAACAAGGAGTATCTGTTGGCTTTCCTCAGCGGTACGTCTGTGACTACTCCCACTCCGGAGCCGGCGCCGGAACCGACCACTGAGCCGACGCCCGAGCCGATGCCGGAACCGACCACTGAACCGACGCCCGAGCCGACCGCAGAGCCGACCGCTGAGCCGACGCCGGAACCAACCCCCGAGCCAATACCCGAACCGACGATTGAGCCGACCATGGAGCCAACCATGGAACCCACGGCTGAACCCCCCATGGAGCCAACCATACAACCCACGGCTGAGCCGGCCATGGGTTCAACCATAGAACCCACGGCTGAACAGGCGGCATTACCCCTTATTACCCCGGAACCGACACCCGTTTCGACACCGGAGCCCACCGTCACGCCTAAACCTCTGTTAATCAATCTGACCATCTCGGCGGCAGACGCGAGCAAGGTGTATGACGGAATGGCGCTGACCTCCGAGGCCTATGCCGTGCAAGGCTCCTTGCAGCCGGGGCATACGCTGTCTGTTGAAACCGAAGGCAGCCTGAAGCTGACAGGAACAGCCGAGAACCGTGTCGCGGGGTATGTCATCAGGGACGCGGGCGGGCAGGATGTCAGCAGTCTGTATGAGGTCGCGCTGGTCAGCGGAACGCTGCGGATAGACATCAACCCGGTGAAGATCGATATCATCCCCGCCTCCGCCCGCAAAATGTATGACGGCAGCCCGCTGAGCGACACCGGCTACACCCTGTCGTTTAAGACCGGCGCTTTGGGTGTTGTGAAGCTCAAGCCCGATAATACATATGAGCTGTCGACGGGGGATATCCTGGAAGCGAAGACGGCGGGCTCGATCACCGAAGTCGGCACCGCGGACAACACCGTTGCCATGTTCCGCGTCACGACACGATCCGGTGTGGATGTGACCAATTGCTATACCTTTGAGAATCGCTTCTCTTCCGGCATCCTTGAGATCACAGCGCCACCTGCCACCGCGTCGCCTGTGCCTACCGCCGAGCCGACAGCAACACCGGCGCCTACCGCGGAGCCGACAGCAACACCGGCGCCTACCGCGGAGCCGACAGCAACACCTGCGCCTACGGCCGAGCCGACAGCAACACCTGCGC
>CAYZRZ010000032.1:0-15438 GCA_964480995.1 uncultured Christensenella sp.
GTTCAACATCTCCTCAGGCGAAGCCATGCCGATTTGGATGGATTCCAAATTGGTTAGTTCAAACATATAATTCCTCCTGCTCGGCTTTACTCAATGTCGAGGTCTTCGTCATCCAGATCAAGTCTGAGGTCATCTTCGTCGTCATCAGCGTCTTCATCCTCATTGAGGCCGGGCGCGGTGACTTCGTCGGCCAAAGACAGGTCTTCATCGCCAAGGCTGAGGTCATCCAGATCGATATCCTCAAGATCCTCGTGCACAGCCTGCACATCGCCAGCCATTTCCTCGCGGCGGGTGACGACAGCCGGACCGTCATCCTCCTCGATCTCCCGTATAATAATCTCCTGCGAGTTTTCACCCCACACCTTGATGTCAAGGCTGAGTGCCTGCAGTTCCTTAATGAGTACCTTAAAGCTCTCGGGGATGCCGGGAGTGGGGATGGACTTGCCCTTCACAATGGCCTCGTAAGCTTTTACGCGGCCTACCACATCATCCGACTTGACGGTCAGAATCTCCTGCAGCGTGTTGGCGGCACCATAGGCCTCCAGAGCCCACACTTCCATTTCACCGAAGCGCTGGCCGCCGAACTGGGCCTTGCCGCCCAGGGGCTGCTGTGTTACCAGTGAGTAGGGGCCGGTCGAACGGGCATGCATCTTATCATCCACCAGGTGATGGAGTTTCAGAAAGTACATATATCCGACGGTCACGCGGTTTTCAAAGGCGTCGCCGGTTCGCCCGTCATACAGCATGGTCTTGCCGTCGCTGCTGTAGCCGGCCTGGATCAGGCATTCTTCGATATCTTTTTCCGAAGCGCCGTCAAACACGGGTGAGGCCACATGCCAGCCCAGCGCCTTGGCGGCCCTGCCCAGGTGAACTTCAAGCACCTGGCCGATATTCATGCGGGAAGGCACGCCCATGGGGTTGAGTACGATGTCAAGCGGTGTGCCGTCGGGCAGGAAGGGCATATCTTCTTCCGGCAGAATGCGGGACACAACACCCTTGTTGCCATGGCGTCCCGCCATCTTATCGCCGACAGAGATCTTGCGCTTCTGGGCGATATAAACACGGACCATCTGGTTTACACCTGGAGACAGTTCATCCTTGCTCTCGCGGGTGAAGACTTTGATGTCGACGACAATGCCGCCTTCGCCGTGAGGCACCTTCAAGGATGTGTCGCGAACCTCGCGGGCCTTTTCACCGAAGATGGCGCGCAGCAGACGTTCTTCCGCGGTCAGCTCGGTTTCACCCTTTGGGGTGACCTTGCCGACGAGAATATCTCCCGCGCGGACTTCAGCGCCCACGCGGATCACGCCGAACTCATCAAGGTCCTTGAGCGCTTCCTCGCCGACGTTGGGGATATCACGGGTGATCTCCTCCGGCCCGAGCTTTGTTTCGCGGGCTTCGGACTCATACTCCTCAATGTGGATGGAAGTATAGCGGTCTTCCTTGACGAGGCGCTCGGAGATCAGCACCGCGTCCTCGTAGTTATAGCCTTCCCAGGTCATAAAGCCGATCAGAACGTTGCGTCCGAGGGCAATCTCGCCCTTTTCGGTGCTGGGACCGTCGGCCAGCAGATCGCCGATTTCGACCCGCTCGCCGATGTCGACGCGCGGACGCTGGTTGATGCAGGTAGATTGGTTGGACCGGGCAAACTTGGTGAGCCGGTAGCGGAACAATTCGCCCCTGTCGTCACGGATGGTGATCTCATCAGCGGATACATTTTCAACTGTGCCGGCATGCTTGCTCAAAAGCACGACGCCGGAGTCATGCGCGGCTTTGAACTCCATGCCCGTGCCTACGATGGGGGACTCGGGTTTCAGCAGAGGAACAGCCTGGCGCTGCATGTTGGAACCCATCAGGGCACGGTTGGCGTCATCGTTCTCAAGGAAGGGAATCATCGCGGTGGCGACGGACACCAGCTGCTTGGGGGATACGTCAACATAGTCCACGCGCTCGCGCGGGACGCTCAGGATCTCCTCACGCCAGCGGCAGGGCACATGCTCGCTGGCAAAGCTGCCGTCCGCGTTCAGGGGCTCCATCGCCTGGGCGATGTTATAGTTATCTTCCTCGTCCGCCGTCATGTACTCAATATCATTGGTCACGCGGTGGGTGACGGGATCGACCTTGCGGTAGGTCGACTCGATGAAGCCATACTCATTGATTCGGGCATATGTCGCCAGCGAACCGATCAGGCCAATGTTGGGGCCTTCAGGCGTCTCAATGGGGCAGATGCGGCCGTAATGGCTGTAGTGAACGTCACGCACTTCCATGCCGGCGCGGTCGCGGTTGAGTCCTCCGGGGCCCAGGGCCGATAGGCGGCGCTTGTGCGTCAGTTCAGCCAAGGGATTGGGCTGATCCATGAACTGGCTCAGTTGGGAGGAACCGAAAAATTCCTTGATCGCGGCGGACACAGGGCGGATGTTAATCAGGTCGCCCGGCTTGACGTCGTTGGCATCCTGGATGGCCATACGCTCGCGCACCACGCGCTCCAGACGGGACATACCGATGCGGATTTGGTTTTGCAGCAGCTCGCCCACGCTGCGCAGGCGGCGGTTGCCCAGATGGTCGATATCATCCACCTCACCCACACCGTAGGGCAGGCCCAGCAGGTAGCTGATGGAGGCAATGATGTCGTCTATGATGATGTGCTTGGGCACCAGCAGCGAGGCGTTCTCGCGGATCAGACGCAGCAGATCCTCCTCCTGAGCGCCTTCGATCAAGCGCAGCAGAGTGGGGAGGTGCACCATCTCCAGAATGCCGGCCTCCTTGGGATCAAAGGGCAGGTAGTCTTTGGCGTCCGCAAAGTTGTTTCCGACAACCTTGTGCACGCGGTCGGCTACGCGGATATTGACGGAATTGATGCCGGCGTTTTGAATGGTGACCGCCTGTTCCCGGCTGATCGTGTCACCGGCCTTCGCCAGCACTTCGCCGGTGGAGCGGTCAACAACATCTTCAGCAGCGATATGGTTGGCGATACGGGCGGAGACGCCCAATTTTTTATTGTATTTATAGCGGCCTACGCGCATCAGGTCATAGCGCTTGGGATCAAAGAACAGGCTGTGAAGCAGCGTGCGCGCGCCTTCTTCCGTCGGCGGTTCGCCCGGCTTTTGCCTGCGGTAGATCTCAAGCAGCGCGTCGGTCTGCGATTTGATGTTGGCGTCACTTCGGCTGATGGTGGCCATCAGGCGCTCATCCTCGCCCAGAAGATCAACCAGCTGCAAGTCTGTGCCATATCCCAAGGCGCGCAGAATGACAGTGATAGGCAGCTTGCGGGCACGGTCGATCCGCACCCAGAGGCAGTCGTTTGAGTCGGTTTCGTATTCGATCCATGCGCCGCGGTTTGGTATCACCTGCGCTGAGAAAAGCTGTTTTCCGGCCTTGTCAATTTCTTTGGTGTAGTAAGAGCCGGGGGAGCGAACCAGCTGGCTGACGATGACGCGCTCAGCGCCATTGATGATGAAGGTGCCGTGTTCTGTCATCAGCGGGAAATCGCCCATAAAGACATCTGTCTCTTTGATTTCGCCTGTTTCTTTGTTCTTCAGTCGTACGAACACCTTCAAAGGCGCCGCATAGGTCAGGTCGCGCTCTTTGCAGCGCTCAACCGAGTTCTTTGGTGTCTTGTCAAGAGAGTAGTCAACGAACTCAAGAATCAGGTTCTCGCTATAGTCCGTGATCGGCGAAACATCCGCCAGAACTTCCCTGAAATCCTCTTCCAGGAATTTCCGATAGGAATTCTTCTGAACCTCTATCAGGTTCGGCATGTCCAGAACCTCGTCGATGCGAGAGAAACTCATGCGCTTACGCAGCTTTCCCATTTGGACTTCATGCACCATAAAAGCTATCACCCCTCCAATGCTGCCCGGCCAATAAATAACCCGATCGCCTGCCCCCAAAAATCGGTTTGAGCGCACAAAACGGCCTTGCATCTATCGATACCGATGCAATCATAAACTATATCACCTATTGGTTGTGAAGTCAATAGAAAATCAATGTATTTTACTATCTGTTTCGCTTTTTTTCAAGTACTTTTTTTGTTATCATGAAAAAAGATAATTGTAACAAAATCGTTACATTTGTTCACTGAATATTGATAAGTGTCATGATGTATGCTATTCTAAAAGAAAAAGCGCGGCCTTCATGGGCCGTGAAGGAGGGGACGGGGTGAGACGCGCGGCTGCTGCGATGATCATATTGGCGCTGCTCATATCGCTCGTACCCTTTTATCAGGTCCGCGCCCGGAACGAGAGCGTTCTGCGCGCCCTGCTGGTCGGTTCAGACCGCTTTGTCACTCACCCGGATACCCGGCCGGCCGCGCGCAACAATATCATCAACATGACCCAGGCACTCGGACAGGACGAGCGGGGATATCAAAGCATACGTGTCAGCCTCAATGAGCCTCATGATATTGACACATTCCAAGGCTTGGTGAACGACAGTTTCTGGGATGCTGATGATGATGACGTCAGCCTGATCTATATCACCACACACGGTTTGTACAGCCTTGATCTGGAGCCCATGAGCTATGCCATGGTGCTCAGCGACGGGCTCAGTGAGTACGAACTGACGGCTGATGCCCTTTTTCGGGCTACAAGCGAAATCCCGGGTATGAAAATACTGATCATCGATACCTGCAACGCGGGCGCCCTGATTGACAGGGGTTTATTGAGCAGCGGTCTGCGAAGCCTTTTTCAACGGGATGATTATAAAATCCTCACTTCTTCAGGCGGCAGTGAGCCCAGCTTTTTTTGGTCAACGGGAATCGGGAGTTACCGCGGGGGCAGTTATTTTGCGGATACCCTGACGCTTGGCATGTCGCCGCAGGGGAATTACGCGGCCGACATTAACAGGGATGGTCTGATCACGCTGGATGAACTGCACCAGTTCCTGCTCCAGAGCTATGGCGTGGCAACAGCGCAGGTCTACCCTTTGGACGATCAAACAACGATTCTGAGGTATGATACGCGCGTTACTGCGGCTGACCCCGCGCTGATTACCAACCTGACGCTTGAGCAAAACGCTTTCAGCGCCTCAGACGATGAACTGGAGTTTTCCTATACCCTCAACCGGGCCGCTCATGTCCACTATCAGCTGATCTATCAGGAGAACGATGCCTGGCCCTTTTCCCAGGCTCAGATCATCCCGGAAGATGATGACAAGCCGGGCCGCAAGAGACGGATACTGCACATGGACATGGGAGATCCCGATATGTCGGGTTATGCCTTGCTGTATCTTGTGACGGCGGATGGTGAAAATGCCACGCCGCACGCGCAGGCGCTGCTGATGGCTGAGCCCTCCGGCGGCGACCCCGAATTGACTGCCAGGCCGATGCTCAGCTCGTTTTCTCCTTTGAAGGGAGAAGAATTGCCCATCTATATAACGCATGCCTTTCCGCTGCGCCTGACTGCCCGGGTGCTTGACCGGGAGGGGAAGACGGTGCGCGTGCTGGCCGGCGACAGCATAACCAGACCGGGACACCTGCCTGAGGGAGGTTATATGATGTATTGGTCGGGGAGAGCGCAAAACGGCAGTTTCGCGCCGCCCGGTGTTTATAGCATTGAGATATCAACCTATATCGGAAAAGAGAGCCGCCATATCAGCAGCGCCGATTTTGTGCTTGAATAGACTTTTCTGATTACCACTCGATGCCCTTGCGGGCCTGCAATCCTTCATCGATATACGGGTGCTTTCTTGCTTCGATCACGCTGACATAATCGGCTCTGTCTATCAGCGCCTGCGAAGCGCCGCGCCCTGTGACGACGACTTCGCCGTATTTGAGCCCTTCATCGATCAAACGCATGGCTTCATCCGGGGGGATCAGATAATAGGAAGCTGCGACGGCCAGCTCATCCAGCACAGTCAGCGCCGGCCGGATCGTATGGATCTCGTCGATGATGCTGTCGATCTGCGCTGTCTGTCCGCGCCGGGCGTCTTCCAGCCGGTCTTCATCCATCTGGTAGGTAAAGCCCTTCATCGCGGCTCCCTCGTGGATATGGGCACCGGGCATCTTTCTTAAAGAGACCAGCTCCGAAGAGTTGGGCTGTTTCATAAACTGTACGACGAGAACTTCCTTGCCCGTACCGAGCATCCGAAAGGCCAGCCCCATGGCGGCGGTCGTTTTTCCCTTTCCATTGCCGGTGTATACGTGCAGCTTGTTTGCGTTTTGCATAGCTTTGGTTCCCTTTCATTGGACAATGACCAATACAGTTGTTATAATGCAGTATCAAAGGCAGGGGAATGAAGCGTATGAAATGTCAGTTTTGTAATTCGGAGGATAGCCGGGTTGTCGATTCAAGGCCAACTGAAGATGGGACCAGCATCCGCCGCCGCAGGGAATGCATCAGCTGCGGACGCCGTTTTACCACCTATGAGAAGGTGGAAACCATTCAGCTGCTTGTCATCAAGAAAGATCATACAAGGGAGCTGTTCGACTCGGCGAAGATACGTTCGGGCATCATCCATGCCTGCCATAAGCGTCCGGTTGCCGCGAAGGATATTGACAGGATCGTTTCTTCCGTTGAGCAGTTCGCCTATAACAGCATGCAGCAGGAGATCACCACCAGGCAGATCGGCGAGATGGTCATGGAGGCGCTGCGCAAGCTGGACGAGGTAGCATACATCCGCTTTGCCTCAGTTTATCGCCAGTTCACCGACATCCCCACCTTCATGCATGAGCTGAAACGCCTGATGAATGAGGAAAGAGGCGAGGAAGTTCAGCGGGATATCTGATCCAGCGTCATCGCGAAGCCCGGTATGAACTCCTTGATAAAGTCCTGTACTTCCGGAAGATCGATGGCGTAAACACTGGCTTCGATGCCTGCCTGCGCCTCCCTGAACTCAGCGTTACCCGCTTTTGCCTCTTCAAGGCATTTGATATAGGCGCATAAACGGTCGGCGGCTTTCACCAGCCGCCATTCTTCATTTGAGGTGTCGGGGGTAATCAGCTCGCTGTAGGCCGGCATGATATCCTTGGGCAGCATGGACAGGAGCCGGCCGGACGCCAGCGCTTCGATCTTTCGGTACTCCGCCTTGATGGCAGGGTTGTTATACTTGATGGGCGTTGGCAGATCGCCGGTGATGACCTCGCTTGCGTCGTGATAAAGGGCCAATGCCATCACGTGCTCAGGCTTATACTGTCTTGCGTAACGGGTATTGCCGATCAGGGCCAGGCCATGGGCGATCATGGCGCACTGCATGGCGTGCTCCATATCGTTTTCAGGCATGGTGTTGCGCATCAGCCCCCAGCGGTTGATAAAGCGCATCCTTGACAGGTAGGCGAAAAAGTGAAAGGCCATAGAGTCTCCTCAGCTTTCTGACAATGTTAGTATACTCGCGCTGCGGCCGCAGGCGGGCAGGAATACATTGAAAAAATCATCGCTTTTCATCCTGACGCTCTTGAAGTTGACACCCGGATGAAACAGTAAATACTCATATCCGCAAAGAGCGCGGTCTATTGCCAGCTGAACGCGGCCCTTCCTGTCATATATCAGGCTGAGCGGGTTGACAGCGCCGGGATCAAGAAGGAGCATATCAGGCAAGAGTTCCTGCCTGGCAAAACTGAGGCGGGAGACGCCCAGCAGCTTGCTGACCAGAGCTGTTTTAAAGGGCCGGTCATGGCGCAGCAGCATGAGATAGAACTGTGTTTCCTGCCGGTTTGATAGGAATACGTTTTTGCACATCGCGGATGTGCTCCAGTTTATACTCTCAATATTTTGGCAAGCCTCAATGGTTTCTTTTGGCTCGTGCTCAAACAGGGTGTAAGGAATGCCCAGCCCGTTTAGATAGCTTAGAATCTCAAGGCTTTGATCCATTTTGTTCTTTCTTCTTGCTGATGGCGGCTTCAAAGCCCAGCTGTCCCGGCTGATAGTATACACGCCGCTCAAAGCCTTCGGGCATGTAGTTCTGTCTGACCCAGTGGCCTGGGAAGTCGTGGGGATACAGATAGCCCGCGGTGTCATTCACGCGCTCGTGCCCGGCGTAATGCGTATCCCGAAGGTGCTCGGGTACGGCCCCGATCTGGCCCTGCCGGGCATCCTCCATGGCGGCCGCCATGGCCATCACAACACTGTTGCTCTTCTCGCTTTCACATACCGCGATGATGGCCTGGGTCAGCGGCAGCCTTGCCTCCGGCATGCCGATAAATTCAAGCGCCTGAGCCGCGGCGACTGCCAGCAGCATGGCCTGGGGATTGGCCATGCCCACATCTTCGCTGGCATGGGCGATCACGCGCCGCGCGATCAGCCGGGGGTCGCAGCCGGCATACATGAGCCTCGAAAACCACAGCAGCGCCGCGTCAGAATCTGATCCGCGCATGGATTTGCAAAAAGCGGAGAGCATATCATAGTAAAGAGATTCATCCACCTTGATGACAGGTTTTTGGATGCTGTCCTCAGCTATCTCCAGCGTGATATGGATCCGGCTTCCTATGGTCGGGGTACTGAGCGCCGCCAATTCCAGCGCGTTCAGAGCCATTCGGATATCACCGCTTGAACTTCGGATCCAGTGCCGCAGTGCGTCATCATCAACGCTCACGTTCATCGCGCCAAGACCGTTTTCCTCATCCGCGATAGCCCTTCTGAGCGCTGTTTCAATATCATTTTCACGCAGAGGCTCAAAAGCAAACAGACGGCAGCGGCTGACAATAGCCGGCGTCATGGCGATCATGGGATTTTCTGTGGTCGAGCCGATAAAGCGGATCAGCCCTTCCTCAATCGCGGGAAGGATGCTGTCCGATTGCGCCTTGCTCCAGCGGTGGCACTCGTCCAGCAGCAGGTAGGTGGCTTTTCCGTACATTTTCCGCCGGTCATCAGCCTCCTTGAGCACCTCGCGAACCTCTGCTACGCCTGAGATGACGGCGTTCATGCGCACAAAGCTGGCTTTTGTCATTTGGGCGATGACGGAGGCGAGCGACGTCTTGCCGCATCCGGGCGGTCCGTAGAATATGCTGCTGGTCAGCTTATCAGCCATGATGGCGCGGCGCAGGAGTTTGCCGGGGCCAACGATATGCTCCTGTCCGATGAACTCATCTAGAGATTTCGGCCGCATACGGTCCGCCAGAGGCTGGCCGTATGCCTTCTGCTCGTTTGAAAAATCAAAAAGCGTCATGTTTCTTCCTTATACGTGATCAGCAATCCCTTGTTATCGGAGCTGAAGCGCCAAAAGTGGGGCTGGGTATTCAGCGCGCACTCGATGTGCATGGCGGCGATGCCGAAATTGATATTGCCAAACCCGCGTCCTGACAGGCGCAAGGTGCCTCCGGACCTGGAAAAGCGCCAGGGCTGGCTGTTGAGCGCGGAGGGAGCGATCCGTACGGATTCCGCTGCCTGAAAGGCCCAATTGGGCCAGGTTTCAGGCTTGTCAAGGCACAGCGCCTTGAGCGGCTTTCTGCGGCGGGAGCGCCTTCCTTCCTTGGAAGAGGGCTGCCCGTAGGGAATCACCGCGGCTACCTTTTCCCGGGAGGACAGGGGGATGTCTACGGCGCTGCGCCGGAAAGTACCCTGTACCCAGCAGCTGCCCAGACCCATGGCACTCATTTCCAGCACCATCGCCTCGCCTGAAACGCCGGCATGCAGCTGAGCGTTCTCTACGCCTGTATCGACGATCACAGCGACATACTGCCTGGCGTACTCGATACGCCGGAAGAAGGGCAGGGATAAAAATAGCCTGTTGCTGTCGCAATCGAGAAGTGCCAGCCTGACACCCGGCAAACTGACCCTGGCCGCGGTGTAGGCAAGGGTGATTTGCTGATCCACGCCGGCAGGCGCGCTGAAACGGCGGCAGGCAAAACGAAGAGGAATAGCTTCGGACCAGCGCTTGAGCTGGGCGGCAGAAAAAAAACCTTCCCACGGGCAAGCGGGCATAGAATCATCCTCCTTCTGTGTATTGTCAGTGTAGCATGAGGGTTTGACAAATTCAATACAGGCACGGCTGTAACACCCGCGCTTGTATATGTTGCTGTGAAATTCTTTGGATTAGTTTTTCTTGGTCAATACATCCATTGACCTCTCCTCACGGAACTGAGTCGTATACAGCTGGTAATACTGCCCGCGGGCCGCGATCAGTTCTTTATGGCTGCCTGATTCCGCTATCTTCCCGTCCTCAATGACGAGGATCCGGTCGGCGTGGCGGATGGTCGAGAGGCGGTGGGCAATGATGAAGCTCGTACGGCCATGCAGCGTCTTTTCGATGGCCTGCTGGATCATCATCTCTGTCTCCGTATCAACAGAGGAAGTCGCTTCGTCCAGCACAAAGAGCCGGGGATTGTGGATGATTGCCCGCGCAAATGAGATCAGCTGCTTTTCTCCTGTTGACAGCCTGTTTCCGCCTTCTCCCACCTGGGTGTCATAGCCCTTCTCAAGCTTAAGGATGAAGGCTTCAGCGTTGACCAGCCGCGCGGCCTTGCGCACTTGTTCGTCCGTCGCTTCCTTTTCGGCATAGCGTATATTATCGGCGATGGTTCCGCTGAACAGCTGCGGCTCCTGCAATACATACCCGATGTTTGATTGCAGCCAAAGCTGACTGCGCGTGCGGTAGTCCGCGCCGTCAATTTTAATGCTGCCTCCCGTCGGCTCATAAAACCGGCAGATCAAGTTGACGATGGTGCTTTTGCCGGCGCCTGTCGCGCCGACCAATGCGATGGTTTCGCCGGCCTTGATGCGGAGGTTAAAGTTATTAAGTACCTCCTCGCCGTCCTTGTACTTAAAGCTGACATCCTCAAAATCAATATCTCCTATGATCGGCGGCCAGTTTTCCCTCCTGGGGCTGAAATTGTCGCCGAACAGATCTTCCACTTCCTGCGTATCCTGAATGTCAGGCTCGGTATCAAGCAATGTCAGCACGCGCTCCGCAGCTGCCTGCCTTCTCTGAAACTCCGAGAATGTGGACGCGATATTCTGAACCGGATGGAAGAAATCCGTGATATAGCTGATGAAGGCGGCGATGGTGCCAAGGCTCATCGCGCCGGTCAGGACGAGGCCGGCCCCCTCGGTCAGCACATAAGCGGTAGCGATTGCGCCGACAGAGCTGACAATCGGGAAAAACAGGGAGGAAATGACGGCGGCGTATACCGAGCGCTTGTGCATCTTTGAGGTCAGCTCCTGAAACTCCTCAAAGTTCATATCCTCACGCACGAGCGTTTTTGTGGTTTTAGCGCCCATGATGCCTTCGTTGAATGCGGCGGTGATCATGCTGTTGGTGCGCCTGATCTTGCGCTGATTGCCGATCATCTTCTTCTGGAAGTACAGTGATATCAGGGCCAATACAGGCAGAGAAAGGAAAGCGGCCAGCGACAGCCGCCAGTTGAGGGATATCATCGCCACAAAGCTGCTCAGCAGAAAGAAGAACGCCCAGACAAAATCGACCATGCCCCAGCCCAGCGCCTCTCCGATCTGCGCGGTATCGCTTGTTACACGGGTCAGGAGGTTGCCGACAGGCATTCTGTCATAGTAGGAGAAAGGAAGCTCCTGGAGCTTTCTGAAGCCGCGGGCGCGAATGTCATAGTTGACACCCCACTCAATCTGGCCCGACAGCTGCAAAAAGCGGTAGCTGGCCGCGAAATCAAGAATGAGCATGGTGACGTAAATGCCGATGAACCACCCGAGCGAATCCAAATTCTTGCCGACGACAAAGGTATCGATCGCGTAGCGCGTCATCAGGGGCGGCAATGCCTCGCCTACACCGATC
Source organism: uncultured Christensenella sp. (assembly GCA_964480995.1). Lineage (GTDB taxonomy): Bacteria > Bacillota > Clostridia > Christensenellales > Aristaeellaceae > UBA1038. The sequence goes on from CAYZRZ010000032.1 coordinate 11,677, forward strand.
AGAGCCAGCATCAGCATGCATTCACCCAGTTTGCGCCAATGGTTTCTGGCAAGCTTCAATACCCGTGCCCAAAGGGACAGGCTGAGCTTCTTCGGTTGCTGATCAAGTTCTTCTTCAAATTGCATATAGTTATGTCACCTCATCTTCCGGGGCGGCGGTGGAATCCTCCAGGCCGGTTTGTATGGCGTTGATGCGCGCGTACAGGCCCGAGGCTGAAATCAGTTCTTCGTGCGTGCCGCTGGCCGTGATACGTCCGTCCTCCAGCACAAGAATCATATCGGCGCGGCTGAGTGTGCTGACGCGGTGGCTGATGATAAAGGTGGTCACCTTGTTGTCATCAGACAGCAGGGCTTCTCTGATCTGCGCGTCTGTTTTGGTATCGACTGCCGACAGCGAGTCATCAAATATCAGGATATCATTATCTTTCATCAGCGTGCGCGCAATGGCAATGCGCTGCTTCTGTCCGCCTGATAAGGTGACGCCGCGCTCACCGACGATCGTATCATAAGCCTTTTCACTTTTTTGGATGAAGTCGTAGGCGCTTGCCGCCTTTGCCGCCCGGTCAATATCGTCCTGTGACGCATCCCGCACCGCGATCGCGATATTTTCGCGGATGGTCTTGCTGTAGAGAAAGCTGCTTTGCAGCACCAGGCCGACCCGTGAGCGCAGGTAAGCGCGGTCGATCTTCTCGATCGGTACGCCTCCGATGGTGATGGAGCCGGATTTAGGCGCGTACAGCCTTTGAAGGAGGTGAACGAGGCTGCTCTTGCCTGAGCCTGTCGGCCCCAGGATGGCGATGGTTTGTCCCGCTTTGGCGTTGAAGCTGATATCGCGGAGCACTTCCTGATCCTTTTCATAGTAGAGGCTGACATGGTCAAACACTATGTCCGCGCATAGGCTGGGCTTCAAGGCATCGGTCTCCTCCGGCTCCGCTTTGGCGCGAAGCACCTCCCCGATGCGGTCAAGCGCAACCATGCTCTTGCCGGATTCAGTGAGGATACGGCCAAGCTGGCGGATCGGCCAGGTCAGCATGCCGGTGTAGCCCGTGATCATGATCAGATCACCGACTGAAATATTCCCCTTGCCTGCCTCCAGGATGCACACAATCAGGGACAGAAGGATCTGCATCATACCCATCGAACCGCTGAGCGCCCAGTACAGGGCTTCGAGGTTGGCGACTTTAAACCCTCGGGTGCGGTGCTCAAAGCTGGCCTTATCAAACTTCTTGATCTCGTTGAAGGCCTGTCCGAAAGCGCGTACAACGCGCACACCCGTTAGGTTTTCCTGAAGCACTGTGCTCATAGCAGCCTCAGCTTCATCCATCCTGCGGAAAGCCCGGATCACCAGTCTGAAGAACAGCATGGAAAACAGGAAGATAACGGGGGTGAATGCCAGGCTGTATACCGTAACCTTGACGCTGATGGGCAGCATCAGGATGATCGCGAAAATGATCATGAACACAGCGTTGAGCATAGCGACGATCTGCTGGTTTAGAAAACCGCGGATTGTGTTAATATCAGAGGTGCAGCGCTGCAGCAGGTCGCCTGTTTCCACTTTAACATGGTAGTCATAGGGCAGCTTCTGCATATGATCATACAGTTCATCCCTCAAATAGCGGGCGGCGGATTCAGAGCCCTGAGCGGTCAATTTGCCGCGGAAGAAAGAGAATACGCCGCTGATGAGATTCACGACGATCAGGGTCAAGCCGAAAACCCAAAGGTTGCGGCTTAAAAAATCCGCGCCAAAGATACGGTTGATCCCATCGTTTATAAAGGCAGGAAGACGCGAAGGTTCGCTGCCCAGATAGTGATCCATTAGTTCCGCTAAAAGCGCCGGGGTAATGAACTGCATCAGGCTGGTTAAGGCGGTCAGCGCAAAAGCGATGATAAAGTATCGCGCGTTATTCTTCAGCAGTGTTCCCATCAGTCGGTTTCGTTGAGTATGCATACATTCTCCTATGATAAATCAACATGAAAAGAGCCGTCAGACCATGCGTCTTCGGCTCTTTGGACATAAAGAGATAAAGCTATCTAATACGCCTGAAGGCAGCCGAACGCTGTCAATAGAATCCCTGCAACCATCTTGTTCCCTGTCACTTCGGCCACCTCCTTTCTCATAATGGACATATGCTACAACACCCTTTGACCGGCTGTCAAGCTTTTTTGCGAATGTATTCAAACAAATTTTCACAATTAAATAACGAGTTATAAAAAGCCTCCTTCCTTTTTATCGGAAAGAGGCGTAGGAATTACTCTCGGGTTACCAGGTTGACCTCATCGCGGATGCCACAGCGTTTTGATGTATTTCATCCACGCGGTTGGTATCGTGGGTACGGCTGTTATAAAAATGGATGCAAAAATGACCGGAGAAGTTATTGCCGTCGATCGTCGCGGTGCCGTGAGGCATGCCGTTCATCGAAGCGGCATAGACATGTCCGTCATACTTCACCAGAATCGACCGGCGCTGCCATGACCAGTCGCCGCCGAATACATCCTTCATGGTTTTGGTGTCATCCGCGCTGACCGGCTCGGCGTCCAGGTGGTTGGTCCCGCTCCACCGTTTGGCGGTAAAAGTTTTCCCGGTGGACACATCCTTGACCGTGAAGGAAGCGCCCTTGGGGATGGTGGAACTGCCGACCGCGAACCAGTCAAGCTGCTCAGTCGGCAGCGTATAGTTGGCCGCGGTTTTGCCAAATAGCTTTTTGATGGTGGAAAAACCCGCCACGCCGTCATCGGTCAGCCGGGAGGCCTTCTGGAAAGCTTTGACTGCCTCAACGGTCTTTACGCCATAGCTGGAATCAATGGATGCCTTGTAGTAGCCTTTCAGCTTCAAGGCCTGCTGAAGCGCCTTGACATGGCTGCCGCGGTCGCCCTTGTCGCTGGTTTTGGGTACGGCGATCTGAGATATCTTTGAAACACCTTTCATCTGCGGGTCATTGCCGGCAGTGGTCTCAGCCACTTTGCCAAACAACTTCTTGATCGTATCGTAATCGGCTTCCCCCGTTTGCTTCAGCTTATTGACCTTCTGATAGGCGATCAAAGCTTCCTGTGTCATCTTGCCAAAGGAGCCGTCCACGACGCCGGAATAAGTTTTCTTCAGCTGGAGCGCGCGCTGCAGCTTCTCCACGTGTTCGCCTTTATCGCCTTTTTTGCACATCCTGGGCGGATCTCCCAGGGCTTTGATGCTCGACGCGCCCGCGAATTTACTCGTGCTCTTAGGCTGAGTGGCCGCTTGCAGCTTTTGGGCTGCCGCGCTTGATACGCTGACAAACTTCTTCATAATATATCCGGTCTTGCTGTCAAAACGTACCTTGTAGAAATCTCCGGAGTTGCCAAGCAGCGCGACTTTCGTGCCCTTATCCAGCTTTGCGTGATATTCGCTGTCGGTTTCAGGCTGCATGCGGAAGAAAACCTTATCGGCGTTCACTGTGCCGGTAATCGCTTCCGCGGCCATCGCCGGTAAGTTCAGGCTTAAAATCAGCGCGAGGCATAACATCGCAATGATTTTTTTTACCGAGCAGTTCAAATTGTTCATTTATTGAATCCTCCCTATGGTTGCAGCGGGCAGAAGCCCTTCCCTATCAATCAAGGTTAAAAGCAGTATATTACAAAAATATTACAAAATCAAGCAAAATATGAAATTATTATGTGATGTGTGATGATACCCTGCGAGAGAAAGCTTCAAAACGGATAAACGGATGTAACGCACTTGAGTTTCCGTACAGCGCCAACGAGAAGCGAGAATATCATCTGAAAATCATGA
>CAYZRZ010000033.1:0-15418 GCA_964480995.1 uncultured Christensenella sp.
ACGAGTATATCAGCGTCCAGCGCCTGCGCTTCAAGAGAAAGTTCACCCGCCTTGCCGCTGCCGACATAGGTGGCCGAATCCGGGCGGTTTTTTTGCTGGAGCACGCGGCCAACTACCACAGCTCCCGCGCTGTCGCACAGAGCGGCCAGCTCATCAAGCGATTGTTCACTGTCCACGGAAACCAGCAGCGCCCGCTCCGGCCCCTTTGCGCTTGACATGTCTCCCAGCGTGAACAAAGCCCGGTCGCTCTGGTCAATTTCATCAAACCATTCGTGCTGAGGCAACTCATCCAAGGGATAAACCGGCGTCAGGCGCGTGACGAGCCCTTCGCCCAAAAAAGCGGCGCTGACGCCCGTGACATGCCCGTCCTCGCTGACCCCGATGGCGCACATGGCGTCCAGCCGCAGGTTTTTCAGCGCTGTCAGGTCAACATCCGACAGGTGGGCGCTGCCGCCGGGATGGGTATGGACGCAGCGCACCATGCTCAACCGGTCACTGCTGCGCCGCAGGTTGAACTGCTCCAGCGGCACATTGTCCAGATAGCCGACTGTCACGCTCAGTATCTCACCCGTACGGGACATATACACCGCCATCTCGCGGTTGAGGGCCGCGCTGTGGCTTGCCAGCCGCCGCGCGAAATCCGGCGGTAAAAACTCATCGCCGCCGATTTCGTAATCGTATAGAGTTTTCAGCTGTTCAATGACGCTGTTTCTGACGCCTGAAAGATTGCCGTTGATGTCGGGCATTGACTCTCCTTAACCCTTAGGGTGCTTCCTTTGATAATCCTCGATCGCCGCGTGGATGGCTTCTTCGGCCAGCAGCGAACAGTGTACTTTGGCGGGCGGCAGGCCGTCAAGCGCTTCCATGACAGCTTTGTTGGTAATCAGCAGCGCTTCCTCAACGCTCTTGCCCTTCACCATCTCAGTGGCCATGGAACTGGTAGCGATCGCCGCGCCGCAGCCGAAGGTCTTGAACTTGACATCCTGAATGATATTATCCTCCACCTTCAGGTATATCTGCATGATATCGCCGCATTTGGCGTTGCCGACGGTGCCCACGCCATCCGCCTGCTCAATGGAACCGACATTGCGGGGGTTGGAAAAGTGATCCATGACCTTATCAGTGTACATTTCTTATACCTCTTTCCTGGGAAAAATAGGGGACATATCGCGAAGCGTGCTGACGATACCGGGCAGCACCCGGACCACCTCGTCAATGTCTTCGCGCGTGCTGTTATCAGACAGGGAGAAACGCAGGCTGCCGTGGGCGATCTCATGAGGCAGGCCGATGGCCAGGAGCACATGGGAGGGATCGAGCGAGCCTGAGGTGCAGGCGGAGCCGGAACTGGCAGCGATGCCGGCCAGGTCAAGCCGAAGCAGCAGGGCTTCTCCCTCAATGTAGCGAACGGAAATATTGACGTTCCCGGGGAGACGCTCAGTGGGGTGCCCATTCAAGCGAACATCCGGGATAGCCGCCATCAGCCGCCTGATCAGATCATCCCGCAGCAGGGTCAGCCTTTCGGCATTCTCCGCGCAATTGGCCGCGGCGATCTCCATCGCCTCGCCCATGCCCACGATGGCGGGAAGATTCTCAGTCCCGGCCCTCTTTCCCCTCTCCTGCGCGCCGCCGTGCACCAGGGGATCGATCCTGACGCCGGTGCGGATATAAAGGAGTCCGACGCCCTTGGGCCCATGGAACTTATGGGCTGACAGGGAGAGCATATCCACACCCCACGCGGCCGCGTCGATGGGTACGGCGCCCATGGCCTGCACGGCATCCGTGTGCATCAGAATCCCGCGGTCACGGGCGATACGGGCGATCTCCCCGATGGGCATCAGCGTGCCGATCTCATTGTTGGCGGCCATGATGGTAATCAGGATGGTATTATCCCGGATCGCCTCCTCAACCTGCCGGGCTGAGACCTGACCGTACTCATCCACCGGCAGATAAGTTACCTCAAAGCCCTGGCCTACCAGCCACTCACAGGCATGCAGCACGGCGTGGTGTTCCACCGAGGTGGTGATAATGTGATTGCCCTTATTTCGCCTGGCAAAGGCCGCGCCTTTGATGGCCCAGTTGTCGCTCTCGGATCCGCCGGCGGTAAAATAGATCTCCTGAGGCTTGGCGTTGATCGCTGCCGCGGCCTGCCTGCGGGCGGTGTCGACCGCTTTGCGCGCGTCACGCCCCGTCTCATAGATGCTGGAGGCGTTGCCGAAGTGATCGGTGAAATACGGCAGCATCTTGTCAAGCACCCGCTTGGATACCGGGGTAGTCGCCGCGTTGTCCAGGTAGATACGATTCATCAGGCGTGTACTCCTTTGGCGTGATAAGGTTTGTTCTCAAGAATGTCTGACAGGGTGATGCCTTGCATGAGGCTGTTGATGCTCTCTGTCAGGTAGCGCCATGTCCGCCTGGTCTGGCAGTCGCTGCCCTTGCCGCAACGGCTGCCATCCTCAGCGCAGTCGGCCAGGCTGACAGGCCCCTCTGTCGCCTCGATGATGTGCGCCACGGTGATCAGGGAGGGATCGGCGGACAAACTGTAGCCTCCGGCAGCGCCGCGTACCGTGGTGACCAGGCCCGCCCTCCGCAGGGTGCCCAGCAGCTGCTCCAGGTACTGCTCGGGCAGGCCGTCTTCCGCGATGGTCTTGAGCGGCTGAGGCCCATCCAATCGGTGCTTGGCCAAAAAAATCATCGCGTGCAGCGCGTACTGCCCGCGCGTAGATAGCTTCAAAACACTTTCCGCTCCTTTCCGATCGAATCCCGATAGAACTTATCGGGTTTCCGAAAAAGAATAGCATCCTGACCTTTTCATGTCAATAAGTGAACACGGTTAGCTTATGCTAATAATAACGGGCTCCAGGCTTTTGCCGGGAACCCGATGCCAATCAAATATCTGCCCAGAGATCGCGCTTGCGCTTCGCCATTTCCTCCGCCCGCCCGATATACTGGCTGATCTCTTTCACATTGGCGGTCCGGTAAACCATCACGCGGCCCGGCGTGACCCGCTTTGAGATACCGCCGGCGCCCATCGCCAGCACGCTCAACGTATCTTCCATGGTATCTATGTTATACAGACACTCCATCCCGGGCCGGGCGTATCCGACATTCTCCAGGCTGCCCGCCATATGCTTCTGCCGGTAGAGGTAATAGGGCCGCAGGCCCATAGATAGAGCCGCTTCCAGCCCCATGGCGACCATCTCTTCCACCGCTTCACCAGGCGGCAGGCTGTCCTGCCAGCGGTGCATGTCGCTTGAGCGCTTGACGCACAGCGTATGCACAGTCAAGCTTTCAGGCGAGCAGCGATTCACCCAGTCAAGGGTCCGGCGGAACATATCAGGCGTTTCGCCGGGCAGGCCTGCGATCAGGTCCATGTTGATATGGTCAAAACCCATTGAACGGGCCAGGTCAAAAGCCACCTGCGTCTGCGCCTGGGTATGGCGGCGGCCTATCAACTCAAGGGTCGCGTCGTGAATGGTCTGCGGGTTGACGGAGATGCGGCTGATGCCGTGGCGTATGAGCGCCTCCAGCCGCTCACGCGTCATGCTGTCGGGGCGGCCCGCCTCTACCGTCGATTCCCGGCAGGCATCTATCAAGGGCTGCGCAGCCGACAAAATCCTGTCCAGCTGCATTGCGCTCAAAGCCGTCGGTGTGCCTCCGCCCATATAGAATGCGCGGGGGCGCAGCTGCCTGTCACCGATCAGCCTGATGACCGCGGCGATCTCACTTTCAAGCACCCGGGTGTAAGGGTCAAGCAGCCGGCCGTCTCCTACCTGCGCGCTGATAAAGCTGCAATAGCGGCAGCGGCTCTCGCAAAAGGGGATGCCGACGTAGAGATCGGCTTCTTTTTCGCCGGCTTTTTCATACGCCTGCTGGGTTTGGACCACCATCCCCATCAACGCGGTCTTTTGGGGGGTGACATCGTATTCTTCTCCCACATGGGCAAGCGCCCTGTCAAGATCCATCCCCTCCGCCATTTTTTCATACACCAGGCGGGTGGGACGAATGCCCGTCAAAGCCCCCCAGGGCGGCTGAATGCCCTTTGCGTCTTTCAGAAGCTGATAGAGCGCCAGCTTCAGCCGGCGCTTGCACAGACGTTTATCCCTGACGGGATCAGGCAATACAGGGTCTTTATAGCCAGCTTCTGCCTGCAGCAGGCCGCTTAACAACAGGCTCGTTGTTCGCAGGCCGCCCTCTTCCTCTTCCCGATGCACAAGGCGTAGATCGGCATCATCAGAGCCCCGCGCAAGGTCAACATCAGGATAAAAAATACCAGTGACATCATACATTTCCTTGCCAAAATCCGCTCGGGGCGTATCCGTCCACAGCCTCATGGGATGAAAAAACTCGCGCCGTGTCCGGGATGGGCGTAAAGCCCTTGCATGGCAAGCAGCCGGCGAAGGGACTGGCGCATCTGCTGCATCGACCCGCCGGGCAGATCCGTGCGGCCGTAATCACCGTCAAAGATGGTATCGCCTGTGAAAATATCGCTGCCCGCGATGTAGCACACACCGCCGGGCGTGTGACCGGGGGTGTGGATCACCTGCAATGTGAGACCCGCGATCTTGAGAATTTGCCCATCGGTCACAAAATCGGTCGGGGCCGGGCGCTCTTCCAGCTGCCTGTGAAAGCCTCCCACACTGAAACGGCTGACCGACAGCATCGGCGCGTCCAGCTCATGGATATAGATCGGCACACCGGGAAAGTCCTTCAGCGCCCCCGTATGGTCCCAGTGACCGTGCGTCAGCAAAATGGCCGCGGCCTTCTTTGAGCCAAGTTCCGCGCGTATGTTCTCCGGCTCGCTGCCGGGATCGATCAGGATAGCGTCCTCGCGGCCAGGCAGAGTCAGCATATAGCAGTTCTCCTGCAATTCCCCGTTGGGGATCACCTTTACAATCATCTCGTACTCCCTTAGAAATTCTTTTTGCTGTCAAGCAGAAGGGTGACGGGGCCGTCGTTGAGCAGTTCCACCTTCATGTGCGCGCGGAAGCGCCCGCGCGCCACCTGAAAGCCCCAAGCCTGTTCAAGCCGCTCACAGCAGGCCTCGCACAGGCGCTCCGCGCGCTCAGGCTGCTCCGCCCGGGTAAAACCGGGGCGGTTCTGGCCCCGCGCGTCGCCAAGCAAGGTAAATTGGCTGACCACCATCACCTCGCCGCCCGCGTCCTTCAGGGAAAGGTTCATCTTGCCCTCCGCGTCCTCAAAAATGCGGAGCTTGGCGATCTTATCGGCCAAGTAAGCGGCATCCTTCTCGTCATCGCCTGATTCAACCCCCAATAGAGCCATCAAACCCCGTCCGATCCGGGACACATTTTCCCCGTCCACACTGACACGGGCATAGCTCACCCTTTGTACAACGCTTCGCATATATGCTCCTGAAATATATTAATGAACCTGTCAGCTGACGCTTCTGTACGCCTCCAGCACGTCCGACCGCTTCTGGATACGCGTGACGGCCTGTCGCAGCTGCTCTTTGCTGGAAACCTGAAGCACCATATGGATGGTGACCGTGCCGTTTTTATTGGCCCGCATGGACACCGCGCTGACAGGCGCGCCCATATCGGAAACAAACACCGTGATCTCGCCAAGTAAGCTGGGATGGTCATAGGCAACAATACGCACCGACGCGCTGAAGGTGCCGGTGCCCTCCTCCGCCCAGCTGACGCGCACCGCGCGTTCAGGCTCGGAGTTGATGGCATTGACACAGTCGGACTTATGCACCGTCACCCCGCGGCCGCGGGTGATGTAGCCCACGATCTCATCCCCAGGCACGGGGTTGCAGCAGTGCGCGAATCGCACCAGCATGCCGGCGCCTCCCTCCACATATATGCCGTGAGTGGGCTTGCCCTGACGCAGGACCTCGCTGGGCTCGGGGAGCGTTGGCGCCTTTTTTTCCGTCTTGTCAGATTCGCTCTTTTGCTCTTCCACCAGACGGGAGATAACGTACAGGGATGTCAAGCCCCCAAAACCGACAGCGGCGTACAGGGTCTCCAGATCATCAAAGCTGTACTTCTTGAAAATTGACTCAAGGTACTCGGCGCGGGTGAGTTCACCCAGCTTGACGCCGCGGCGCTTTGCCTCGCGCTCCAGCATCTCTTTGCCCTTGGCGACATTCTCGCCGTGCAGCTCCTTTTTAAAGAACTGGCGGATCTTGGCCTTGGCCTGCTGTGTTTTGACCACATTGAGCCAGTCCATGCTGGGGCCCTTGGAGGCGGACGAGGTCATAACCTCTACGCGGTCTCCTGTGTTAAGCTCTGTATCAAGGGGCACAATCCGCCCGTTGACCTTGGCGCCTACGCAGGCATTGCCGACGGCGGAGTGGATGTGGTAGGCGAAATCAAGCGGGGTAGCCCCGCGCTGCATGTTGATGATGTCGCCCTTGGGCGTGAACACGAAAACCTCGCCGCTGAACAGGTCGGTGCGCAAGCCGTCGATAAACTCCTTGCTGTCGCGGGTCTCCGACTGCCAGTCGAGGATCTGTCGAAGCCAGTAGAGCTTTTTGTCCAGCCCGCTGCCCGATACGCCCTCCTTGTAGTTCCAGTGCGCGGCGATGCCGTATTCAGCCACGCGGTGCATTTCATAGGTGCGCACCTGCACCTCAAAGGGCGTGGGGATGCTGCGTCCGCCGATCAGGGTGGTGTGCAGCGACTGATACATGTTGTTCTTGGGGACTGAAATATAATCCTTGAATCGGCCCGGCACCTGGTTCCACAGCGTATGCACGGCGCCAAGGACCGAGTAGCAGTCCGGAATGCTGTCGACCAGCACGCGCACGGCAATGAGGTCGTAAATCTGGTCAAAATGCTTGTTCTGGATGACCATCTTGCGGTAGATGCTATAGAGGTGCTTTGGCCGGCCCTCCATCTCAAAGTTCTTGATGCCCATTTCATTGAGCTTCTCTGTAAGGCTCTCGATGATATGCCTGATCTGCTCCTCGCGCTCCGCCCGCCTGACCCCCACCTTGTGCGCTACCTCCCGGTAGCCTTCGGGATCAATATAGCGCAGCGCCAGATCTTCTATTTCCTGCTTGATGGTGTAGACGCCCAGGCGGTGAGCGATGGGAGCGTAGATGTCAAGCGTTTCATTGGCAATGGCGACCTGCCTGTCAACGGGCTGGAAGGCGAGGGTACGCATGTTGTGCAGCCTGTCGGCCAGCTTGATAAGCACCACGCGGATATCGCGGCCCATCGCCAGGATCATCTTGCGCAGGGATTCGGCCTGCTGCTCCTCGCGGTCCGCGAAATTGAGGTGGCCCAGCTTGGTCACCCCGTCGACGAGCTCCGCGATCTCCTTGCCAAACTCCTTCTCAATAAGTTCAAGGGTAACGCCTTCCACATCCTCCACCGTGTCGTGCATCAGCCCCGCGGCAACGGTCGGCGCGTCCAGCATGATCTCGACCAAAATGCTGGCGACATGCTGAGGATGGCCGAAATAAGGCTCACCGCTCTTTCGCACCTGGCCCTCATGAGCCTTTTGCGCGAAGTGGAAGGCTTTTTCGACCACAGTCAAATCAGCGCCCGGATTATACTGGTACATCCGAGCGAGCATCTCCTCCAGAGAGAGGCAATCAAATTTGCTGCGTGCCACGTAGACTCCTCATTTCAAACACTTGAATACCATACTGCCTTTGGGGTCGGCCTTTGCGCCGGGCACAAGGGTGATCTTTCCCTGAGCACGCCGAATCAGGCCGATTTCCTCAAAGATCAACGCCGCGGCGCGCGCATGCCGCGGGCTGCGGCCTGCGTCTATTATACCATGACCTGCCCTGAATTGAACATAAATCTCTCGAAGTTCATTCAGGCTGTGGCGCAAAGAACCAAGCAGACGCTCAAGCCCCTGCGTTCGAGGGAAGGCATAGATCTCGGCACCCGGAAAGCGCGCCGCCGCAAGGGCTGCCTCCCGCGGGCAGACAAGGCCGTCGCAAAAGCAAAACGTATCGCAAGGCGCGTTGATTTGATCTATCGGCACATTGTAAAGCACCGCGCTTCCGCCCCGGGGATCCTCGTAGAATTCCTGGGCTGTATCATAATCCGGGTACATGGCGCGCATGCGGCAGGCGGTTTCGAAATTTCGGCATAGCAGCAGCTTGCCCTGAAGCCCCGCGATCTCACCGGGCGGGTCGACCTCGGGTATGCTGCCTGTCGGAAGGGAGATCATGGCTTCCAGATCCGCAAGCAAGGTATCCTGCTCCGCTTCGGGTCTGTTTTCAAAAGCTTCGTCTCCCGCCTGGCAGTCCACCAGCTCAAACTGCGGCGTGACCCTTCCCCTGAATTCGTTGTTATTCAGCCGCACGACAGCCCTCAGGCTGGGCGGCATATTTCCCATCCGCTCCCCCATGCCAAAGGCAATGCCCTCACGAATCTCCGAGCCCGAGCGCAGGCTGAGTTTCAAGTGTTTTTCATCCGCGCCTACACGGCGGCAGGATATCCTTTCCACATTCGAAAGCAGGAATACAGGGCTGGGGTTGCCCATGCCAAAAGGCGCCAGCATGTCAAGCTGCTCGATGTTTTTCCTGGTGATGTCTGATAAGGAAAGTTCCGCGTCATAATTCACACGGGCAATCAGAGGGCGGCCGTCCAGCTGCGCCGCGACAGCCGCTTCAAAGCGCCCGCGCAACGCCTCCAGATTGTCCGCGTCCAGGCTCATACCCGCCGCGGCTCTGTGACCGCCAAAACGAGTGAACAAGTCTTCGCAATCATGCAGCGCGGCATAGAGATCGATATCTCCCGCCGTTCTCCCCGATCCGGTCGCCTTGCGCCCATCCAGTGACAGCACCAGCGTCGGCAGGCCATACTGCTCGGCCAGCTTTCCAGCGGCCAGGCCGACCACGCCGCTGTTCCAGTCTTCGCCGCACAGCACAAGGCTGTTGGCGCGAAGCAGGTCCATGCCCTGCATCTGCTCGCGCGCTTCCTTGATCACCTGGGCTTCCTCCTGGCGCCGGCGGGTGTTGATGTCGTTGAGCCGCAGCGCCAGTTCCGCCGCTTCCTCGGGCCGACTGCTCATCAACAGATCAAGCCCGTCCCGCGCGGTGGACAGCCTGCCACCCGCGTTGAGACGCGGGGCGAGACCAAAGCTGACCCTGTCGGCGGAAACCGGCCGCCCCTCCTCAAGTCCGCTCACTTTCATCAGGGCACGCAGTCCAAGGCGCGGAGTATCCGCCATCCCCTTCAGGCCAAAAGACGCGATCACGCGGTTTTCGCTCAGCAGGGGCACCATATCGGCGATCGTCGCCAGGGCAGCGAGATCCAGTTGATTTTTAGCGAACGCCAGGCCATGCAGCGCCCAGCTCAGTTTCCATGCCACACCGGCTCCGCACAGGGAAGGGAAGGGGTATCCGCCCAGAATCGGGTTGATCAGGGCATCGGCGAAGGGAAGCGTGTCCGGCGGCGTATGGTGGTCGGTGATGATCAGGCGAAGGCCAAGCTCTTTGGCAAGGGCGGCTTCACTGACCGCGGTGACGCCGCAGTCTACAGTCAGCAGCAGCTCCGCCTCTCCTGCCAGTCTGCGCACAGCCTCCTCATTGATGCCATAGCCCTCCGTGTGGCGGTCAGGAATATATACAACTGTTTTCAGGCCTGCCGCCTGCAGCGCTTCCCTGGCAATCACGCTGGAACAGATGCCATCTACGTCATAATCGCCGTAAACAACCGCCCGGGCACTCCGCGCGCCCAACTCCCTGATCAGGGCTACGGCTTCCTTCATGCCTGAGAGCTGCAGAGGATCATGCAGCGCGTCAAGGCTGGGGCACAAAAATGCCTCTGCATCCTCCGCGTTATTGATTCCCCTGGCATTGAGCAGACGGGATAGCCAGGGCTCATAGCCCGGAATTACAAAGTCTTCGCAGCGGCGGACATACTGACGCATCATATCTCCTTCAACAGATGTATAAAATAAGGGAAGGCGCAGGCTTTGGCAGCCCGCGCCTTCCCGCGAGGGTTCTTACTTTTTCCGGTTTTTACCGAACCTGGCGACGGCAAGCAGCCAGGCCTTGCCGGTCAGCACGCAAGACGACAGTAACGCGGCTGCCAGTCCAGCCAGAAGGGGCATCAGGGTAGCCGTCAGCTTGAGGCCGCCCGCGGCACCAGCCGCAATGAAGAGCAAAGCCAATACAGCGCTGCCCATGCGAAGGCTGCGGGTGGATTTAACCGCCTCCTCAGCCACTTGCTCATCGCTCATATCGCGGGCTGAATTAGCGGCGCGCAGATCACGCACGGCCCGGATTACGGGCAGGCTCAGCGCGAAGGTAAACACAGGCGCAAACATCACCAGGACGGGCATGATGGCGGCCTGCGGCAGGGCCAGGCTGACAAGAGCCGTCAGAGCCAGTGTCAGCAGCAGATCATGCAGGCTGATCAGCGCCAAGCCAAAGCCTATTGCAAGGCTGTAGCGCACGGCACCGAAGCAAAAAGCGATGAAGACGGTGATCGCGACGCTGACGTACAGCTGGGAGAAGTTGATCATATCCGCGGCGCTTGATTGAAACTTGGGGGCGATACCGGCAAGTACGGCGACCAGGCCGGCCGCAAGCACGGCCAGGGAAGGGAGAGCGCTTTTCAGCACAGGGTTTGTCTTGTTCATTTATGCCGCCTCCTTCTTGGCGCTGATGTATAGAGAGGTGCTGGTGCCGAACATCGTGATGACAGAGCCCATAAGCACGCGCAGGCAGATCCCCACCAGCGCCAGGTCAATGATCAGGCCGATGGCAAAGGGAAGCATGAAAGCGCCGATGGTCTGGTGGTCAGCTATGATGAGCACGACAGCGATCACCAGCAGCACGGCAAGCGCGTCTATGGCTACCTTGCCGCCGCCTGAATAGGATTCCTTCAGAGACTGGCGTATGGAACGGCCGCGCGCCAGGTCCCGCTTCATGCTGCGGTAAAGGACCAGCAGCGCCCACGCAAGCAGGGCGAAGCTGCCCCAAACGGCCAGCAGGGTGGAGACCGTGAATCCGGCTCCCAGCAGGGCAGCGAAGAAGTAAGCCGCGATGAGCTGAATAGCCAGAAGCCACACGGCAATGAGGCCGCCCAGCCTATAGGTAAACAGGGCATACAGGCAGACCAGTGCCGCCGCGATGAACAGGGCGATGATCAGCGTATTGGCTGCGTTCTCGCCAAAGAGAGGCGCGCCGTCCATCACCTGGCTTTCCTTGACCAGAGAAAGCGGCAGGGGGCCATACTGCATCATGGACGCGTAGGCCACCGAGTTTTCATTGTTAAAACCGGGCAGGGAAGCTTGTCCCGTGGTGAGGGGGGTGTTGATGCCGGGTGAGGCGACGGCCACGCCGTCGATCATCAGGCTGATACTCTGCCCCATCAGCTCGGTAGTCTTTTCGGCAAAGGCCTCCTTGCCCTCGTTATCCAGGATAAAGCTGACCGCGTAGGTGCCATCGGAGCCGGCTACGCCATAGCTCGCCTGCTTGACATTCTTGTAAGTCACAAAGGGCGTGCCGTCAGGAGAGGCAAGGGCAAAATCCCCCTTGGCCGCGAGCATCTCGAAGGCATGATCATGCGTGCCGTCCAGCGGCAGGCTCAGCTTGATCTTGCTGCCATCGACTACTTCGGCCTGGGCGCTGCTCCAGCCGCCGAAAGCCAGACGGCGGGTCAGGATGTTGACAGTCTCCTTCAGCTGCTCCTCCGTCACCGCAGCGCCCTCTTCCAGGGGAGCGGCGGTGTAGATCTGGACCATGTTATCTCCAAGATCGGTGCCGGGCACAAGCGCCTCGCGCCATGTGCTCGACTGGGAGGGCGTGGGGATCCAGGCCAGCAGCTTATACAGGCCGTCCTGGTCCAGTTTCATGCCGCTGACGCCGATGATGCCGGCGGCGATGGTCAGCACAAGGATGACCGCCAGCGTAACCGCCGCGACCGCCTTGCTGTTCACCTTTTTTTTATTTGATTGAACAGGTTTTGCCATGATGTCATTTCCTTTCATTTTCAGCAATTCGGTTTGCGCAGTCTATGGCCGCTATCCCGCCTCATCCGAAAAATGGAAGGCATAGTAGGCTTGTTCGTAATATGGAGAATTTTGCTCGGGTTGCGTATTGCCCCCGGGAAGCGGGGAGCCCTGAAGCGCAGAGGCCGCCTGCTTCCATCCTGAGGGAAGCGCCTTCACCCCGGCCTCTCCATCCGGTGAGGACGGCCGCGTCGGCGGCAAAACCATGGATTGTATGTACGTTACTGAAGGCTCAGCCGCCGGGGCCGCGTCTTCAACCGCCATCAGGCTGAGCGCGAACAGGAGGCCGCAGCATAAAAACAGGAGGCCAAGAAGCCTTGCCTTCATACCGCTCCCCCTTCCCGCGCCGGGTCAACCCCGATTTTGCCTACTTGCGGGCATTATACCCTAATCCTGTCCGCGGAACAACAATGACGCTAAAAGCCCGCTGAATGGATATGATAGAAGATATAACCATTCAAGGAGGACACCTGTTCTGATGAAACAACACCCCACCGTACTGTGCTATAACCTGCACGGGGATCGCGCGCGCCGCATTCAATTGATTGCCATGCGGCTTGGCATCCGCCTGCGCCCGGTCAAAAAAGAGGAATACAGCCGCACCATCGCGGCCCTGCTGGATATGGAAGAAGGGCCCGCTGCCCCTTATGAAGGTGAAGGCTTTGAGCATGAAATGATGCTGATGGCCCACTTCCCCTCCCCTTTGATCAACAGCTTCCTCAATGCATTCAGGCAGTCGAAGGTGCCAGCCGTCAAGCTTAAATGTGTATTGACCGAGAACAACAGCAAATGGGATTCCATTTACCTGCACACGGAATTATCCGACGAAGCGGCTTATTTTGACGCGGCGCGCAAGGATGCGCAGGAGCGCATGAAGGCCGATAAAATTACCCCGCTGCATGAGCTGAAACAGGAAGAAACGACGAATTGAGCTGAACAATGGCAGCTGTAAACCGCCCTTGGTGCCTATTCGGCTGTTATCCGCTTTGTCATATTTCGCAATACGATTCATTATATTCTTTTCTTAATAATAAAGAAGCTTATGGTGTTTGCCCATGAACTTCTTTATTTATTTAAGGCATTCCAGTTCGGCTTTTACCTCACCCCGCTCCCCTATCTCCAGCACCGCGTAGCGGCCGTCACGCAGCGACCCGGGATTCAGCAGCAGAATGCCGCCTTCCCACCGCGCCATCGCGCTGTGGGTATGGCCGAAACACGCAACAAGGGCCCCCACCTCCTGCGCGCGGTAATATAGGGAGAGCAGGCTGTGCTTCACGCGGTGCGTATGCCCGTGCGCGATATAGACCCACAGGGCTTCCATCCGCTCGGTACGTTCCAGCGGTATGCCAGGCGGATAGCTCAGATCACAATTGCCCCGAACGGGCCAAAACTGTAAAACGGCCTGCCGGTAGGGAATGACATCATTGATCCCGTCACCGCAGAAAATCAGAGCGTCCGGCTTGATTTGCTTCTCCGACAGGATCATCAGGGCGCGGATATCTTCCTGCGCCCCGTGGCTGTCGCTGATGACAAGCGCCTTCATGTACCTTATTCGCTTTCCAGCGCTTCCAGAAGCTTTTGCATGGCGCGCGCTCGGTGGCTGACGGATGACTTCTCTTTCTCCGTCATTTCGGCAAAGGTGAGGCCGTTTTCATACTCGAAGTAAGGGTCATAGCCAAAGCCGTGATCGCCTCTTGGCGCGAAGGTGATCTTTCCGGGACAAATACCCTCAAATAGCCTGGTTGGCAGGAAGGGATGGGCCAGGGCAAGGGAGCTGACGAACTGCGCGGCGCGCGGCGCGGGTACGTCTTTCAGCTTCTCGATCAACAGGTCATTGTTGGCCTGATCGTCACCGTGACTGCCGGCAAAGCAGGCGCTGTATACGCCGGGCGCGCCTTCCAGCGCGTCCACCATCAGGCCGCTGTCATCCGCCAGGGCGGCAAAACCCGTAGCATTCCGGACAGCCTCCGCCTTCAGGATGGCGTTGGCGGCAAAGGTATCGCCTGTTTCTTCCACTTCCCCTTCAAATCCCGCTTCCCTCATGCTGATCAGGCGGAAGCGGTCGCCCAGCATACCGCGCAGCTCCGACATCTTATGCCCATTGTTGCTGGCGATCACCAGGGTCTGCTTCCCGCCGATCACATAAGCCATATCACCCAGGGCTTCCGCTTGTTCGCGAAACAGCTGTTCAATGCCCCCCTGAGTCAGGCTGAGCATCTGCGCCAGTTCCCCCAGCGAAAAGGCTTTGGCTTCACCCGTACCCTGCAGCTCAATGAATTTGTACTGCTCATTCATCACGATGTTCATATCCGTTCCCGCGATGCTGTCTTCCCGGTAGCACAGATCAAGCATCGGGATCCCGGCGATGATGCCGCAGCTGACCGCCGCCACTTGGTGTCGAACAGGCGATTCTTTCAACAGACCCTGCTTGATCAGCGAATCAATCGCCTGGCACAGTGCCACAAAGCCGCCGGTGATGGAGGCCGTTCGGGTGCCGCCATCCGCCTCCAGCACATCGCAGTCGATGGTGATGGTGCGCGGACCCAGGCAGGCCATATCCACTGCCTTGCGAAGCGCGCGGCCGATCAAGCGGCTGATCTCCACGCCGCGCCCGTCTTTTTTGACACCGTCACGCGCCTTGCGCTGGCCGGTGCTGGCGGGCAGCATGGCATATTCCGCCGTTACCCAGCCCATGCCGCTGCCCTTTAAAAAAGGCGGCTGGCGCTCCTCCACCGAGGCGGTGCAAAGCACCCTGGTGCCGCCGCAGGCAATCAGGCAGCTTCCCGCCGCGGTTGATATAAAACCGGGCTGCATGCTGACAGCGCGCAGCTGATCCGGCGTTCTCCCATCAATACGTTTCATATGTCAAATCCTCCTTTGAAAAAAAGCGCCGCAGAATATGCGGCGCTTCAATGCGTACCCAGTCTTAAGCTAAGATCTCGCCCTCGTTCTCCACCGAGACGGCTTCGACATTGCGGATGGCCCAGCGGGCCAGCACAATGGGGGTATCCTTGCCGCCGACGGACAGGACGATGGAGTCCTCACGCAGGCCGGTGATGGTGCCATAGATGCCGCCGATGGTGCAGATACGGTCGCCAACCTTCAGGTTGGACAGCATATCCTTCACCTTCTTATCCTTCTTGCGCTGAGGACGGATAAGCATGAAATAGAATACGACAACAATGAGCACCATGGGCAGCAGCATCTGGATCAACGCTGCCGCTGTGCCGGGGGCTTCCCCGGCGACAGCAGCCGCCTCGGGAGCAACCGCGCCCGCTTCCGCCAGAGCGGTTTGAATACCAAGCAACCAATCGAACATGTGTACCACCTTTCGGCCAAGGCCTTCTTAGATCAAGAAGTATTATACCAATTCGGGGACAGTGATGCAAGAAAGATTATTGCGGTCTTTGGTTCCCCCTGGCAAGTTCACAGTATCTTTACATTTTTAAATAAAATAAGAACGCAGCCGGAT
>CAYZRZ010000034.1:0-15351 GCA_964480995.1 uncultured Christensenella sp.
CACCTCAGGATAAGAATATCATCATCCTGCTGATAATGCACTATCTTTAGAGAATCTCGGTATTATATTTACATCTTTACCCAAATACAGCAGTACACCCTGCAAAAAATGCAATAAATCGATTTGCGGGGTATCATAGGCGTTCAGCCCTTGAAAACACTCACTTCTTGACGGTCGATTTATTGCAGGGTACGCCCTGCAATAATCTGCAGTAAATGCAATAAACAGTTTGACCGGCAGGAAGCTCTCAGCTTTGAACGCGTTCACTCCCTGAATGAGAGGATGACGCGCCATCTGCAGCGTATGAACCTGCGTAGGCAACTGCCGAGGATTTCACGGCTGTTCAGGTAGAGGGCAGAATAGAGGCGTCATCCTGCCGGCCTTCCAGCTTGATGCCCCAGTGATAGGCCCTGATATCGTCATAGCGGTACACCGCCATGATGTAGCCCCGGCTGTAGTCAGCGCTTTCGTGCGGCGTCCACCGCTCATATCGGCAGACCTCGGGGTCGCCCATCCAGGCGAACAGATCCCGCGCGTCATCCGGCCGGATCTGCCGCAGCGTCAGCCGCGGGGTGTGGAGTTCCTGCGTGCCCAGGTGGTTCATGTGGGGGAGGTCCTTTCTGTGCTGTCCGGCGCGGGGATGGCCCGCGCTATTGGGGGTGAAGGTTTCGATGGTCATACTATATCACTTGATGGATAAATAATCTATCGGGACTTGAGTTCATGAAAGGGTTTAACCGTTCAATCGCGTCAAGCGGCTAAAGGACGGAACGCAGAACACAAGTGTGTAAAAATGGTTGATTTTAGGTGATTTCATACCTTTACCTTTTGATTCACCGCAACAATTGTGATATACTAACCAACAATACCGGCAGATTAACATAGACTGATCTGCTATACATAGATGGAGGACATGGATGAACAGCCTGGAATACTCGCAGCGCACCACCGTTAACGTGCAGGAAAAGGCAAACCTTATTTGGGCCATCGCGGATAAATTGGTGGGCACTTACAAGCCGCATGAGTACGGGCTGGTCGTGTTGCCCATGTGCGTCATCAAGCGCTTCAACGATACGCTGCTGCCCACAAAACAGGCGGTGCTGCAAAAGAATGAAGAACTCAAGGCCTCCCGCCTGCAGGTGAAGGACGGCTTTTTATATGCCGCTTCCGGCTACAGCTTTTACAATACCAGCCCTTTCAACATGGAAAACCTGCTGTCCGACCCGGATAACATTGAGGCGAATTTCCGCAGCTACCTGGCCGCCTTCAGCGGCAACGTGATCGACATCATCGAGAAATTTGATTTCGACAAGGAGATCACCAGGCTGGCCAACAGCAACAACAACATCCTGTTCAATGTCATCCAGGAGTTCTGCACCCGCAAGGCGGATATGTCGCCCGATCAGGTCTCCAGCGCGGATATGGGCTATATCTTTGAAGAACTGGTGCGCAAGTTTTCTGAAAGCTATGACGAGCAGGCCGGGGCGCACTTTACCGCGCGCGATGTGATCTACCTGATGACCGACCTGCTCATCAGCCCGGACAGGCAGGAGATGGCCCGCGCGGGCGTCACCGCCACGGTGTATGATATGGCCATGGGCACCAGCCAGATGCTGGCCTGCATGGAAGAGCGCCTGCGGGCCATTGACCCGGATGCCTCCATCGCCAGCTTCGGGCAGGAGCTTAACGAGCAAACCTACGCCATCGCCAAGGCGGATATGCTGATCAAAGGCGGTAACGCGGAGAACATGCGCCACGGCAACACGCTATCGGATGACAAGTTCGCGGGCTATACTTTTGATTATATCATCTCCAACCCGCCCTTCGGCATCGAGTGGAAGAACGAGCGGGCCAGGGTGCAGGCGGAAAACGCCAGGGGGGAGCAGGGCCGCTTTGCCCCCGGCCTGCCAGCCATCTCCGACAGCCAGCAATTATTTGTGCTCAACGGCGCGGCCAAGCTGAAGGATGGAGGCCGCATGGCCATCATCCAGAACGGCAGCCCCCTGTTTTCGGGCGATGCCGGCAGCGGCCCCAGCGAGATCAGGGGATACCTGCTGGAAAACGACTGGCTGGAAGCCATCGTGCAGATGCCGGGCGATCTGTTTTACAATACCGGCATCAGCACCTATATCTGGCTGATCACCAAAAACAAGCACCCGGACAGGGTAAACAAGGTGCAGCTGATCGACGCGAGCAAGTGCTTCGTCAAGCGCCGCAAATCCCTGGGCAACAAGCGCAATGAGTTCAATGATGACTGTATCCGGCTGATCCTGCAGGCTTACGAAAGCAATCGCGACGGCCTGTGGGAAGAGAAGGGCCTGGCCGTGGAAAGCAAGGTGTTCGACCGCTATGCCTTCAAGTACAGCAAGGTGACGGTGGAACGTCCTCTCCTCAATGAGGCCGGCAAGCCCATCCTGAAAAAGGGCCAGCCGCAGCCCGACGCAAATCTTCGGGATACGGAAACCATCCCCTGGGGTACGGACCTTGACGACTACATGGCGGACAATGTGCTGCCCTACGCGCCGGATGCCTGGATAGACCACGGCAAGACCAAAATAGGCTATGAGATCCCCTTCACCCGCTACTTCTACAAGTATATCCCGCCACGCCCCTCCGCGGAGATCTTTGCCCGCCTCAAGGAACTGCAAGCTGAAGAGGATGAACTGATCCGGGGGTGGGACGCTTGAGCAGGGTGATGAAGGACAGCGGGGTTGAGTGGATTGGTGAACTGCCAAAAAATTGGGAAGTTTTCAGAATTGGCTATCATTTTGAATGTAGAAACGCCAAAGTAAATGATACTGAATGGCAGCCTTTATCCGTAACAAAGAATGGCATCGTACCTCAGCTGGATTCGGCAGCTAAGACAACTGCAAATGATGATCGAATGCAGGTAATTAAAGGTGATTTTGTTATTAACTCACGATCTGACAGAAAACAATCTTGTGGCTTATCTGAATATGATGGTTCCGTCTCTTTAATAAATATTGTGCTGCATCAAAAACGCGGCTCCACCATTCTTCCTGAATATACAAGATATCTATTAAATAACTATGGTTTTGCGGAAGAATTCTATCGTTGGGGTAATGGAATTGTTGCCGATCTGTGGTCAACAAGATGGGAGTTAATGAAAAGAATATCCATTCCATTACCATCGTTAGTTGAGCAGAAAGCAATTTTTGAATACATAAATATAGCATGCTCTAGAATCGATCACCTGATATCCCTGCAGGCAGAGATGATAGCGGAACTGCAGGCCTACAAGCAGTCAGTCATCACCGAAGTGGTCACGAAAGGCCTTGATCCCAATGTGCCGATGAAGGACAGCGGGGTGGAATGGATCGGGTATATACCTGAAGATGCAAAAGTAGTAAGCGTAGCAAGGTTATATAGCAGCATACTTGGAAAGATGGTGTGTGACACCCCGGCTAATGACAGTGATACATTGGAGCCATACCTGTGCGCCATCAATGTTCATTTTGATGGCATTGATTTGTCCACACTTAAAGCGATGTGGTTTTCAGAAAACGAAAAACAGAAGTATCTATTGAAAAATGGAGATCTTCTGATTGTTGAAGGCGGCGCGGGGGCTGGCGGTGCCGCGATTGTGGATATAGCTGATAACCGGGATCTATATATTCAAAATTCTATTCATTTGGTTCGAGCATATAAAGGCCTTGCTGCTAATAAATACCTGTACTATAATTTATACTCACTCGTCAAGCGATTCTACATAGACTTTGTGTGCAATAAGGCAACAATCCCGCACTTTACAAAAGAGAAACTAAAGGAGACCCCTATTGTATATTTCCCCTTGGGAACTCAGCTGGGAATCATCAATTATCTTGACAAAAAATGTCAAAGTATTGATGCGATGATATCTCTTAAACAACAGAAAATCGAATCATTGAGGGAATACAAAAAGTCCCTCATCTACGAATGTGTGACCGGCAAGCGGGAAGTTGTGTAAGGAGGCAATCCTATGGCCCCTGTGCTGAACGAGAAGCGGTTTGAAAGCGACATTGAGGAATACCTGCTCACCAATGGCGGCTACTACAAAGGCAATCAGCTGTATTACCTGAAGGGCAAGGCGGTGGACCTATCCGTGATGGTCGCCTTTATCAGCAATACCCAGCACAAGGAGTGGGAGCGCTACAAGCGCACTTATCTGGGCGAAGCTGAAAACATGCTGTACAAGCGCTTTCAGGAAGAGGTGGACAGCAAAGGCCTGGTGAGCGTGCTGCGCAAAGGCATCAAGGACCGGGGCATCACCCTGCGCTTTGCCTACTTTGCCCCGGCCTCCGCCCTCAACCCGGACCTGATGGAAAAGTACCATCAAAATATACTCATGTGCCACCGGCAGTTCGCCTACTCCCAGGATCACCACAACACGGTGGACATGGTGCTCACGCTCAACGGAATCCCCATTGCCGCGCTGGAACTGAAAAACCAGTTCACCGGCCAGAGCGTGGAAAACGGCAAGCTGCAGTTTATGCGTAATCGGGACCCCAAGGAACTAATCTTTCAATTCAACAAGCGCGTGCTGGTCTACTTTGTGGCGGACCTGACCGAGGTATGGATGACCACAAGGCTTTCCAAGGACAAGACGCGCTTTCTGCCCTTCAACCAGGGCAGCCGGGGAGCCGGCGAAGTCGGCGGGGCGGGCAACCCGCCCAACCCTTCAGGCTACGCGACCTCCTACCTGTGGGAGAAGGTGCTGCAGCGGGACGCGCTGCTGGCCATCCTGCAGCGCTATATCAGCGTGGAAAAGGGCAGCGGGAGCGACAGGAAGAAAGATAAGCTGATCTTCCCCCGTTACCACCAGATGGATGCGGTGGAGAAGCTGGTGGAGGACGCGCGGCACAACGGCAGCGGCAGGAATTACCTGATCCAGCACAGCGCGGGCAGCGGCAAGAGCAACAGCATTGCCTGGCTGTGCTACCGGCTGGCCACCCTGCACAACAGCGAGGACAAGGAGCTGTTCAACAGCGTATTCGTGGTGACGGACCGGCGCGTGCTCAACCAGCAGCTGCAGGAGACGGTGCTGGGTTTTGAGCACAAGGAAGGAATGGTCACCATTATTACTGACAATGACCCTTCTACAGACCTGCGGGATGCCATCAATGACGGCAAGAAGATCATCATCACCACCCTTCACCGCTTCCCCATCATCTGCGAGCAGATGGAGGGACAAAAGGGCAAGCGCTTTGCCGTCATCGTGGATGAGGCGCACTCCTCCCAATCCGGCACCAGCGCCAGAAAGCTGAAGGAAACCCTGGCCGATACCGAGGAAGCGCTGCGGGAGTATGCCCGCATTGAGGGCCTGGAAGAGGATGAGGCCCCTGACGGCGAGGACCTGCTGGTGCAGGCGCTGATCCGGCAGGGCAAACATGGCAACCTCTCTTTCTTCGGCTTTACCGCGACACCCAAGCCCAAGACGCTTGAAACCTTCGGCGTGAAGCAGGCCGATGGCAGTTTCCGCGCCTTTCACATCTATTCCATGCGTCAGGCCATCGAGGAAGGCTTTATCCATGACGTGCTGCGCTATTACACCACCATAGAAAACAGCTATGCCGTCATCAAGAGCATCCCCGAAAACCCCGAGATGCCGGAGCCGCCGACCGTGCAGGCCATCAAACGCTATCAGCACGGGCATGAGGATACCATCGAGCGAAAGACGGAAGTGATCGTGGAGAAGTTCCGCGAGGTGACGCTGAGCAAGATGGAGGGCAAGGCCAAGGCCATGGTGGTGACCGCCAGCCGCGCGCACGCCGTGAAGTATTACCAGGCCATTAAACGATACATCGCGATTAAGGGCTATCAGGATGTGAAGCCGCTGGTCGCCTTCTCCGGCGAGATCACCATCGGCGGGGAAAAGTATACCGAGCCGATGCTCAACAGCGCCGATGGACGGCACATCAGCCTAAGCCAACTGCCGAAGTACTTCGAGGGTGACGATTACAACATGCTTGTGGTAGCCGAGAAATACCAGACCGGCTTTGACGAGCCCAAGCTGCACAGCATGTTTGTGGATAAAGGCCTCAAGGGCGTCAAAGCGGTGCAGACGCTCTCACGTCTCAACCGGGTGGAGACCGGCAAAGTGGATACCTATGTACTGGATTTTGTCAACCAGGCGGATGATATCCGCGAATCCTTCCTGCCCTTCTATGAGGATACGCTGCTGAAGGAAAGCATTGACCCCAACATGGTCTACGCGTTTCAGGACAGGCTGGACAAGTACTGCCTGTTTAGCGGCGAGGATATAGAGAAATTCTGTGAGGTCTACCTGAAGAAAGGGCCTCAGACACCCGCGGATATGGGCAGGCTGGCCAGCATCCTCAAGCCCGCCGTTGACAATTACAATGCCATGTCGGAGGAAAAGCGCTTTGAGGTGCGGGATACAGTACGGCATTTTAACCGCGCCTATTCCTATGTGGTGCAGATCGTCCGCATGTTTGACAAGGACCTGCACCGCTACTACCTGTTCACAGAGTATCTGTGGCGCCTGATACCATCCGAAGCCAAGCCGATCATCGACCTGAGCGGGAAGATCACGCTGGAAAAGAACAGACTGACGGAAACTTTCTCCGGCACCATCGAGATACCCGGCGGCGGCGCTGTGTTCCCGCCCCAGATAGTTACGCCGCCCGCGGTGAAGGTTGACAAGAAAGAGCTGCTGGAAAATATCATCGAGAAGATCAACCTGATGTACGAGGGCAAATTTACGGAGGCTGACCGCGTCATCATCGAAACCATCTATGACCGGATGGCCGCCAGCAATAAACGCCTGGCCAAGTTTGCCAAGACCAATGACGCGGAAATGTTCACCAAGAGCATCTTCCCGGAAGAGTTCAGCAAGGTGGCGCAGGCCTGCTATATCGAACAGCAGTCATCCTTCCAGAAGCTGTTTCAGGATAAATCCTTCTACGACAACGTGATGGAGCAGATGGCGCGGATGATGTACCAAGGGATGAGGAACAGCCCGAGGGCGTAGGAGAGGGCTGAGCGGATAGGGATAGATTGCGACGACTTGCGACTAACTTGCAACTGATTGAAATGCGATGGGTTTCAGCCGCCTGAAGGCTTTTGTATAGAAGACTGCGTGGACCTTACGATAAACATGCAATTGTGAGGGTCATTAGACCTTCTCGACTCTTACGCAAGAAGGTTATGATCGAGGACGCGAGGATGGCGATTGAGAAGAATCTGTCAGTCCTGCGGCATTGGGTTGATGAGCTGCCTGATGTCAGGAGCGCTTGAATAGTTTCGCGCGTGAGAATATAGGCCACGATAACGCAGTGATAATGATTAGCAAGCAGTATTGACGGGATACAGAATAATTTGGTATCATAAGATACCGGCGGGAGGCAATGCTTGGCATCGGACACAAGAACGGCCATTATCAATGCAATGCTGACTAAACTGAAAGAAGCAATGGGTGATGGCCGGTTTACATTCTGGCACGCTAGACCAGATAAGAAGAATTCGGATACATTATATCTATTGCAATTCGATTTAAATGATGCGATATCTGAGATGAAGATGTTAGAGCGTATTCATTATCGCAAAGGGCCTTACCCGCCAAGTGAAAACCCTGATGAGCCGGAACTCTGGGAGTTTAAAAAGCGGATTAATGAATACGAGATCTATATGAAGTTTAAGTGGAGCAAGAAGCACAACTGGTTCACTTGTGTCAGTTTCCATGTGAATGAAGAAGGAGAGGAATAGAGTGAAACAAGAGCTTTGCATGACTTGCGATAAAATCATTGTCCCTGTACTCGGAGAAAGAATAGAAACGATTGCTTTTAAAGGCGAGGAATTCACCTTTACAGCAAAGTATGCCTATTGCCCGGATTGCGGGGAGGAGTTTATTACCCAAGAGAGCCAGGCTTACAACCTGCATGCAGTCCAGGATGAATACAGACAGCGCCATGAGTATCTTTCTCCTGAAAAAATTCGTGGTATACGGAACCAATATGGGCTTGGCGCAAAATCTTTTGCGAAGGTGATAGGGCTGGGAGAAATCAGTATAACCAGATATGAAAACGGTGCAATCCCTGACGAGGCACAGCATAACCTGATATTGTTGTCAAAAAATCCTAACAATTTTTCGATTCTTTTCGACCGGAATAAGGACTTGCTTACAATTGGGGAGCAGAATCGTGTGATGGAGACTTTGAAAAGGGCAACTGTCATGGTTGTTTGGCAGTCCTGGTCCAGCACAATAGCAACATCCGATCCTGTTAATTATAATGTGAGCAATGACTATACTAATTGCCTTGAATGCAAATCGGCATAAGGAGAAGTATGGAAACGATAGCAGGAACCATCAGTTTTAATGGTTATAGGGTAAATGAACTCAAGTTTATGCCAAAAATGCCCGCTGCTGGCGTGAATAAAGAAGAATTACCTTCATTTGCGCCTGTATTCAGCAGAAAAATTGAGGGAAATGAACAAGGTGAGTGCCGTGTTACTTTATCAGCAAAAGTTGGCGATGAAGATGACACAATGCCTTTTACGGCATTTGTATCGCTGACAGGGTCCTTTTTTGTACCAGAGAAAGAACAGGCCAAGGAATTGATGGAAGTGAATGGAACCGCCATCCTGTTCCCATATCTTCGAGCCGTCATGAGCCAATTAACTGCAGCGGCAAATATACCTCAGGTTATTTTGCCAACGGTCAACTTGGTTCAGATGTTAAATAAGCGCAAATCTGAGCAGATCGAAGATTAGTTGATCACTTATTTATATAGAGAGCAGAACATACAGTTTCCCGTCAAGCGCTAATCCGGGGGCATATCAGATTCAGTCAGACCTACACGGGGGAAAACAACATGCCGAATACGATCAGGATCAGCCAGTTCCTTGACGATGAGGGGAGGGTCATCCAGCTCCCCAAGAAGCAAACGACCAAACGCGCCGTTCTCGCCTACCTGGCGGGGAAGTTTGACTTGGATACCGACTACACAGAGAAGCAGGTCAACGTCCTCTGCAACAGCTGGCATACCTTTGCCGACCCTTGCTATATCCGGCGCGAGCTGGTGGATAACGGACTGCTGGATCGGGAAAACGACTGTTCCCGGTACTGGCGCCTGGCAGAAGAGAACATATCCATAGAAACAGACGCCGGCGGCGGGGCAGAGGCCGCTGATGGAGGGTCAGCATGAATACCGCGGGTTTGGCAGGACGGGGATCGACGTGAGCGAGATCGGCATGGGGATCGATCACCTGCCGGATAAGGATGAGCAGACCGTGATCGATACGGTCAGGGCCGCCATTGACGGCGGCGTGACCTATTTGACTGCCATTTGTCATCCGGTTCTGCGATAAGCTGAAGGAGTATGCCGATATCACCGGCGAAAACGGCCTGCTGGCCTACGCGCGGCGGATGCGCGCCGAGGGAAAGGCGCGGTATATCGGCATCAGCACCCACAGCATGAACATCGCGATGCGGGCAATCCATAGCGGCGCGTTTGATATGCTGATGTTTCCGGTGAATCCGGCCTTTGACGTTTTGAGCGATGAACAGGAATACAATGAGGACTATATCGGCAACCTGTGAGACAGGGCCTATGAATATAAGGCGGATGGCAATGGCGGCCGGCTGCCGCGTACAGCGCGTGCGAACAGCGCGGCGTGGCCCTGGCCGGGATGAAGCCCTTCGCGGGCGGCTTTGTGTTCAGCGCTGAACAGGATGCCGGGTTTACGCCGGTCAGCCTGATGGGCTACGCGCTGGCCCAGCCCGGCCTTTCAACCGTTGTGCCGGGCTGCGAAAGCCCGGACCAGATTCGCGATATCCTCCGTTACTATACCTGCACAGGCGAAGAGCGCGACTGCAGCGGCGCGATCGCCGGGTCGAGGTGGCGGGTGGAGGGGCATTGCCTCTATTGCAACCATTGCCTGCCCTGCCCCGCCGGCATCAACATCGGCCAGGTCAACAAGCTGCTGAACAGCCTTGAGGGCGGCATGCCGACGGATCAACCCGGCGCGCTTGATGACTACGCTGCGCTGCCGTTGAAGGCCTCCGCCTGTATCCGCCGCGGCATCTGCGAGGCCCGCTGCCCCTTCGGCGTGCCGGGGCTGGTGAAGGATCTGTTCCACTGGGCGAAAGGATCCGGTCTGCATCCCTGCCTGAAAAGCGCGATACTTCATTACGAGATCGAAACCATCCATCCCTTTGCCGATGGCAATGGCCGCATGGAGCGGCTGTGGCAGACGCTGATGCTGGCCCAATGGAACGAGATCTTCGCCTGGATACCGATGGAATCGGTGCTGTACCAGCACAGGCCCCAATACTACGCGGCGATTGAAGCCGCCCGCAGAACAGACGATTCAGGCCCGTTTATTGAGTTTGCGCTGTTGGCCATCCTGGAGATATTGCTGCACATGAATACCCGCGAGCCTGAAGCCGGGCAAGCCACCGAGCAAGCCACCGAGCAAGCCACCGAGCAAGCTGCCGAGCAAGCTGCCGAGCAAGCCGCGGGACAAGCAGAGCGCGAAGAGCGCATTCTTGCTTTCTGCGCCAAACCCAGAACACGCGAAGAGATTCAAACCTATATCGGCATCACCCAC
The DNA here is from genome assembly GCA_964480995.1 of uncultured Christensenella sp. Classification (GTDB taxonomy): domain Bacteria; phylum Bacillota; class Clostridia; order Christensenellales; family Aristaeellaceae; genus UBA1038. The sequence continues at coordinate 10,570 of CAYZRZ010000034.1, forward strand.
CGCGAACATTTCAGGGCGAATATTCTCATGCTGCTTGTGAAGAGCGGCCGTTTAAGAATGACCATCCCGGGCAAACCCAGCAGCCCCAACGAGAAATATGTCAGGGGATAGTCTCCTCCGCTAACATGCGACATGCTGAACAATGAACGCAGTGGCGTTCAAATGCTGAATGCTGAATTCTGAATGCGGAATGATGAATGACCTTGGAAACGGTGAAGCAATGGGGAAGCGCCGGCCTGCGCCGGCGAGAAGCGGCTGCTGCGCAGCCGGGAAGCAATCGGAGAGTGACGGGGCAAACGGATAGACTTCCCCGATTCCGTGCTGTCCGTGTGTTCCGTGGTTCGTTTTCCCTCAGCAGCTAATCGAGGAAGAGAGTGACCAACAAAGGAAAGCGCGGAATATGCGGAAACGGAAATATTCGTGGTTGTCAGGTTTTTTTCTGCGTTTTCCGCGTGTTCCGCTGTTCGTTTATCTTAGCAAAACCCCTTCGCGGCTGCCCGGCAGCCACTTCCCGCCGGCGTAAGCCGGCTTTTTGCTACCGCTTTGCCGCTCCCCTCCCTGCCAAATACCGCTCCCACCGCAAAACCGTGTCCCTCAGGGGCTGATCCAGATAGCTTAGCGCCTTGTCCCGGATATCATCCGGTATGCCGTATGCGGCTTCGGCGATGCTGCCGGTGATGGCGGCCAGGGTGTCGCTGTCCCCGCCCAGCGAGATGGCGTTTCGGATGGCGTCTTCAAAGCCTGTGCTTTCGAGGAAGGCGGTGATGGCCTGGGGCACCGTCCCTTGGCAGCTTTCGTTGAAGCGGTAGCCCGGGCGGATCTGATCGAGTGAGAGGCTGAGATCATAGCTGTATTCCCGCTCGATATGGGCTTTGATCCTTCCCTTGTACTCATCGAAGGTATAGCGATCGTTGTGGGGAGCGCTCATGTCAAGGCCATAGCCGCCCGCGTAGAAGCGGCACATGAAGATCGCGTCCGTCACCGCCAGCGCGCCCTTGATGCCCTCGGGGTGATTGTGCGTCACCGCGGCGGACAGTTCGGCTATGCCCCTGCCGACAGAGGGCCACAGGCCCGTGCGCGCGGCGAAGCCGCAATCCATCAGCCAGACGCACGGGGATACCCGCATCGCCGAGCCATTGCCCCACGAATCGTATGGCTCGCGGTCGTCGGAGCGCAGCCAGGCGCCGAAGCGTCCGCCATAGCCGGCATGCGGGTACAGCCGCCCCCACTTCTTGTACGCGTCGATCAGGTCATCCGCTTCCCCGCCGTTCATCAGCGCCTCCGCCGTGGCGATGGTCATCACCGTGTCATCGGTGAAAAAGCAATCATCCCGGAACAGGGGGAATTCCTTTGTTTTGATGTTATCCCATTCGTAGACCGAGCCCACGATGTCGCCGATGATAGCACCCAGCATATTGGTCACCGCCTTTCCTGTTGTATGGACAGTATATCGGTGTGCAGGGCCGGATGGGTCGCCTGGTGGGCGACATTTGAATGGTGGATCATGTTGCAAAATTGTCCCGAATACTGTGTATTATTTGGGACAATCAGGAGATGGCTGAAGAGGCGGGACGTGCCGGTATTTGCGCTAATCGCTCAACAGACTCTTGAGGGTCGACATGATCTCGTCATATTCAATATTCTTCGCGTAGGCGAACTGCCCGCGATACTTGTCCCACATCTCGCGGAGCTCTTTACTCTGTGATATGACGGTCAGGATGCCGGCTGTATCCTCAATCTGCCGATATGTATCGCGGTGAGCTGCCGTTGCAATCAGTGCTTCCCGGAACACAGCCTTCACCGATGTCTGCGTAGTGGCAAGGATGTGCACATCATAATAATCTCTGGGACGGGTAGTGAACACACCGCGGCGGAGGATGGTTTCCACCTTTTCCGCCATAACGGTTTCTATGTTATAGGCCCAAAGCTCATAGGACTTGTCCGGCTCAAATATCTCATTGAAGGTAAACAAGACCGCGCGCGGTGTTATGACATCGCCTGTGGAAACATCTACTGACAAGGGAGTAAGCACTGTATCATACTTAGCGTTGAGTGAAACGCGATAGCCTCCGTATATGTCATCGTCCCGAATAGGCGCGATCGATAGAAAAGAAAAGGTCACGTCATCTCTGCCGTCAACAGAGAAGATAGCTTCAAACGCGGATTTCACCGAGTCAGGCGTAAGCGGAAGATTTTTCAGCGTAGTGTCCAGATCCATGGTCGCCCGGTTGTCCAATCCTACAATTGCTGCAACCAGCATGCCGCCTTTGAGCACAAGTTTATCTCTGTACTCTGTCTTGGAAAGCCGTACAAGCAAGCGCTCAAACATATAGTTTTGAAGGATGACCTGCGGGGGCAGGTTCTTGTTTTTGGCTATATTGCGGATTTTTGCCTTTAAGCTCATCGCTTTACTCATAGAAGCACCTCCAGATATTTGCGCATAAGTCCGGCAACCCGCAATTCAACCGCGTAAGTATTCAGCAGGTTGAGGTTCTTATCCTTGCGAGCGGCATAGGCTTTCAGTGCGGCCAGGTAAGTCTCCGTCCCCATCTTATTCCGGCTTCGCACGCAATCGCAGATGGTCCGCTCCAAGTCGTAAGCGGCAACAAGATTGCCGGAAGGTGTGGCGATCCTTGCTTTTCCCATGTCAAACAGTTCCGGCTTGATATAGTAGACCTTGCAAGTCTCGCGAATAATCCCGGAAGGCATCTTCCCGCTTGGCGCTGTAAGGGAATGAACAAAGGGTGTGCGGTCGGATATGCCGTGCAGCCAGAGCGCTGTCTCGTGGGAGAAAATGATGTGCTTAGAACGAATATCAATGGAGAGCAGTTCATCCTGCATATCATGGGGCAAAACATACTGCCCTTGAGCTACACGCACTATTTTTCCCCGCTTATTAAGCAGTGACAGCATAGCGCGGGAAATGCCCTTGGTCTTCGCTGTTTTCGTATCGATGATCCCTCCCGCCGACGCCGCGATGACGGCCAGCTCATTCATGAAGTCCAAGAAAACGCCTCCTTTTTGACAATTATATCATATTATATTTAAGATGATGACGTTTGTCAAAAAAAGAATTGACAATGGTAATCATATGGTTAATGAAATAATGACAGATGTCAATGACGAGTGATCAAGACAATAGGCTCCGTGCTCTTTGCCCAATCAGCCGGATCAGACCCTCTTTCATGTCCTCCGGCATGATGATATTGACCGGCAGGAGATCATAGGCGGGGGAAAGAACGTACTCACCCGGTTTTTCCTTTGTTTGAATGAGGGAAAAGTTCTTCAGGTGCATATCGGAGTTACCCGTCAGGTATGAAAAGACGATTCGCAGGTACAGCTCGCTCATATCAAGCCCTTTGCGTGCGGAATATCGGTCGATGATCCCCGCGCATCGCTCGTAGGACCCTCTGTACTTATCCCGGGTCAGGCGCAGGTCAAGCTGGCAGAAATCCTCCATAGCCAGCTTGATGACAGCGTTCCCTTCAAGCACCCTGTCAACCCTCCTGGTGATATAGGCAAGGCTGCCGCCGCACCGGATCAGCGCGTGGGGCACTGCGGACAGCCCGGCGGCCTGCGCCATGCTCATGCACAGATGCTCGGCCTCTGGCAGCGCCCTGAATTCCTCAACCTGCGGCTTGAGTATATAGCCTGCCGGATAGTTGATCAGCGTCAGCCCGGGATGATCCTTCTCCGCGCTCAGGTGCAGGGACAGCTTTTTTTGAACGCCCGGCACTGTATAGCCCAGGCTCGCGCTTTGGAAAGCCAGAAGCGCCAGCTCGTCCTCACTCAGGTCGATCAGCGGGAGGCTTGCCGTACCAAAGAAGCGCTTGACGCAGCGCCTGTGCCATCCGTCCGGCTCTTCCTCTCCGGGGAGCGGTCTGCCGCAGCATAAGCAGTTCATAGGCGGTCCTCCCTGATGCTCACGTTTCCGATGGTATCCCTGCACGCGATGAGAAGGAGGCCGAAGCGGTCCGACGTGTCGATTTTCCAGTTTTTGCTGACGATGTTCAGCAGCCAGCCTTCGGGGATCAGGCCGTCAAAGAAGGGAAACAGGGTGCTGGATTTGTACCCCTCCGCCCTTAAGGGCAGCGTGAGGGAGACCGGGCTTGCCGGATCGCCTGCCAGGTAGTCCTTGTCATAGGAAAATGAATACCCTTCATCGGTTTCGGCCAGCGTTCCCGCGAACGCATCGTTTACATACACATACGCGGTTCGAAAAGAGCTCATGACTCACTCTCCTTTCTGCCGGGAACGGCTTCCATACCAAACATGGCCAGCGCCGCGTTGACCTTGTCCATGCGGACCGTCTGCTTGCCCTGCTCCAGCTCGCGCACAAAGCGAAGCCCCAGGCCGGAGCGCAGAGCAAATTCTTCCTGCGTCAGCCCTGCCGCTTTTCTGCTTTCCTTGATGAAGCGCGCAATCTTATCCATCGTGCAGCCTCCGCGATCATATTTTTCATTACTTTATACCCTATCGGGTGCGAAGTCAATGAGATAAATATGATTTATACCCGTAAAGGTATAAAATTCGGTGAGAATCATGTAATTATACCCTATGAGGTATAAAATGTAATTACATTCATCAAATCAACACCCTATAGGGTGTAAAATGTATCCAATCATGATGAACGGCTTTCCCAGACAACAAAAACGCTCCCCCTTCAATAGAGGGGGAGCGATGGATGCCGCGGCGGAATCTTATGGCCTGATCAGTACAGGCTTACTTCTTGGCGATAAAGTCAGCGTCAGCGGTGAGGCGGAGGGTCATGGCGTCATAGTT
>CAYZRZ010000035.1:0-15061 GCA_964480995.1 uncultured Christensenella sp.
GCTTTTCCTACCATGAAGAAGCTCCGCTTGATATGCGCATGGATACATCACAGGGAGAGACCGCGGCTGACTGGCTGAATCAAACGCCCGAGAAAGAAATCACCCAGGCGCTCTATGATTACGCGGATGAGCGCTGGGCCGCCCGGATCGCTTCGCTGATCATCGAGATGCGCAGGGAACGCCCTTTTGAAACGACGGGAGATCTCGTGCGGGCAGTCGATCGGGCTATCCCCAAAGCTGTCCGACAGAAGGATTCGGGCCATCCGGCCAGACGAGCCTTTCAAGCGGTGCGCATCGCCGTCAATGACGAGCTGGCGCCTCTTGCGGACGCCGTCAACGACTGGGTGGATATGCTCAAACCCGGCGGGCGCATGTGCGTGATCAGTTTTCATTCCATAGAGGACCGTATCATCAAGCGCGCGTTCAATACCTTGCGCAATCCCTGCACATGCCCGCCCAAAGCGCCTATCTGTACCTGCCACAAGCAGCCGGTTGTCAAAGTGCTGTATGGCGGCGCGGTCAAGCCCGGCAAGGGGGAGACGGATGAGAACAACCGGGCTCGCAGCGCTGTGCTGCGTGTGGCGGAAAAACTGTAGGAGGCGTATATGCTTTATATCGTGGCGACGCCCATCGGCAATCTGGGGGATATGAGCCCAAGGGCGGTGGATACGCTCAAATCGGTTGATCTGATCGCCGCCGAAGATACCCGGCATACCATCAAATTGCTCAACCATTTCCAAATTCATACGCCTTTGACCAGCCTTCATGAGCACAACGAGCCCGCAAAGGGACAGCTGCTGGTGAACAGGATGCTGGAAGAGGGCATCAATATGGCGCTGGTGACGGACGCGGGCACGCCCGCCGTTTCTGATCCGGGCGCCGTCTTTGTAAAGCTGGCCGCCCGCTCGGGGATCGAAGTGCTGGCGGTGCCCGGCCCGTCCGCCGCGATCGCTGCGCTGAGCGTCAGCGGCTTTGACCGGCAGAGTTTCACCTTTTACGGATTTCTGTCCAGAAAAGCTTCGGAACTCCTGGAACAGCTGAAACAGATGGCCGGGAAAGATGAAATCGCGATCCTGCATGAATCACCGATGCGAATTAAAAAGCTGATGGAAGCGGTGATTGAAACGCTGGGGGATGTACCGGTCTCGCTCAGCTGTGACATCACCAAGCTTCATGAACTGACACTGCGCGGCAGCGCGTCGCAGGTGCTTGAAGCGCTTAACTCAAACGATAAGGCTGAAAAAGGCGAGTATGTCCTGGTGCTTGATTTGTTCGGCCTTGAAGGTGTGAAGGAGGCTGCGCGTGAGGAGCTGGCTCTTGAGGCGCGGCTGCTTCATTGGCTATTGGCGGGTGACGATATGCGCTCTGCCTGCGCCAGGCTGACGCTTGCCGGAGAACGCAAGAACGCCGTATATGCCGCGTCCCTCAAATTGAAGGAGATGCTGCGCGAGGATGTCAGCAACATGTGATAGCGCTCAATATAAATACAAAAAATGCTTCACCCCATAGCAAAAGTGTGATAATATAAAGATTGTTCATAATGGGGAGGTTTTAATACCTTTACCCGTCTGATACACAGGCGGAGAGACTTCACAGGAGGTTGCGCATGGACTTTGCAGAGCGGATGCTCAAGCTGAACCAAAAGCGGGACGCGCTGAAACAAGGCAAAACAGACGGGCCGGACGCGCTTGCCCGGGTGTATGGATTGCTTGATCCGGGTTCCTTTATACAGACTGACGCGTACAGGACGGGCGGCCATAATGTGACGGGTCATGGCCTGATCAATGCCCGCCCTGTTTATGTGGCGGCGCAGGATGGCGGCGCGATGACCAGGGAGCAGGCTGAAAAGCTGATCAAGCTGATCGGCCTGGCCGGGTCCACCGGCGCGCCGCTGGTGCTGATGCCTGACAGCCGGGGCACCAAGGTGGAAGAAGGCGCTCAGGTATTGGCTGCCTTTGCTGATGTTTTTACAGGGCTTTCCAAGCTGAGCGGCTATTGCCCGATCATCACCCTGCTGATGGGACCTGCCGCCGGCATAGCCGCCCAGTTTATTGCGCTGTCTGATTTCACCGTGGCGGTGGAGGGGAAGGTCTACGCGTCTCCTTTCGCGCCGGGCGTGATCAACGCGGTCAACGGCACCGATAGCAAAGCGGAAGCGCTTGGCGGCGCGGGGACGCTGTACGCAAACGGCATAGCCGCCTTAAAAGCGGCTGATGAGGATGAGGGGCTGGCTCTCGTGCGTACCCTGATTGATCTGCTGCCATCCTCTTCCTATGATAATTCGCCCCTTGAAGACGGAGAACAGCTCAACCGTCTGATCTCCATGCCGCCCAAAGCCGGGAAGGAACTGGCGCAGGAGCTTTGCGATGCCGGTACAGCGTTTGAACTGTATGCCGGGCTTCAGACGGAGGCTTCAGTTTATCTTGGCCGCATTGGCGGATATGCCTGCGGGGTAGTCGCGGCGAGCGGCCGCTTTGATTCTGCCGGCTGCGAGAAGATCACAGGGCTGGTGAAGTTCTGCGACGCGTATGATCTGCCGGTGGTCACGCTGGTGGATTCCGAGGGGCTTGAAGTACCGGAGCAAAAAGGCCTTGCTTCTCTGATGAAGGCTTCCGGCAGGCTGCTAAGCGCCTACGCGCAGGCCACAACGCCCAAGATAGCGGTCATCACCGGCAATGCCGTGGGGGCTGCCTATGTCAGCCTGGCCGGCAAGGCCTTGTCCGATATCAGCTATGCCTGGCCGACGGCCTATGTGGCGCCGCTGAGCGCGGATGCCGCGGTTCAGACTTTTATGCTGGACGAACTGCGTGAAACAGAGCGCGGAGAGCTTAAGGAAAAGGCCTTTGAGCAGGCAGACGCTTTCGCGGCGGCAGAGGCCGGTCTGGTGGACGATGTGATTGACCCCGCGCAGACCCGCAAGCACCTGATCGCCGCGCTGGAATTGCTGCAGACCAAGAGCACCGTGCTGTAAGGGGGGGGGATATTGATGGACATAGAGCAAGCCATGAACATACAGCCCGACAGCGCGCTGGTCGAGTCGGTTGAAAGCCTGAAGGCCGCGCTGGGAAGCCAGACAACGCTGATATACGTTTTGATCGTCATCGCGGCCCTTAGCCTGATCATTGCCATCGCGGCGATGCGCAGGGGCAGGGGCGAGTATAGCAAAGCGACGGCTGCCGCGGCAGCCTATTCGGCACCCGCGGCCACGGTTTCCGTCTCAAATGACGGGGCGATTGCGGCCGCCATCACTGCGGCCATCGCCTGCATTCTCACGCAGGAGAAGAACAGCCAGCCCAAGGGGGATCAAGGCTGCGGCTTTATCGTGCGCCGCATCCGCAGAGTATAAATACTGCATTTTAGGAATCATGTGGAGGGAGATATTGATATGCGTACATTTCAAGTAAAAGTCAACGGAGTTTCCTATCAGGTAGAAGTTGAAGAAACAGCGGGAGGATTTGCCCCCGCGCCCCAGGCTGCTCCCGCAGCCCCCGTCCCTGTGCCCGTTGCCGCTCCTGCGGCTCCGGCCCCTGCCGCTGTGCCTGCTGCCGCACCGGTTGCCGCGCCGGTCGCCGGCGGAGAGAAGATCAACAGCCCCATGCCAGGCACCATTCTTGATGTCAGGGTTTCGGCGGGCCAAAGCGTCAAAAAGGGCCAGGTGCTGTGCATCCTGGAGGCCATGAAAATGGAAAATGAGATCATCTCGCCCCGGGACGGAGCAGTCGCCCAGGTCGTGGCCAATAAGGGCGCTTCGGTCAACGCGGGTGATCCCTTGATGGTGCTGCAATAAGCGGTCCGCTTAGGCTGAGAGGAGCAAAACATGGCGAAGGTTAAAATCACTGATACAATTCTGCGCGACGCGCACCAGAGCCAGGCGGCTACGCGCATGCGCATTGAAGAAATGCTGCCCATCTGCCCGCAGCTGGACAAGGTCGGCTATTATTCGCTGGAGTGCTGGGGCGGAGCAACTTTTGACTCCTGCCTGCGCTTTTTGAATGAGGATCCCTGGGAGCGTCTGCGCAAGCTGCGAAAAGCTCTGCCCAACACCAAGCTGCAGATGCTGCTTCGCGGCCAGAACATACTGGGCTACAAGCACTATTCGGACGATGTGGTGGACTATTTTGTCAAGAAGTCCATCGACAACGGCATCGATATCATCCGTACATTTGACGCGCTCAACGACCTGCGCAACATGGAAACAGCCGTTTCCGCCACCAAGAAGCATGGCGGCATTGCGGAAGTAGCCATGAGCTATACCATCTCCAGGGTACACACGGAGGAGTACTTTATCAAGCTGGCGCAGGATATCGAAGCCATGGGCGCGGATCTCATCTGCATTAAGGATATGGCCAATCTCCTGCTGCCCTACGCGGCATTCTCGCTGGTTTCCAAGCTGAAGAAATTTGTAAAGGTGCCAATCGTTATCCATACCCATAACACCACAGGCACAGGGGATATGACATATCTGAAGGCTATCGAGGCAGGCGCGGATATCATTGATACCGCTATGTCGCCTCTTGGCAGCGGCACGGCTCAGCCCGCGACGGAAGGGCTTGTGGCGACCCTCAAGGGGACCGAATATGACACCGGCCTTGACCTGAACCTGCTCAGCGAAATCGCGGAGTACTTCAGGAAGGTGGCGGACCGCCTGACCAAGGATGGCTGGCGCGATCCCGAGCGCGTGCTGTCGGTGGATGTCAACACCCTGCGCTATCAGGTGCCGGGCGGCATGCTCTCCAACCTGATCGGCCAGCTCAAGCAGGCCGGCAAGATGGACAAGTACTATGACGTGCTGGCTGAGATCCCGCGCGTGCGTGAGGACTTTGGCCTCCCGCCTCTTGTAACGCCTACAAGCCAAATCGTAGGCACTCAGGCTGTCATGAATATCATATCCGGCGAACGCTATAAGATGGTGCCTAATGAATCCAAGGCTCTGATGATGGGCGAGTATGGCAGGCTGCCGGCACCTGTCAATGAGGATGTGCGCAGGAAGATCCTCGGCGACGCCAAGGTAATCACCCATCGCCCCGCGGATGATATCCCGCCGGAGATGGATAAATACCGCAAGGAAGTCGCTCCCTACAGCCAGCAGGACGAGGACGCGCTGAGCTACGCGCTGTTCCCGCAGGTGGCCACGAAGTTCTTTGAAACCCGCCAGGCAGCGCAGCTGCAGGTCGATCCCACGACCTTTGACAAGAAAACCGGCGCGATGCCTGTGTAACCACGGCAGCTGACTGCAATATTCTGCGCTTATGGAGGGACCCTTCCTGAAGGAAGGGTCCCTCAGCGTTACGGCCACTGACGAAGATGTGAAATATGATTCATATTGCACAATTTCTTTACAAGCGTTGATCCACTTTGTTATAATACCTTTGCCGGTACCGTACAGGGCCGGACATGCACTGGTACGCCCCGGGGACACGTCAGGTATCCTTGCGAACTTGAACGGAGGACAATATGGATAAACGAGTAGAACACTTTACCTGGACCGCCATTCTGGCTGCGCTTGTAGCACTTCTGGGCATGACCCCGCTGGGGCTGATTCCGCTGGGCTTTATCAATGTGACAATCCTGTGCGTGCCGGTGATACTGGGCACGCTGCTGCTTGGCTTGAGGACAGGCCTGATACTTGGAGCCGTGTTCGGGGCGATCAGCACGGCCCGTATGTTTATGGGCCCCAGTGCTTTGGTCGCTCCATTGCTCGGAGCCAATACAGCCCTGGCGGTGGTCATGTGCATTCTGCCCCGTTTGCTGATTCCTGTGGTGGCGCATCTGAGCTATAAGTCGCTGCTCAAGGGAAGATTTGCCAAAATTGCCCCGGCTATCGCCTCGGTATTTGGTTCACTGACCAATACGGTGTTTTATCTGGGCCTGATGCTTGTCTTTTATCAAATGGCCGGGCTTGATTCCACAGCCGTTCGGGCGCTGATCCTGGGAACAGGGCTGATCGCGGGGACCTCTGAGGCTGTTGTCGCGGCTTTGCTGGTGCCGCCTATCCTGATCGCGGTCAAAAAGATGATGAAGAGAGCTTGAGGACACTGTATGCTGTTAGCGCTGGACATTGGCAACTCCAACATCAAGGTTGCTCTGTTTGACGGCAATGATCTGAAAAACTATTGGCGTGTATCGACCAACCGCAGCTACTCGTCGGATGAGTACGGCCTCATATTGGATGGGATGTTCCGCCACGCGGGCCGTGATACAAAAGAGGTGGAGGGCATCATTATGTCCTCTGTTGTGCCGACGATCAATTTTACGATCGATCACATGTGCCGGGAGTACTTCAAGCAGGAACCGATGGTCGTTGGCCCCGGCATCAAAACAGGGATCAACATTCTCTACGAAAGCCCGCGTGATTTGGGCTCTGACCGTATCTGCAACGCTGTGGCAGCCCATCACCACTATGGTCCATCCTGCATATTTATAGATTTTGGGAGCGCTACTTCCTTTGGCGTGGTGGACAGGCGCGGAAGTTTTCTGGGCGGATGCATCTGCCCCGGGATGAAGCTGGCCAGCGAAGCGCTGGTGAGCGGCACGTCCAAGCTGCCGAATTTCGAGCTGATCATGCCCGATCAGGTGATCGCGAAGTCGACTGTCTCAAACCTCCAGTCAGGCTTGCTTTATGGTTATGTGGGCCAGGTGAACTACCTGGTGGAGCGCATGAAGGAGGAATTGGCCGATCCGGAAGTGCGTGTGGTGGCAACGGGCGGCCTGGCGCTCGTCATCGCGGGCAGGACAAAGAATATTGACCGGCTGGATGGCTTGCTGACGCTCAAGGGTCTCAGGATCATCTACGATAAAAACCAATAGTTGGGAGAGAGGCATGAGCAAACGGCGCAGACGCGGTTTGAGTTTTGGCAGCATATTCGTGCTGCTGCTGACTGCTACTGCCATCTTCGGCACTTATTACTTTTTGACAACGGTGGCCAGCGACAGCCCTGCGGCCGCGATGAATATCCCTCAGATCGTCAGCGCGGTCGAACATGCCCTCCGGACCACATCTAAGCCGGTGCCGCCTGTTATAACCGTGACCCTTTCGCCGACTGCGGTACCCTGAAACAGCAAGATGTTTGAATATGAAAGCAACCCGCCCTGTATGTGACAGCGGCGGGTTATTTTTTGTAGATTTATTATCGGTAATACCTTGTCTTGTAGCTGGTATTCTTCTTGAATTTTGGCTTTTTTCGTCTGGTAATCAGCTTGTAGATCACTTGGCTGACAATGATCACCGATAATATGGGGGCCACGACAAGGAAGGCAAACTCAAGTGAGAAACGGGGGAATGGGTTGGGATCATTATCAGTGTACTGTATGATTTCTTCCAGCGTCGGCACCGCGGCCGGCCTGCGCTCAATGCTTCGGGCCGCGATCAGGTCATATTCGACGGGTGGGGCGCCATCATCTTCGGGCCTATAGGTCAGGGTGCCGATGACTTCGCCGGCGCTGACCGGGGCTTCCAGAATACGATCCAGGCTTACGCTCGTGCGGGTGTTGAACAGGCGCTGCCAATTGGTTGCCTGGTCCGCAAAGCCCACCAGCCTGTCATCTGAAAGCGGATCACGCTTGCGCAGGGAAAGCTCCAGCTGGCCGATATCCGGATCGTCCAGCGAGTAGCCGGATATATCGACGATCTTTGGGTTTTCTTTGTAAAGAGCTTCAATGCTTGTAGTGACATATTGGGAGAAGCCATAATCCATCAGACGCTGCGTATCAACCCAGCGGCCGTTGGAATTGCTCTTAAGCGTGACCGAAATCAGCTCGATGCCATCCCTGTCCGCAGCCGCCGCATAGCATTCTCCGGCCAGTGAGTAAGAACCTGATTTACCGCCGATCAGGCTGGGGTAGTAATACTTGCCCTCGGACGCCTCGGGGTTCATGATGTACCTGCTGTAGGAGAATAGACGCTTGCGCTCCCGGCTCCCGTTGTCGGCCGCGGGAATGGTAAAGGTATAGAGGCTGAATATCTCGCGGAACCCCTCTGTCTGCATAGCTGCTCGGGTGATCAGGGCAATATCGCGCGCGGTGGAATAGTGGTTGTCATCATGGTAGCCGTGCGGGTTGGCAAAGTGACTGTTAACCGCGCCCAGCTCCTGTGCTTTCTCATTCATCAGCTGAGCAAAGGCCTCCTGGGAACCCGCGATATGCTCGGCGATTACCAGCGCGCCGTCGTTGCCCGAGGCGACCATCGTGGCTTTCAGCAGGTCCTCCATCTTCAGCTGTTCGCCGGGCACAAGGCCGATCATGCTGCCGTCTTCAGGAAGGCCTAAAACGTTTTGGCTGACGGTTACCATATCCTCGGGATTGCTTCTCTCCAGAGCGATCATGACTGTCAGTATCTTGGTGGTTGAGGCGGGAAACATGGCGGTATCCGCGTTTTTCTCAAACACGGCGGTACCGCTTCGGACATCTATCACGATGGCGCTCTGCCCCTTGATCTGGCTGCTTTTTAAATCGCCCGGACGGTTGGGATCATAATCTTCGCTTGAAGAAATAGCTGATGAAAATGGAATGAGCATGAACAGAACAGCCGCAATGCATAATAAACGAATCGGTGATCTGTTCAAAAAACCTTCCCCCTTCATTGAATGTCAATGGGGGAAGGCATGAACTGCGGCTCCCCCGCGGACAAATATCGTATCACAAATCAGTCTGTTTGTATAGTTTAGGCCCGCTTTCGTATAGGTTATTGCCAAGGCTGTCAATGAGAACGATCACAGGAAAATCCTTGATGACAAAGCGATGAATGGCCTCGGGACCCAGATCCGGGTAGGCGATCACCTCGCTTGACAGGATGCTGCGGGATATCAGGGCCGCAGCCCCTCCCACAGCGCCGAAATACACAGCTCCGTAGGTTTTCATGGCATCGACCACTTCCGCGTTTCGCAGCCCCTTGCCGATCATAGCTCGCAAGCCGCGCGCCAGGAGTTTTGGCGTGTATGCATCCATGCGGTAGCTTGTGGTCGGGCCCGCGGAGCCGACGGCATGGCCGGGGCTGGCTGGGGCAGGCCCGACATAGTAGATGGTTTCGCCTTCAAGCGGTATGGGCAGATCCTCGCCCTTGTCAATCAATTCAATCAGGCGTTTGTGCGCGGCATCGCGTCCGGTGAGGATGGAGCCGGACAGCGTGACCATGTCACCCGAGCGAAGGCCGCGCGCCGTGCTTTCATCAAGCGGCAGGTCCAGATGGATTGTATTCATGCGCGGTTGCCTCCTTACAGCGTGACGGACGCATGGCGCGCCGCGTGACAGCAGATGTTGATGGCGACAGGCAGGCCGGCGATGTGCGTAGGTGCCTGCAGGATATGCACTTTCAGCGCCGTTGTCACCCCGCCCGTACCGCCCGGGCCGATACCCAGAGCGTTCACCGCCCGCAGCAGTCCGTCTTCAAGCGCCTTGTATCTGGGATCGGGATTTGATCGGCTGAGTGGCAAGGCGGTCGCCTGCTTGGCCATGATGGCGGCTGATTCAAAGCTGCCTCCGATGCCCATGCCGATGATGATAGGGGGACAGGGGTTAGGGCCAGCCTTTTCCACGGTATCCAGCACAAACTGCTTGATGCCTTGGACGCCGTCAGCGGGCACAAGCATTTTCAAGGCGCTCATGTTTTCGCTGCCAAAGCCCTTGGCGATAGCCGTCAGTTTGACCCGGTCGCCCGGAACGATGCGCGTGTGAATGACTGCCGGCGTATTATCCTTGGTGTTGACACGGTCAAAAACAGGATCGGACACGATCGATTTGCGCAGGTAACCCTGCAGATAGGCTTCCCTGACGCCCTGCTGGATGGCCTCTTCAAACGGCAATCCCTCGATATGCGCGTCCTGCCCTACCTGCGCGAAGATAACGGACAGGCCTGTATCCTGGCAGATGGCGACGCGTTCAGCGCCGGCTATGCGATAGTTTTCGCTGATTTGCTCCAGCGTGTTCCGGCCAATGGGAGAGGGTTCAGAGGCCTTTGCCTCGTCGATGGCCGCGCGAACGTCATCCCCAATGACATAGCTGCACTCGATGAACAGCTCTGCTACAGCCTGGGTGAGCAGGCTTGATTGAATAGTTCTCATGAATATCCTCCCTGAGTCAGACGATGATCATTCTCTTTTGCCAGGCGCTTGCTGCGGGCAGCCCGGCGCCGATATACCATAATTCCTCAGCCCGCATGTCCTGAGCGATACCGGGATGATTCTCCTTTGCCGGGCGGGTGATCAGGGGGAAACCGTTTTGACCGGCCCGCTCAAGCAGAGGCGCCGCGCTCTTCCTCATGCCAAGCAGCCTGGCATAGTCCGGCGGGCGAAGCGGCTTCTTCCTGATATCCAGGAGACAATGCGTCAGCGCGCGGGAGATACGGGCATAAGGATAGCGCTTGGTCTTCACCAGATCTATCAGATGCCGGCGGCTTGAGGCTTGCGGGACATATTTAAGAATACGCCGGTCCAGGCCTTCCGAGATTTCATCAATGTCCGAAAAATCATGACGGCTTAGGAGACAGGACAGCAGCACGCTATCCAGAGACCCTGGGAGGTGAAAACTGCGTTGCATGGCATTTTCTTCAACGATGCTGAAGGTTTCCGGGGAAAGGGCCGCCTGCGCAGAGATCCAATCACCGCGCAGGATAGCGCCGCGTACAGCTGTGGCGGAAGGAAAGAGGTTCAGGCGCGTATCATGATAGTCACCCCGGCGGATCACCGGAAGGGGTTCGATGCCGCTTTGCAGCATGCTGAGCGCCTGTATATAGGAGATGGCCAGATTAAAATTGGGTTTGTCGAGCACCTTGCCGGCATCCGCGCAGAGCGATGCGGCCAGCGCCTGGCCTTGTGCTCGCGCAAAAGATTCACCGCGGTCCAGCGCGTCACCAAGCGCTCTTGTATAGTCAGCTGTAGGTTCTCTCACCAGAGCAGCTGCCGCTGACATATGGGGGAGGACGCTCTCCTCCACGCCGAAGCTGATGTGCGTCACCGCGCCCAGCGCATGCAGGATACCGGCGCCTCCCATAGCAAAACGATTGGCCTGCGCGCAGGAATAGTCTACCGGCATGCCGAGCACCAGATCAGCCCCGGAGCGAAGTGCCATCAAAGCCCTGTCATGCGTAGAAAAGAGAGCAGGCAAACCGCGCTGCGTGAAAGCCGTACTGATCACACAGACCATGTAATCGGCTTCTGACCTCTTCTTTGCCTCACTCAGTTGAAAGAGATGGCCCTTATGAAAGGGATCATACTCCGCGATAATGCCGCAAACACGCATGCCAGCCTCCCTTGATTTAAAGTCAGTGTACCATACAGGAGGTGAAAAAGAAAGTTGACAGTCCTTCGCGTCATCACATATAATTCGAACAGACTTAACACAAGGAGGTGGAGCACCATGGATGACGGCGATAGTAGATGTCAGGCTGATGAAAGCGTACCTATATGCCGCATGCGTGATGCTTTGCCCGTATAGAATCGCATTTATCCTTGCGTCTTGCGCGCCGCCCGCACTTGCTGACATCGGCAAGGTGTTTTTTTGTGGTTAATTTGTGCGTCGAGGTGAAGGAGTATGGATTGGGATGTAATCAAAGACAAGCTGGATGACCTGCTGGGCCAGGGCCGCCACGGTTTGCTGCGCGGCGCGATGATGATGCTGAACCCCGTAGATATAGCGAACTATATGAAGGATCTGGATCCTGAGAAGCTGCTGTTTGTTTTCCGTGTGCTGCCTAAGGACATGTCTGCCGAAGTATTCAGCTATATGGACGCAGATCAGCGGGAAACACTTGTGAACAGTATCGGCGATGCCGAAATCACCTCGCTGATCAGCGAGATGTTTGTTGATGACGCGGTCGATTTCCTGGAAGAGCTGCCTGCCAACGCGGTCAAGCGCGTGCTGCAGAATACCGACCCGAAGACCCGACTGATCATCAATCAGTTTTTAAAGTATCCGGAGAATTCAGCCGGCTCTTTGATGACGATCGAGTACTGCGAATTCACGCCCGACATGACCGTCCGTGACGCCTTGCGGATCATCAAAGAGACAGGGGTGGACAAGGAAACTGTTTATACACTGTACCTGGTGGACGGGCAGCGCAAGCTGCTGGGAACGATCCCCCTGCACAAGGTGCTCGTGTCATCCGAAGATACGCTGCTGTCCAAGCTGGTCGATCCGGGCATTATTTCCGTCACTACGCTGGACGATCAGGAAGTGGTCGCGGATACTGTGCGCAAGTACCACATGCTGTCTATCCCCGTTGTAGACGGTGAGGGGCGCTTGGTCGGCATTATCACCAGTGACGACGTCATGGATGTCATTGAGGAGGAGAACACCGAGGACTTCGAAAAGATGTCCGGTCTTGCGCCGGCGGAGGAGTCCTATTTCAAAACCGGGCTGTTCCGGCTGGCTGCGAACCGCTTGCCCTGGCTGTTGATCCTGATGTTTACATCCATCTTGTCAGGCGCGATCATTTCACGCTTTGAAAGTGTTCTGGCAGTCAATATTCTGCTGTCCGCCACCATTCCGATGCTGATGGACAGCGGCGGAAACTGCGGCCAGCAGGCCTCTACGCTGATGATCCGCGGCATGGCACTGGGTGAGGTGAAGTTCCGGGATCTTCCCCGTGTTCTCTGGACAGAGATCAGGGTAGGTCTGATTGTAGGCGTTGTCATGTCCGTCTTCACCTTTGCGCGGCTGATGCTGTTGAACCGGGCCGGGCTAGATATCGCGCTGGTCATCACGGTCAGCCTGTTCGCGACGGTTGTGCTGGCCAAAGGAATCGGCTGCACCCTCCCTCTGCTGGCTCAGCGCGTTGGGTTTGACCCCGCGCTGGCGGCGTCTCCGCTGATCACTACGCTGGTTGACGCAAGCAGCCTGTTTCTCTATTTCTCCATCGCGACAAAGTTTATTCTGTAATCGCTGCAACAAAACAGGCCATGAGTGCTTTGCGCTCATGGCCTGTTTTTAATCAGTATCAGATGATTTTCTTCAGGTAATCGATGCTGATCGCGCTTGCCTCCAGCGGCGGGCGGTCGGGGGATTGATCCTGCTCGATGATCAGCCATTTGGCTCCGGCTTCCTTGGCCGCGCTTACGATAGCGGGAAGGTTCTGCACGCCCATGCCCAGGGGACGGTAAGAGAACTGCGCGATGGAGGCGACCGGATTTTCAGCCAGGCCGATCAGATGGTAAGGAGAGGTATCGCCTTTGAAGCCGACAAAGTCCTTGATGTGAACGACGGGAGCCCGGCCCTTGTACTGCATCAGGTACTCCGCGGGATCGACGCCCGCATACCTGGCCCAGCAAGTGTCAAGCTCTGTCTGGAGAAGATCAGCGGGGACAGCCTGATACAGGAAGTCCAGCATATAGCCGCCATTGAAGGGTTCGAACTCAAAGTCATGGTTATGGTAGAGCAGCTGTATACCCGCCTCGCGGCACAGTGAGCCGATGCGGCAGATAGCAGGGATCAATTCGGCAAAGGCACGATTGCCGGGCCTGTCAGCCTCCGCCAGGTAGGGGATGGCGATCAGGGGACAACCGATTTTCTGGTGGTAGCTGATCACGCCGAAAATATCTTCCCTCAGCGCTTCAAGAGGCACATGACTGGAGACGGCGGTAAGGCCGTATTCATTCAGCAGGGCTTTAACTTCTTCGGCGCTGTGGCCGTAAAAGCCGGCAAACTCCACACCTTCATAGCCCTGGTCGCGCAGGGTTTTCAATACACCGGACAGATCTTTTGCGGCTTCCTCGCGGGCGGAGTAGAGCTGATAGGCAATTCTTATATTCTGCATGATATCTCCTCAATCAAAGTAGTAGGGTTTACCGGTCCTGGCCGACTCATAGATCGCTTCCAGGATGCGTGTGACGACGATGGCCTGCTCAGGAAGCACAACCAGCTCTCCTTCGCCTCGGATGGCGCGGAAGAAGGTTTCCTGTTCGACCAGCTGAGGGGAATCGCCCTTGCCCTCATAGAAAGCAACACTGCCGGCACCCAGCGCGGGCTTGGTGACGTACTGGCGGTTATGGCGCACGCCGTTAAGGCGCAGGCCGTCGTGCATATCCGCGCCGCCTTTGGTGCCGCACAGCGTAGCGGTGGCTTCCTCTACATCCAGGGTGTTGAGCGCCCAGGAAGCGCCCAGCTGGATGCAGGCGCCGTCCTCCATGACGATGAAACCAAAAGCGCTGTCTTCGACCGTAAAGGTATCCGTGTCCCAGTCGCCCCAGGCGTTGGCAGTCTCTTTGTCTCCGTTGAGCTTATGGTATACGGTACCGACGGCATACTTGGGCTTGTAGTTGTTCATCATCCACAGGGTCAGGTCAAGCGCGTGGGTGCCGATGTCAATCAGCGGCCCGCCGCCCTGTTCATGCTCATTGAGGAAGACGCCCCAGGTGGGGACGGCACGACGGCGGATGGCGTTAGCCTTGGCGTGGTACACATCGCCCAGTTCACCGTCTTCGCAGGCGGCCTTCAGATAGAGACTGTCGGGGCGGTAGCGGTTCTGATAACCGATCGTCAGAAGCTTTCCGGTTTCTTTGGCCGCATCCAGCATCTTCTTTGCCTCCGCATAGCTGATTGCCATAGGCTTTTCACACATGACATGCTTGCCCGAACGCAAAGCGTCTACGGTAATGATGCTGTGGCTGCGATTAGGCGTACAGACATATACCGCGTCCAGGTTAAGCTTCAGCAGATCCTTGTAGTCTGCAAATACTTTTGCGTCCGGTGTGCCGGACTCCTGGGCAGTCTTGACGGCCCTCTCCTCAATAATATCGCAGAAGGCGACGACATCAGCGCCGCCGGCGAGCTTGATGCTGGGCAGGTGCTTGTTATTGGCGATACCGCCGCAACCGATGATACCAAGGCGAAGTTTTTCCATTATATCCCTCCAAAATCCATGTGTGTGATCGACCCATATTATAGTGAAATGTACCTGATTTGTCACGGCATTTGATGCCGAATTGTGATGATCTGGTCAAAAAGTGCAGTAATTGACAAATGACGGTGAGGATTGAGTAAAAATATGGAAAATAAGTTGGTGAATTGCAAACTTAAGTTCCGGTCTTAAAGAAGGGCGGGAATTTGCATGAGTAAAGTCCGGAAACTTGCG
>CAYZRZ010000036.1:0-15031 GCA_964480995.1 uncultured Christensenella sp.
CACCTCAGGATAAGAATATCATCATCCTGCTGATAATGCACTATCTTTAGAGAATTTTGGTATGAGGTGGTTTATTTAATTAGATTTTGCACAAAACCATGGCAGGATTTTACATTCGCAGAATAAACTCAATCCGGATAAGTTTGAAAGGATGGAAATTGGAATGAAAAAAATTACCGCTCTCCTGCTGGCCCTGGTGCTGGGCCTTTCCCTCGCTTCTTTTGCAGGCGCAGAAGAAACTCCCAAGGCTGCCAAGTATGTCTTTCTGTTCATCGGCGATGGCATGGGGGCCCCCCAGATCTCCGCGACCCAATTCTATCAGGGCACGCTGGCTAACCCTGACGCTGAATTCCCCACGGCTTCTGAATTGAGCTTCACTTCCTTCCCCAACACAGGTCTTATGACCACCTACGACGCCACAAGCTTCTGTCCGGACTCCGCCTCCACCGCCAGCTCCATGGCCAGCGGGGAAAAGACTCTGTCGGGCGTGATCAACTATGATGTGAAGCTGGAAAAGCAGTTCAAGCTGGTTACTGAGTATGCCAAGGAAGCCGGCAAGAAGGTGGGCGTTGTCTCTAATGTCTCCGTCGACCACGCGACCCCTGCTGCCTTTTACGCCAAATCCATCAGCCGCAACAATTATTATGACATCGCCGTGCAGGGCGTAAGCGGGACGACCCTCGACCTGCTGGGCGGAGGCGGCATCAAGCGTCCCACCGGTGACAAGAAAGACCAGAGGGACGTTTTTGAAATCGCGGCTGAGAACGGCTTTATCCTTGTCAACACCCTGGAAGGCATCCGGGAGCTCAAACCCGAAGCCGGCAGCCGTGTCCTTCTGACCGCGCCCGACACCGTAGGCAGCGACGCAATGCAATATGAAATCGACCGCATCCGTATCGAACAGGAGGGCGGTGACTCCATCAGTCTGGCCGAAGTGACCCAGTCCGCCATCAACTTTCTGGATAACGAAAACGGCTTCTTCATGATGGTTGAGGGCGGCAAGATCGACTGGAGCTGCCATGCCAACGACGCACTTACCACCATCATCGAAACCATCGCTTTCTCCGACGCCGTGCAGACCGCCGTTGACTTTGCCCAAAAGAACCCCGAAGATACCCTGATCGTCGTCACCGGCGACCACGAGACCGGCGGCCTGACTATCGGCTTTGCCACCACGGCGTATGAAACCCACTTTGATTACCTTCAGAATCAGAACATGTCCTATGAGGATTTTGATAAGGTCGTTGCCGAAATGCGCGCAAACGATGTGGTCTTTGAAGACGCGCTGGCGCTCATTGAAGCCGCTTACGGCCTTACCGCCTCCCCCGACCAAGCCCTTTCCCTGACCGAAAAAGAACTTGATACCATAAAATCCGCTTATGAAAAGAGCATGCTGCCCGGCCTCATGCGCGAGATCGGCGACGAGGAAGCCTTTCTCTACGGCGGTTATGAACCCCTTACCGTGACCTGCGCTCACGTACTCAACAACAAGGCGGGCCTGGCCTACACCTCCTATTCCCACACCGGGCTGCAGCTGCCCGTCTACGCGCAGGGTGTCAACGCGGAACTGTTCATTGGCAGCTATGACAACACGGACATCTTCAACAAGCTCATGGAAGCCATGGAAATCGCAACCGCCATGTAAGGCAGCCCACTGACCCCGCGGCGTCCCGTCTTGCCCGTGACGGGGCGCTGTCTTTTACACGGTCAAAAAGGAGATGCCATGCTTAAAAGGAACAGCTGGACCTATGTAGTAGTGGTCGCCCTGCTGACGGGGCTGCTTCTATTGCTTCCTGACGCAGCAGAAAACAATATGAACAAAGTGCCTCGTGCGCAGGTGCGCATCCTGTCTGTCCATAATGACATGCTGGATCCGATGGGCATTGTGTACACCGGCGTTCAGGCCTGCGAGGTTGAAATCACAGAGGGTGAACACAAAGGGCTGGTCGTGCGGGCGCATAACTATCTCAATGGCGCCTTGGACAAAGACAAACTGTACACGCCCGGCGACATCGCCATTGCCATGATCCACGCTTCGCAGGGCAGCGTGATGGCCACCCTGGTGGATCATGATCGCCGGGAGGTCATGGGACTGCTGATAGGCTTGCTGGCCCTGATGATTGTTGTTTTCGGCGGTGCGTCAGGCGCAGGCGCGCTGGTCTCTCTTAGTTTTACAGGCGTGCTCATCTGGAAGGCCTATATCCCGCTGATCATCAGGGGTTTTTCGCCGGTATGGACAGCGCTTGGGCTGGTGTTCCTCTTGACGGCGGTCATAGACTTGCTTGTAGCGGGACCCAACCGCAGAGCCTTCACAGCCATGCTGGGCGCCTTTGGCGGCACAATGATCACCGTACTGCTGGCGCTTGTCTTTACTGATTTGTTCAAAGTGGATGGAGGAGGTCTGCCCTATATCGTGCCGCTGCTGTCTCAAAGCGGCATGACGTTTGATATGGACCAGCTGTTCCTTTCCACCATGTTTGTGGGCAACGCGGGAGCGGTCATCGATTTATCAATGGATATAGCTGCCGGCTGCACCGAAGTGATCAGGCACGCGCCTGACATTTCGCAAAGGGAACTCATGAAATCCGGCTTCAACATCGGCCGTATGGACACCGGAACCATGACCACCACGCTGGTGATGGCATATGCCGGCAGCTTTCTGAGCATGCTGCTGTATTTCAGTGCGCAGGGCACGCCGCTGATCGATATCCTCAACTACCGCTTCGTAGCCAGTGAGATCATGGTGACGCTGGTGGGCTGCTTTGGCCTCATCAGCGCCGCGCCGCTGACCAGTATGATCGCTTCGCGCATGATGGTGAGAAAACGGACATAAAGAGCGGTTGCGCATTCGCAGACGTTTGCTCTTCTGTGAGTGTATGACAGTTGACGCACTGATTGACGGCTATTGTTTATCTGCGATACCTCACTTTTCTATACTTTCTTAAACTTGGAATGATCTTGTCTTATCTGCTCCTGACGATCCGAGGGATAAATACCAGCGATCAAGAGAGATAGTCTTGAAAAATGCCTTGTACCATAATATCCTACCATCATTGCAATGTCTTTGCTGCGTTTACAATATCAGGAGTTATAATCTGATAATCCTCTCCATTCTCTGTGCCTCTCTGTGTTCTCCGTTGAAACGTAACCTATCCCCTACCCATTCCGTGTTGTCCGTGTATTCTGTGGTCCGTTTCCCCCGCACCGACAGAAATGAACTACAACCCCCAACAAACACAATGCCCGCCGGACAGTGCACAGCAAGTCCGGCGGGCACCATATGTCACTTACGTCGCTCAGCCTGCATTCAGGGCTTCCAGATGAACCAGATCAGCACATAGCCCGTGATCACGGCAGCCAGGGTGAAGGGCACGCTGAGTTTCATGAAGGTGCCGGCTTTCACGTTATAGCCTTCCTTGCGCAGGATGCCCAGGCCGGCAATATTGGCGGAAGCGCCGATGGGGGTGAGGTTGCCGCCCAGGGTCGCCCCGGCCAGCAGGCCGAAGTAGAGCAGGTAGCTGCCCTCCATCCCCAGGCTCGCGTTGAGCGCGGTCACGACCGGCAGCATCGTCGCCACATAGGGGATGTTATCGATGAAAGCGGAGAGGAGAACAGAGAACCATACGATCATGGTGTACATCACGAAGAGGTTGCCCCGGCTTGCGGTCTTGAAGAACTCGGCCACCATCTCGATCACGCCCGCCTTGCCGATGCTGGCAATGACCACAAACAGGCTGCCCAGCAGCAGCAGGGTGAACAGGTCGATCTCCTTGAGGGAGCGGACGACTACGCCCGTATCCTTCTTGATGAGGACGTTGCGCAAAAGGCCGATCACATATACGCCCGCGCAGATGACGCCGTTGATGGGGAAACCCTCCGGGAAGCTCATAAAGGAGGCCACGACCAGCAGGCCGATGGTGCCCAGCAGCAGCCAGGTGGGGAACATGTCGTTCACCTTCTCCGCCGTGTCGGACTGGATGGGCCGGCTTTCTTTTCTCAATGCGGCCCAGAGCACGAAGGTGGCGGTGACAGCCGCGATCTGCACGATCCAGAACATGCCCATCTTGCCGTCCATGAAAAAGAAGTCCATGAAATTCATACCCGCGTAGCCGCCGAGCAATATGGACGTTGTATCCCCCACCAGCGTCGCGGCGCCCTCCAGGTTGGAGGAGATGGCAATGGCGATGATGCTGGATACCGGGGACATCTTCAGTTTTTTGGCAATACCGATGGCCACCGGGGCCACCATCAGCACAGTCGCCACGTTATCCACAAAGGCGGAGATCACCGCCGCGGAACCCAGCGCGATGAAGGCGCGGTAACTCGAAAAGATCAGCAGACCCAGGTAGGTGGCGGCAAAGAGGATGATGGCAATCAGCGTGTTTGACGGCACGTTTTATCTCCCTGTCCCAAAAATAGCGGCAGGATGACTGCCGCGCGGACGCGAAGGGGAACCGGGAGCGATCTCCCGGTTCCCCTTCGCCATGGCTTGGCCGGATATCCCCGGCCATTGGATATTGATTACTTCATGATCAGTGAGAACAGATTGAAGTGATTCATCACCGGCAGCATCACGACAGACACGGTGGCCATCAGCTTGATCATGATGTCCTGGTTGGGGCCGACAACATCCTTGTAGCCGTCGCCGACCGTATCGCCGATGACGCCGGCATTGTGGATCTCGTTGTAGCGTTCCACGCCGTATTCCTTGATGAGCTGGGGCTTCATTGATTTGATGTACTTTTTGGCGTTATCCCAGGCGCCGCCGCTGTTGGCAGTGGAGGTGGCCATCGCCAGGCTGTCCAGGATCGTACCCAGCAGGAAGCCGCCGACAAACAGGGGCCCGAAGATGAAGCCGCCCACCACCGGGGAAAGCAGGGCAACCAGTACCGGCTTTACCATTTCGCCGATGGCGCTCTTGGTGCAGATGTCGATGCAGCGGTTGCTGTCGGGCTTGACTTCACCGGTCATGATGCGCGGGTCCGCCTTCACCTGGCGGCGCACCTCATCCACCATCTGCTGGGCATTATTGCACACAGCGTTGAGCATCTGGCCGGACAGCCAGTGCATTACGCCCACGCCCATGAACGCGCCGCCCATGGCCAGGAAATTAAGGATATTGATCGTCCCGTTGGTCTCTCCGCCCTGGGCAAAGCTCATCATCATGGCAAGAGCGGCCAGCACGCCGGAACCGATGGCAAAACCCTTGCCGATGGCGGCGGTGGTGTTGCCCTGGGAATCCAGGCTGTCGGTGATCTCGCGCACCGCTTCGGGCAGCTTGGCCATCTCGGCGATGCCGCCCGCGTTGTCGGAGATGGGGCCATAGGTATCAACCGTCACGGTCGCCACGACGAAGGACAGCATGCCCACCGCCGCGATGGCGGAACCGTAGAGGCCGGAGAAGAGGCTGGAGATGATGATCGCGCCGCCCAGGGTTATGGCGGCGGGCAGCACGCTGCGCCAGCCGCTGCTGGTGCCGCCGATGATGACCAGCGCCGGGCCTTCCTTGGCCAGGTCGGCGATATGCTTGGTTTCCTTAAACTGCTCGCTGGTGTAACGCTCGGCCAGCTGGCCCAGCAGAATGCCGGCGCCG
Source organism: uncultured Christensenella sp. (assembly GCA_964480995.1). GTDB lineage: Bacteria > Bacillota > Clostridia > Christensenellales > Aristaeellaceae > UBA1038. Next base: position 5,594 of record CAYZRZ010000036.1, read on the forward strand.
ATGCCCGTCAGGGCGCTCAGCCAGGGGGAGATCCAGCCCAGGCGGAACTCCACGCCCGCGAAATCCTGGCCGTTGAAGAAGAAGTAGCTCAGCACCAGGGTACCGATGGCAATGATGGCGGCAGAGCTCCACAGGGAGATGTTCAGTTCCCGGCTGAGCTTATTGCTGGGCTTGCGCATCAATACATAGGCAACTCCCACTATGCAGGCCAGCAGGCCCAGTCCCAGGAAGGCCATGGGATACTGCATCATGCGCACGATCAGATCGCCGCTGACAGGGGTGGCTGAATTGATGGCCGCTGTATAGATGGTGGTGGGCAGGACGGAGGAGGCCACGATGGCGCCGATGGTGCTTTCCAGCAAGTCCGAACCGTTGCCGGCCACGTCGCCAACATTGTCGCCCACGCAGTCAGCGATGACGGCGGGGTTCCGGGGATCATCTTCGGGCATGCCCAGTTCGGTCTTGCCGACCAGGTCAGCGCCCATGTCCGCGCCCTTGGTATAGATGCCGCCGCCCAGGCGGTTGAACACCGCGATGGAGGAGCAGCCCAACGCGTAGCTGGACAGCACCTGCGGGAAGAGCACGAACTTCAGCCCGACAAGGCTGGTCATCTCCACGAGATTATCGAGGCTTGAAAATTGCATCAGCATGCCGACAACGATGTATACGATCAAGAGTCCCAGCAGCGCAAATCCGCCGACCGACAAGCCCATGACCGAACCGCCGCGGAAGGCCACATTCAATGCCTTGCCAATGGCGGCGGGGTCCTTGCGCTCGACGCCCAGGCGGGCTTCGTTGGCCACGCGCTCATTGTAGATGACAGCGGCCCGCATGCCCGAGAGACCCGCGAACGAGCTCATCATCGCGCCCAGCAGCAGGGCCAAGCCCGCCGTGTAGTGGAAGATGATACCGAATATGACCGCGATACCCAGAATAACCGGGATCTCAATAGAGAACTCCCGCTTGAGAAAAGCGTTCGCGCCCTCGCGGATCGCCTTGGCGATATCCTGCATGACAGGGGTGCCGTGTTCCATTTTGGTTCCCTTTTTGAAGTTGTAATACGCGAATATCAGGGAGAATATCGCGCCCAGGCCAACCAGGTAGATCATCGTCCAAACCATTGCCATCATACTCCTTATACTATGTTATAACAATTCGGTATCATACGCTTCTCTCCAATAAATGTCCAGACTTTCTCCATTTTTCAATGAATCACCCGCCGGAGATAAGACTCGGCGGGTGATGCAATGCTTGAACCTATTCTCCCTGACGCCTTCAAGAGGCATCAGGGCATCCGGCGCGGGGATGCGGCAAAATACTGTCAGGGCTTCCAGATGAACCAGATCAGCACATAGCCCGTGATCACGGCAGCCAGGGTGAAGGGCACGCTGAGTTTCATGAAGGTGCCGGCTTTCACGTTATAGCCTTCCTTGCGCAGGATGCCCAGGCCGGCAATATTGGCGGAAGCGCCGATGGGGGTGAGGTTGCCGCCCAGGGTCGCCCCGGCCAGCAGGCCGAAGTAGAGCAGGTAGCTGCCCTCCATCCCCAGGCTCGCGTTGAGCGCGGTCACGACCGGCAGCATCGTCGCCACATAGGGGATGTTATCGATGAAAGCGGAGAGGAGAACAGAGAACCATACGATCATGGTGTACATCACGAAGAGGTTGCCCCGGCTTGCGGTCTTGAAGAACTCGGCCACCATCTCGATCACGCCCGCCTTGCCGATGCTGGCAATGACCACAAACAGGCTGCCCAGCAGCAGCAGGGTGAACAGGTCGATCTCCTTGAGGGAGCGGACGACTACGCCCGTATCCTTCTTGATGAGGACGTTGCGCAAAAGGCCGATCACATATACGCCCGCGCAGATGACGCCGTTGATGGGGAAACCCTCCGGGAAGCTCATAAAGGAGGCCACGACCAGCAGGCCGATGGTGCCCAGCAGCATCCAGGTGGGGAACATGTCGTTCACTTCCTCCACTTGATTGGTATTGATGGGCAGCCTTTCCTTGCGCAGCGCAAGCCACAGCACAAAGATGGCGGCCACCATCGCCAGCTGAACGATCCAGAACATGCCAACTTTGCCGTCCAGGAAGAAGAAATCCAGGAAGGTCATGTTGGCGTAGCCGCCCAGCAGGATGGAGGTGGTATCCCCCACCAGCGTCGCCGCGCCCTGCAGGTTGGAGGCAATGGCGATGGCGATGATGCTGGAGACAGGCGATATTTTCAATTTTTTGGCGATGCCCAGGGCAACGGGCGCCACCATCAGCACAGTCGCCACGTTATCCACAAAGGCGGAAATCACGCCGGCGAACACAGACAGAGCGATGATGGCCCACTTGACGTTGGGCACCCGATTGATGATCAGGTCCGCCAGGCGGGCCGGCATGCGCGACTCGATGAACAGCGCGACCGTGCCCATGGTGCCGGCGATCATCATCAGCACATTCCAGTCGACGGAAGAAAAGACCTCGCCCGGGGGCATAATGCCCAGCGCGACAAAGAGCGCCGCGGAACCCAGCGCGATATAAGCGCGGTAGTTGGAAAAGATCAGCAGGCTCAGGTAGGTTATGGCAAAGATGATGATGGCGATGGTCGTCGACGGCATGGTCTCGTCTCCCTATCATATAGTTGGCATTAAAGACAGATAAAGGCCTTCCGCGCCTCGCGGCGCGGAAGGCCTTCCAGGATTGATCAGAAAATGGAGAACCGCAGGAACAGGGTGGCCAGAAGGCTCGCGACCAGCGAGACGACCGTGATCTGGGTGTTGATCGAGGGGCCGGCGGTATCCTTGAAAGGATCGCCCACGGTATCGCCGATGACGGCGGCCTTGTGCGTGTCGGAGCCCTTGCCGCCGCCATGGCCGGATTCAACATACTTTTTGGCGTTATCCCACAGGCCGCCGGCGTTGGACATAAACAGGGCCAGCAGCAGGCCGGATACGATGTTGCCCATCAGGAAGCCGCCGATGGCGTTGACGCCGCCGATAAAGCCGACGGCGACAGTGGCCAGGATGGCCACCAGCCCGGCGGGGATCAGTTCCTTGAGCGCGCCGGTGGTGGCGATGTCGATGCACTTGTTGTATTCGGGCTCAACGCCGGGCTTGCCCTCGGCCAGGCCCTTGATCTCCCTGAACTGGCGGTGGATCTCGGCGATCATGCGCTGCGCGTTCTTGTCAACGCCCAGGATCAGCATAGCGGAGAACACGGCGGGGATGGCGGCACCCACCAGCAGGCCGAAGAACACGGTAGGATCCATCAGGTTGAAGCCCTTCAGCTCTTCAATCAGGGCGGCGCCGGTTTCCACGGCCTTTGCGTTGATCTCTGCAATGGCTACGTTCACTTCACTCATAAAGGCGCCCAGCAGGCTGATGACGGTCAGGCCGGCCGCGCCGATCGCGAAGCCCTTGGTGACGGCCTTTACGGTATTGCCGGCGCTGTCCAGCTCGTCCGCCACGCGGATGGCTTCCTCGCCCAGGCCGCCCATTTCGGCCAGGCCGCGGGCGTTGTCGACGATGGGGCCGTAGGCGTCGTTGGAGATGATCATGCCGACGATGGACAGCATGCCGACTGCGGCCATCGAGATGCCGAACATGGAATATTCAGGGCCGATCAGGCCGGCCAGGTTGTAGGCGGCCAGGGCGGAGATGGCAATGCCGACCATCGCGGGCAGCACGGAAATAAAGCCGTAGGAGATGCCCGACAGGATGGTGAAAGCAGGACCGGTCTCGGAAGCCTTGGCGACCTTTTTGACGATCGGCTTGCTGTCATCGGTGAAGTAGTCCGTTGCAAGGCCGATAATCACGCCGACCAGAAGGCCGACGGCGGAAGCGGCCCAGATCTCCCAGCGGAAGCCCTTGAACAGCAGGGTGGCCAGGGCAGTCAATGCCATGAAAATGCCGGTGGTGATATAGGTGGAGCTGTTCAGCGCCCTGGTGGGGCCGCCCTTATCGGTGGCCTTGGCAAAGAAGATGCCGATGATGGAACTGAGCAGGCCCAGCGCCGCGTAGGCAAACACCATCATCACGTTGACGCCGGACATATGGCCGTCCAGCGCGAACGCCATCACGATGGCTGCGGACATGGAGGCTACGTTTGAGTCAAACAGGTCAGCGCCCATGCCGGCCACATCGCCCACGTTGTCGCCCACGTTGTCGGCGATGACGGCGGGGTTGCGGGGGTCATCCTCGGGGATACCCAGTTCGACCTTGCCGGCCAGGTCAGCCGATACGTCAGCCGTCTTGGTGAAGATGCCGCCGCCGGCTTTGGCAAACAGGGCCAGGGAACTGGCGCCGAAGCTGAAGCCCAGCAGCATGGTGGGATCACCCACCAGGACCATCACGCCCATCACGCCCAGCAGGCAGCTGGCCACGACGATCAGGCCCATGACGGCACCGCCGCGGAAACCGATGAGGAAAGCGGGCTTGATACCGTGGGTCGCGGCCTCAGCGCAGCGCGCGTTGGCCAGAGAGGCCACATAGATGCCTATCCTGCCCGCAACGGCGGAGAAGATGGCGCCTGCCAGATAGCACAGGGTCATCTTGACGTTTGCTGAAACCACAGCGTCCTTCGCCCACACGGGATGGGGCAGAAAGAGAAAAATCAGCACCGCGACCACGCCGGAGAAAGCGGCCAGGATGAGGTATTCCTTGCGCATAAAGGTCATGGCGCCCTCGCGGATCAAACCCGCGATGCGTTCAATGGTCTTGTTGTCGTTTTTCTGCTTCTTGACCCAAATGGCCAGGTAGGCGGCAAAAACGAACGCGAGGATGATGGTCAGGATGCCTATGGTGTAGATCAAGCCTAAAGACACGTCCATGGAAACCCCTCCTTGTAAGTAAAATTGGCCGAAAACATCTACAGTATACTCTTTTGATACATTCTGTACATATGCATCCTACCAATACCGCCATGATACGCTATGTTTTTTTTAAGTATAGTTGTTATAACAACCCCTGAGCGCCTGTATCCATAAGCTCCCTGCGCAGGGTCCACAATTGATCCGACAGGTCCACCTTATAGCGGTGCGGGTTGACGGGGCGGAGGTATTCATCCCAGATGGTTTTCTCCTGTGAGGCACGGTAAGCGCTGATCTCCTTCACATCCACGGGGATGGGCTGAGCCCGGCCTTCAATGAACAGCGGCTGCAGCAGTTTCTTCACGCTGTAATGTTCCAGCGTCATCTTCTTCCACGTCTCCTGCGGGTGGAAGATGGTCAGCGGGGCCTCAAAATCGATGTCCTCCTCCTCCAGGGCGATCAGATCGGCAACTGCCATGCCCTCAGGCCCATAGATGCGCCAGATCTCCTGCTTGCCCGGCAGAGTGATCTTCTCCAGGGTATCCGACAGCTTGATTTTCGGCTGCAGCTGTCCGTCCTTCTCCAGCGCGCACAGCTTGTATACGCCGCCCAGGGCTGCCCGGCCGGCTGAGGTGATCAGCCGGGTCCCAACGCCCCACAGGTCGATCCTGGCGCCCTGCAGCTTCAGGTCGCGGATCAGGTATTCATCCAGATCATTGCTCACACAGATTTTGGCGCCCGGGAAACCGGCTTCATCCAGCATCTGGCGGGACTTTCGGCTCAGGTAGGCCAGGTCGCCCGAATCCAGGCGGATGCCCAGGGGCTCATAGCCCTTCTCCCGCTGTTCCCGGAACACCCGGATGGCATTGGGCACGCCTGAGCGCAGGGTATCATAGGTATCCACCAGCAGCAATGTCTTTTCGGGAAAGCAGTTCGCATAGGCGCGGAAGGCGTCAATCTCGCTGTCAAAGCTCATCACCCAGCTATGCGCGTGCGTGCCGCTGACAGGCATGCCGAAGAGCTGCCCCGCCAGCACATTGCTGGTGGAGCCGCAGCCGCCGATCACCGCCGCGCGGGCGCCAAACACCCCCGCGTCAGGCCCCTGGGCTCGGCGCAGGCCAAACTCCATCACCGTGTCCCCCTGGGCCGCGCGGACGACCCGGTTTGCTTTGGTGGCGATCAGCGTCTGGTGGCCGACCAGGGTAAGCAGGGCTGTCTCGATCAGCTGCGCCTGGTACAGCGGCGCGTCCACCCGAACAATAGGCTCGCCCGGGAAAATGAAATCGCCCTCCCGGACCGCCGAGATATCCCCCGTGAAGCGAAAATCACGCAGAGTGGCCAAGAAATCCTCGTCAAACAGGCGCAGAGAACGAAGATAACTTATATCCTCCTCCTCAAAGCGCAGATCGTTGATATAGTCCCGCAGCTGCGCCATGCCCGCCGCCACCGCGTAGTTGAGCCCTTCGGCGGGGCGGTAGAACATGTAAAACACCGCGCGGCGGTTTGACATACCCTGCTTATGGTAGCCGTAGAGCATCGTTAATTGGTAGAGATCCGTCATCATGGTGAGGTTATGGTTCATGGCTGTACTCCTTGCTGTCAATAATGAAGAAGCTGTTTATTCCTTACTTGTGATCTATGATCAGGCGCTCTGTTTCGTCCATCCAAAGGGCGGCTGAGGCGTCGGAAGAGAGCTCAAGACCGCCGCGCGGGGATATGGATACATCGAGGATCTGCGGCCCGTCCGACAGGCAGCTGCGCTTGAACTGCGCTGCGAAGAAGCGGGAAAACAGGCTCTTCATGCGTGTCAGCAGCTCCTCCGGGGCATACTTGTCCCCAAAGGCCTTGCGGGCCAGATGATACAGGGTTTCGGGATCCCGGCGCTCCAGGAGAAAATGGTGCAGGTAGAAATCATTCAGCTCATAGGGTCCGACGATATCCTCTGTCTTCTGCGCGATCTCCCCCGCCTGCCCCGGCAGCAGCTCCGGGCTGATGGGCGTATCCAGAACGCGCGTGAGGGCCTCTTTCAGGGGCTGATCCTTGCTGTCCGCCGCCATCTGGCGCAGGATCAGCCGGATAGCGCTCTTGTAAAGCCCGCCGTTGACGCAGTACATGCTCAGGTGGTCTCCCCCATAGGTGGTAAAGCCCAGGGCCAGCTCGCTCAGGTCGCCGGTACCCACCATCAGCCCGCCATACATGTTCGCCAGATCCATCAGTATCTGGGTCCGTTCGCGCGCCTGCGCGTTTTCAAAGGCGGCGTCATGCCGTCCGTCATGGCCAATGTCCTTAAAATGCAGGGAAACGCTTCCGGTGATGTCGATCTCCCCAAGCTCAATCCCCAAAGCGCGGGCGAGCGCCGCGCTGTTCCCGCGGGTCTGCCTGCCGGAGCCGAAGCCCGGCAGGGAATAGGGGAGGATGCCGTTTTTTACGTCCAGCCCCATCATATCAAAGGCGCGGCAGGCGATGATCAGCGCCATGGCCGAATCCAGCCCGCCGGACAGACCCAGCAGCACTTTTACTGCCCCGACGCGCTCCATGCGCAGTCGAAGGGCATGAGCGGCAATGATGACCGCGTCCCGGCACCATCTCTCCCGAGCGGGCCCTTCGGGCGGGGCATAAGGCATGGCCGGATCAGGGGCCTGCTCCGTCTCCGGCATAAAAGGCCGCGCCTGATCCGGGTACAGGGCCGTCTCAAAGGAGAAGGGAGCCGCCTCGCTGACCTGCCCATCCGGCGACGAGATCAGCGCCATGCCGTCCGCCACCCAATCGGTGGAGGATTCGTTATAGCCCCCGCTGACAAGCGCGCACAAGCCGCCTGAGGACGCGGCCTCTATCGCCCGGGCGCGCGCGGCAGCAGCGCCGCCGGCCAGAGCGGCCCGCGCGGCCGGGAAGGCAGCGATCGACGCCCCGCCCTGATAGAGACGGGCTGCCTCCTTCGCCATATCCCGGACGTCCGCGAAAGACAGCGCCAGGCTCTCCCCGCCCAAAAGGGGCAGCGCTTTGCCGCTCCAGTCTTCTATGGCTATGTCTTCAAGGCGGATATCAAGCGCGCGCTCCCTGAGGCTGAGGGCCCGCGGCACATAAGGGGAAGGAAGATCCCTGATCCAGCAGCCGGCAGGCTTTCCATCCTTCACCGCCAGCATCGCGCTGTATATCCTGCCCTCCGCCCTCAGCGGCAGACCGAACACGCAGCAAAGGTCTCCGCATTGCTCTGCCAGCCGCAGCGCCGCCTGCCCGGCGGAGCGCGTCAGCAGCTCATAGCGCAGAAGATCCCCGCAGCCGGCACCCGTCAGGCACAGCTCCGGCAGGATCAGCAGATCAGCCCCCGCCGCCTTCGCCAGGTCGATCAGCCGCCCGGCCTCCGCCTCATTTTTCCGCACATCCCCCGGACTTCCCGATGCCGGAGCGCCCGCCATGATCTTCATCGCTTTTTCCTCCCCGCTTTTCTGTGGACAATATAACGCAATCAAGGGCAGCAAAGCAATCAAAACACGTCGGCGAAAAGCCGTCCTGTTCCGCAAGTCTTTGCCGCTTATGCGCAATTGTAAAATTTCATACCCGCTTTTCTCTTTCCTCCCGCGGATGCGCTATAATTAATGGTAAGGTCTTACTACACACCGGGAGGGCGGCATGCAGCTGCAAAGCGAGCGGGAAGAGTTTATCGGCAAGCTGTATGCTGCCAACTTTGACCTGCTTGAAAAGATGTGCCTGCGCATGGCGGATTACGATTCCGCCTGCGCCGACCTGGCGGCGGATGCCATCCAGGAGGCGTTTTTATCTGCCGACCGAAATTACCGCAAACTGCTCAGGCACCCCAACCCCTCCGGCTGGCTGGTGCTCACCTGCAAAAACCGCATGCGGGACGCCCTGCGCCGTGAGCGCGGCCGAAGGCGCTTCGCCGCCTGGTCGCTGGATGGAGATGACAGCCTGCCTTTGGCCGATGCCGGCAGCGCGCTGGACGCCTGGATCGATCAGGAAGCCAGCCAGCAGCAGGTGGAAGAGCTCCTGAAAGCGCTCACCCCCGCCGAGCGGGATATCGCTCAAAGCTATTTTGTGGAGGACCAGACGATGAAAGAAGCAGCCCGCGCAGGGTCCACTACCGTGTCCTCGGTCAAAAGCGCCATTTCACGCATCCGCGGCAAAGCCAGGGAGCTTCGAAAAAAATGATTTGGCCGCCTCGCAACTTTTTGAATTCTGACGCACTATATACAGGGAGGGGGGAAATCGGCAGGTGAACGCGCAAGAGGCAAGAAACCATCTGGCGCTTGAAAAGCTCAAGCGCCAGCTTCGGGACGGAAGCATCACGGCAGATGAGCTGAAGGCCCGCCTTTTGCGTATCATGGAACAGGAAGAGCAAAAGGGACCCGCCCGGATGGACACCGCTTTCATCTCCTCCTGCGAAAACCTGTTATGGGCGCTGCACACCCCGCAGACCCAAACGATCAGAAGCTTCAAACGTGAAGCTTATCTGCGCCTGCGCGAAGGCATGCGAACGCAAAGGCCTGCCGCCCGCGCCGGCTGGGCCCGCGCCGGCTGGGCCATCGCCGGCGTTGCGCTGGTCATGGGATTTTTCTATATCACCCTGCCCCGCCCGCAGCCGGAAGTGCTCTCCGCCGCCGCCACGGACTACGGCACCCCCCTGCC
>CAYZRZ010000037.1:0-14742 GCA_964480995.1 uncultured Christensenella sp.
AGCACGATCGGCTCGGTATGGTTGATGAAGCCCGAGACGATGCTGATGAACAGGTCGGGCCGCTCATAGAAGGCGGCGTGGCCGGTTTTGGGCAGCAGGACCAGCTCGGCCCCGGGGATATGGTCGCGCAGGTAAAGCTGTTCCTCCGGCGGTGTGATGTGATCCTGATCGGATGAAATAAGCAGCACAGGGCAGTTGATGAAACCCAGGCCATCGCGCACATCGTGGCTTTCGGCCGAACGGGTCAGACGCTCCATGCGGGCTAAAAAGCCGGCGTTGGCAAAGGCGGTGGAGGTCAGGAGATCCTTGCGCTTTTTCATCCACAGCGACCTGCGGTCGTAGAAATCCGGGCTGTAGATGACGGGGATGGTGGTGTTGTAGTACGCTTCGGGGGAGCCGGCGGCCAGTATCCAGGCCTCGCCGATCTCCTTGAGCCATGCGTTGGTGCGGGCGACGGTGTTGGCCAGCACCATCCTGCTGACGCGCTCAGGGTGGCGCACCGCCAGGTTCAGCGCCACCTCGCCGCCGTAGCTGGTGCCGAAGACCGCCACGGAGGGGATCTGGAGCTCTTCCAGCAGCGCGTCGAGCATATCGGCCTGCAGCCGCAGGGGATAGGGCTCATCCATGGCGTCCGACTCGCCCTGATCCAGAAGATCCACCAAAATGAGCCGGTTGCCGCCCTGCGTCAGCGCCGCTTCAAAGGGCGCCCAGCTCTTTGTGGACATCATGATGCCGTTGAGCATCAAAAGCGGCCTTCCCTCGCCAACCAGGCGGTAATGCACCTTTTTCCCCTGAAATACAAAATCGCTCATCTGTCGAATACCAGACCAAGCTCGCGGGCCTGGCGCCTCAGCTCCTCGCGGAACCTGGGGTGGGCGATGCTGATCAAAAGCTCCACGCGCTCCCTGATGTTGGTGCCGCGCAGGCTGACGACGCCGTATTCGGTGACCACATAGTCCACATCGTTGCGGCTGAGGGAGACGGCGGCGCCGGGCTTCAGCTGCGGCACGATCTTGGAGATCTCCTCTTTTTCACCGGTTTCCTTATTGGTGACCATAGCGGTGGAGTACAGGCAGATGAAGCTGCGGCCGCCTTTGGAATTCTGCGCGCCGGTGGCGGTATCGGCCTGGCCGCCGGTGCCTGAAAACTGTGTGGAGCCGATGGACTCGCTGGCGCACTGGCCGGTCAGATCCACCTCGATGGTGGCGTTGATCGACACCATGTTGTCGTTTTGCGCGATGACATAGGGGTCGTTGGTGTAGCTGCCCGCCAGCACTTCAACCGAGGGATTGTCGTCCGCGAACTCATAGAGTTCCTTGGAACCCATGATGAAGGTGCACACCATCTTGCCGGGCTGCAGCTGCTTTTTGCGCCCGGTGATCACGCCGGCCTCGAACAGTTTCATCATGTTGGTGGTCAGCATCTCCGTATGGATGCCCAAATCCTTCTTATCGATCAAGGCATCCGCGATGGCGTTGGGCATGCCGCCGATGCCCAGCTGGATGCAGTCGCCGTCGTTGATGTAGGCGGCGACCAGGCTGCCGATGACCTTGTCTTTCTCGGAGGAAGGCACATCGGGCAGGCAGGGGATGTCGATAGTTGACTCGATGAAGTAATCGACCTCATTCACCCGCAGGATATGGTCGCCGAAGGTGCGGGGATAGTTGGGGTTGATCTCCAGGATCACGATATCCGCCGCTTCGATCATCTGCATCTCATAAGTGTTGGAACAGGAGAGCGAGATGTTGCCGTGCTTGTCCGGCATGGCGGCGACGCCCACGTAAATGCGGGGCTTTTTGTGGTACAGGCGCTTGGTGCCGGCAAAGTGCAGGTTGTTGGGCACAAAGCTGGAAGCGCCGAATTTGTGAGCCTTGCGCGTGGGCGGGGAATAAAACCAGGCGTCATGCAGAAAGCTCTTAGCGTAGGCGGGGTCTGAGAAACATGGATGATCCCGCATCGGCAGGCAGGTGGAAATGGTCACATCCCGCAGACGGTCCGCCGCGGTATGCAGCTGGCTGAAAAAGCTGTCCGCGAGGGAAGGCCCCAGGCCTGTGACGATGTAGTCGTTTGACTGCACCATGTCCACAGCCTGCCGGGCTGTAATGAGTTTGCTCCTGTAATCTGTCATGGTCTTATATCCTCTCTTTCAAGCGTGCATAGCGCTGTACTGATCCCAAACATGAACGCACCGCGATTGTACCATGCCCCGTGCGCTCAGGTTAAGGATCGGCTGTCTTATTCAAAGGGGAGGAAGCCCGCGGGCTTCCTCCCCCGGGCTGCCGCGGAGAAGGATTATTCTCCCAGCAGCTCGCCGATGGACTTCATGCCGTCGACGGTCACGAAGGCCGCAGCGGCGTCGGTGTAGTTCTTGACGTACTTGGCGAAGGCCATGCCGTCCAGGCCGATGCGCTGGGCGTTGGAATAGTCAACGCCGCCGGAGATCGGGACATCGATGCGGGCGGATTCCATGGCTTCCAGGAAGGACTCACGGGTGATTTCCTTGTCAGCCAGGCGCTCCATGCCGGCCATGAACACGCGCACGGCAATGTAGGAGGACATGGAGTAGGCGGATACGCTGTAAGCGTTGAAGTCTTCCTGGGTGATGTAGCCCTTCTCAAGACCCCAGTTGAGGACATTGACGAACTCTGCGAGGTCGGCCTTCTGGCGGTCGGTCTGGGCGGCGGCGTCGATGACGACCCAGGCGCCGCCGTAGATGTCGCCGGTGTCTGCCTGGTTGGCGACATCAGCGGGGATGTTGCTGGGGGCAACGTTCACGTAGGACACGATGGTGGGCACGCCGCGGGTGGCGGGATTGGATTGCATGGCGGTATAGATGGGGTTGAAGTAGGCCTGCAGGCCGCCGATGATCACCACGTCGCAGCCTTCCAGCTGGGCAACCTGAGCGGTCATTTCGTCAGCAACCTGGGTGTTGACCTTGACATAAACCACTTCGGGGCGGTTGGCTTCGGGGATCAGGTCATACTGCAGCCTGACGCCGGACTCGATCTGAGTGCCGGAATCATCGGCCGAGAAAATCACGCCGACTTTCTTCACTTCGCCCACACCCGAGCCTTCGATGGCGGGCATGTTTAAGGCGCGCAGCAGCATGATGCGGCCTTCGGTGATGTAGATGGGCTGCACCGGGAAGGTGAAGCGCTCATTGCCTTCGGCGGGCAGCTTGTACTGCAGGGCGGAACCGGTGCCCCAGTAGACGGAGGGGATGCCCTCTTCGACGATGTACTCCTGGGAGGAAGCGATGTTCCAGGTGCCCAGGTTGCCGACCAAGGAGAAGACCTGATCGTCTTCCACGAGCTTCTGCATGTAGATGAGGCCCTGAGCGCCGTCACTGCCGTCATCATAGGAGATGTGGTCCAGGTAGTAGCCGACGCCGTCAGCGCCCTTGGCCACGCCGCCCAGCGCTTCGTTGACATACTTCACATACAGCTTGTAGAACTGGCTGTAGGGTACGCCGACGCTGGCGACAGCGCCTGTTTCGCACATGACGGAGCCGATCTTTACGGTTCCCTTGAACTTGACGCCGTTTTCTTCACGGGCATTGGTGTCCACGCCGGTCTCTGCCATGGCGCTGAAAGCGGCCAGGGACAGAAGCATCGCGAGGACGAGAGCCATAGACAGGATTTTTTTCATGGTGTCTCTCCTTGAGGTTTTACCTCATTAAATATTTATTAAACACGCGCTGACGCGCGCGCTCAATACAGAGTAATACAGGCGATTACGCCCTTTGCCCGCCGAGGTAGGCTTCTACCAGGGCGTCATCGTGGATCAGGTCCGAGGCCTTGCCCTGCATGGACACGCGGCCAAGCTCCAGGACATAGGCGTAGTCGGCGATCTTTAAGGTCTGGAAGGCGTTCTGCTCCACGATCAGGATGGTGTTGCCCGCGTGGCGCAGGCGGTCGATGATGTCAAAGATGTCCCGGATGATCAGGGGGGCGAGGCCCAGGGAGGGTTCGTCCAGCAGCAGCACCTCGGGGCTTGCCATCAAGGCGCGGCCGATCGCCAGCATCTGCTGCTCGCCGCCCGACAGGGTGTTGGCCTGCTGGGATCTTCGGTCCTTGAGGATCGGGAAGAGGCGGTAGACCTCTCCGAAGTTTTCCTGGATCAGCACCCGCTTGGTCTTCCCGTTCTTACCCTTCAGGCCGTAGGAGCCGACCAGGAGGTTTTCTTCCACCGTCAGGCCCTGCAGGATCATGCGGCCTTCGGGGGACTGGATCACGCCCAATTCCGCGATCTTATAGGGGTACAGGCCCACCAGGTTCTTCCCTCCCGCCAGGGTGATGCTGCCGGATTTGGGCTTCACCAGGCCGGAGATGGTCTTGAGCAAGGTGGATTTTCCGGCGCCGTTGGCCCCGAGGATGGCGACGATGCTGCCCTTGTTCAGGGACAGGTTCACATCACGCAGCGCCTCGATCGCGCCGTAGCTGACCGACAGGTTTTTGATGTCAAGCATGGCGGGCATCATTCCACCTCCCCAATGATAACTTCCGGTACTTTCTGCGTGTCGGCAGTGCCCAGGTAGGCTTCCTGCACGACGGGGTTTGACTGTATCTCCTGCGGCGTGCCGTAGGCCAGCTTTTTGCCAAAGGAGATGGCGCAGATATGGTCGCACAGATCCATCACCAGGCCCATGTTGTGCTCGACCAGGAAAATGGTCACACTGAAATCCTTCTGGATGCGGCGGATCATTTGCGTCAGTTCCACCGTCTCCTGGTCGTTGAGGCCCGCGGCCGGCTCATCCAGAATGATCAGGTTGGCGCCCGCCATCAGGGTGCGCGCCAGCTCGATGCGCTTGAGTGTGCCGTAGGGCTGGCCAACCGGCGGCAGATCCTTGATAGCGGTTAGGCCGCAGTAATCAAGCACCTTCATCGCCCGCTCGCGCAGCACCTCTTCCTCGCGCCTCACCTTGCGGGTGTTGAACATCTGGGAAAAGAGGCCCGAGCGGTACTGCCTGTGCGCGGCGATCAGGAGGTTTTCCAGGATGCTCAGCTCGCCGATGACCTCCACGTTCTGGAAGGTGCGCACGATGCCCTTGGTGATGACGTCGTGCACCGCGTAGTTGTTGAGGCGCAGCACGTTGCCTTCGCCGGTGCGGTACAGGATATTGCCCTCGGTCGGCTTGTAAAACTGCGTGATGCAGTTGAACACGGTCGTCTTCCCGGCGCCATTGGGGCCTATGAGGCCGAATATCTCTCCCTTTTTGACGTCGAAGCTCAGGCTGTCCACAGCCCGCAGGCCGCCAAACACCATGGTCAGGCTGTCAAGCCTCAGGCAGACATCCGGGGGAAGATGGTGCTTCGCGCTCTGCTCGCTTTGGAGCAGTTTTGCCTGAAGGGCTTTCAGCTTTTCCCTGTGGGCTTCGATCAGGCGGTTCTGCCTGGCGCTGAAGGCCTTCATGGCCGCGTCATTTTGAACACGCAGGGCTTCATCCAGCGCTTTGACCTGATGCTCCTTCTCCCGCATAGCCTTATCAAAGACGGCCCTGCGCTTTTGAAGTTCGGCCGGATTCAGGCGGCTTTTGCGGGCTTGCTCAAGAAGTTTCCCGGACAGGGCTTCCTTCTCTCTTTTCTGCGCTGTGAGAAGCTCATCCAGCTTTTTTGAAGAGGCCTGCGAGAGCGCCTTCGCGCCCTGCTTCAGGCGGCCCTTGTCATCGATCAGTCCTTCTTTCCTGCGCAGATCCTGCCGCAGCTTCCTGTATGCCAGGCGGTGCTTTTCCGTAATCCCGGGCAGGCGCTCCCGCAGCAGTTCTTCCGCCGCCGCTGAGGCCTCGCACAGCGCCAGTTCCTCCCGGTAGAGGGGCTTTTTAAGCCGCAGGTCGAGCCTGGCGGTCTTGCGCTGCCGCTTTTCATCCAGCTGTTTTGCCCGCAGCCCGATCAGGTCGCGCTCAAAGCGGATGCCGTTTTCCAGCCGTTCGATGTTTGAAAACAGCTTCCTGCGCAGCCGCGCGCCCTTGGGGTCGTTGAAATACCGGGAATCAGTCTTCTTCGCCATATGTATATAACCGCCTGTCAGCAATCCTTGTCCTAAAGAAGCTCTTGATGCTGCCTGTCAGCTGCACCAGGCCGCCGGGGTAGAACATGACCACCGCGATGATGATCAAACCGATGGTCACGTTGATGACCCAGGGATTCTCACGGAAGAAAGGTATATCCTGCAAAAAGATGGGGGTGATGCCAAACACGATGAAACTGCCCAGGAAGGTGCCCACCAGGCTGCGTGAGCCGCCGATCAGCACGGCCGCCAGGATGTTCAGGGAGAACATGATCGTGTAGTTCTGGGGGGCGGAGAACTTCAGGTAGCTCATGAACAGCACGCCGCCCAGGCCCGCGTAGGCGGTGGACAGCAGGAAGGCCAGCAGCCTGTACTTTAAGAGGCTGATGCCCATGGCCTGCGCCGCGGAAGAGGAGTTCTTCATTGCCAGCATCGCCCGGCCTGTGCTTGAGCGGCCCAGGTTATAGGTCAGCATCATCAGGCCCACCGTGATCAGCACCAGGAAGATGTAAAACGCGCTCTGCGCGTCCTTCCTGGACATGTCAAAGAAGGTCTGGAAGATCGGGAACTTTGAGATCGACGCGCCGTTGGGGCCGTTGGTAAAGTCCAGCCAGTTGTTAAACAGCTGGTAGAATACCTCGCTGAGGCCCAGCGTGACGATCGCCAGAAAGATGCCCTCGATGCGCAGGCTGATGAAGCCGACGACGGCGCCCAAGGCAAGCGATACGAGGAGTGCTGCCAGCATCACCGCAAAGTAGGGGATGCCGGGCAGGTTGCGCAGGGCGTAGGCCGTCATGTAGGCGCCAAGGCCCACAAAACCCGCCGTACCCAGGCTTGCAAGGCCCGCGTAGCCCAGCAGGTAGGTGAAGCCGTAGCCCACGATGGCGTAGATCATCACCGAGGCAAAGCCGTTGAGCATTGATGATTTGGGCCAGGCCCCGCCCGTCGCCAGCGAGGTGACCTGAAGGGCCGCCAGCAGCACGCCGATGAGGATGAAGCCCGAGAAGGGGTGCTTCAGCGCCTTTTGCAAGCCGCCCGTTGATTTGAGTTCATATCGGTTTTGCATCTTATACCTTCTTGATGTACTTCTTGCCAAGGATGCCGTTGGGGAAGATCAGGATCAGCAGCAGCACGACCACGAAGGTGATCAGGTTCTGCCACATGCCGGCGTTGGGGCCCATAATGGCCGGGTTGCCCGCGAAGTTGTAGATCAGCGGGATGATCACGGCGCCCAGGATGGGGGCCGGGAAGCTGCCGAAGCCGCCCAGCACGCAGGCCAGGAAGCCATAGATCTGCGCGTTGCCCATCAGGGTCACGTTGAGCGCCGTGCCGGCCCCGGTGAAGAAGCCGCCCAGCGAAGCCAGCGCGCCCGCCAGCGCCCAGGAGAAGGCCGTGATCACGCGCGTGTTCACGCCCAGCATCTGCGCCACGTTCTCATTGGCGGCGGTTGCGCGCACGCCCAGGCCCCACTTGGTAAACTTGAGCGCGGCGAAGACCAGGGACAGCACGATGGCCGCCAGCGCAAAAGCCAGCAGGCCCATTTCGGTGATGTTGAGCGTGTAGCCAAACAGCTGAAAGCTGATGATGGATGTGCTGAAGCTCTTTCCCGGGCGCGTCCACAGCGTGATGTCGCGGAAGAGCACGGGGATGACGTTGACCAGGATCATCATCACGCCCATGGTGATCATCTGCTTGCCCGATGGGGTGATACGGCGGGCGCGGCGGATGAGCGCGACGTCCACGAACATGCCCAGCAGGAAGGAGGAAGCCATGCCCAGAAGCAGGCACAGCCACAGCGGCAGGGCGGTGTAGGTGAGCGAGGCCCAGGTCACCACGAAGGTGCCGAAGGTGGCGATCAGCCCCTGGGCGAAGTTGGTGGTTGCCGTGGTGCGGAAGATCAGCACGATGCCGATGGTGACCAGGGCATAGCGCCCGATCGTCGGCAGACTGTTGACGATCGTCTGCAGGAAATCTTGCATTGAAATCATAAGGCAGGACCCCACTTGATGATGTTGGCGGCCCAGACATAGCCGATGCCGGCGGCCAGCATGCACACGACGGTACCGTCCTTCACCTTGCCTTCCCCAAGCGCCAGGTGCAGGGAGAGGATCTGGTCGATCTGGCCGATGTGGCCGTAGTCTTCCAGGTAGATGGACTGGTCTTCCCGCAGGCCCAGATCACTGAGCATCCCCAGGTGCGCCGAGCGCTTGATGTGCAGGATGGCCAGATAGCCCAGATCCCCCACCGTCATGCCGCTTTTTTTGAGCGACTGCCCGATGCAGTTGAGCCAGTTGGAAGCGGATACCTCGTTGAGGCGGTTCTTCATCTTTTCCGGCTCAAACAGGCGCAGGGAACGCGTGGCTTCATCCATATTGAATGGCGTGATGGGCTTGGCCGTGCCGCCGATCTCCACGCCCGCGGTGCGGGCAAGGGAGCCGTCTGACATGATGTGGCTGCCCAGGAGCAGGTTGCGGCCCAGGTTTTTCTTCAGCAGGATCGCGCCGCCGCCCGCGGACAGGTTGTACATCATGGACATGTTGCGGTCGGTATAATCCACAAAGTCGCCGTTGCGGTAGCCGCCGGCGATCAGGATGGTACTGATGTCGTCATCCGCCATCAGCATATCCCTGGCGATCTTCATGGCGGAGACGCAGGTGCAGCAGCGGTTTTGCACGTCAATGCCCCAGGCGTTCAAGGCCCCGATGCGGTCCTGGATATAAAGGGCTGAGGTGGTGAGGGGATACTCTTTCCACTCCTCGCCGATGCACAGGATCACATCGATCTCCAAAGGATCGGTGCCCGTGTTCTTCAGGCAGTCCAGCGCGGCCAGCGCGCCCATTTCCTGCGTGCCGTCGTGTATGCCGTCCTCCGGGATGTATTTCTGATTGATGCCCAGCTTGTCGCGCACCGCCTCCTCAGACCAGACGCCGCGGGTTTTTTCGGAGATTTCCGCGGCCGTCATCACGCCCTTGGGGAGGTAAATGCCCGTGCCGGCAATGCCTGCGTTGATCGCGCTCATGTTGATCCAATGCTCCTTGAAAATTCGTCGATAGTGGAGGAAGGTTCAAGGCCCGTCAAAGCTATATGTTGAAGGGCCTTGGGGGCTTACAGACGCATGCCTCCGTCCACCTGCAGGACCTGACCGGTGATGTAGCCGGATTCGTCGGAAGCGAGGAACAGCGCGGCGCTCGCGATCTCGTGGGGCTGGCCCAGGCGGCCCAGCATGGTCATTGCTGCGAACTTGTCCAGCATTTCCTGCGGCACGGTCTTTAAAATGTCGGTCATGGTGTACCCGGGGGCGATGGCGTTGACGCGCACATTGCCGCCCTTCATGGAGAACTCCTTCGCCCAGGTCTTGGTCAGGCCGATCAAGCCCGCCTTGGTGGCGGCGTAGTTGGCCTGACCGATGTTGCCGAAGACGCCGACGACGCTGGAGATGTTGATGATGCTGCCCGAACCCTGTGCCTGCATGTAGGGGCCGACATGGCGGGTGAGGTTGAACACGCCCTTGAGGTTGACATCAAGCACCACGTCCCACTGCTCTTCGGTCATCTTGCGGGTAAGGGCATCCTTGGTGATGCCGGCGTTGTTGACCAGGATGTCGATGCGGCCATAGGTCTCTTTCGCGTGATTAAAGAGCGCCTCGCAGGCGGCGGGATCGGTCACGTTCAGGGGATAGTACTCAACGTTCGCGGCTTCGTAGCTGAGGGGGGACATATCGGCCGCGATGACTTTGGCGCCTTCTTTGGAGAACAGCTGGGCCATTTCGCCGCCCAGGCCCTTGGCGGCGCCGGTAACGATGGCAACTTTTCCTTCGAGTCTCATAAAATAATCCTTCTTTCTATCTCTATCTGCTCTTTACAGTGTTTTGACAATCACAGCGGTGCCCATGCCGCCGCCGATGCACAGGGAGGCCAGGCCGACCTGTTTACCCGTGCGCTTGAGGCCGTGCAGCAGGGTGACAATGATGCGGTTGCCGGAAGCCCCGACGGGGTGGCCCAGGGCGATCGCGCCGCCGAAAAGGTTGGTACGCCCGGCGATCTCTTCCTCGCTCATGCCGTGCTCTTCGCTCAACTCGCGCAGCACACCCAGGGACTGGGCGGCGAAAGCCTCGTTGAGCTCAATGAGCTCCATGTCCGACAGCTTCATGCCGGCCTTCTTCAGCGCCTTGCGGATCGCGGGCACGGGGCCAAGGCCCATTACGCTTGGATCGACGCCGGCCTGGCCGGTCGCCAGAAGTTCGGCCATGGGGGTGAGACCATGCTCTTTCACGGCCTTTTCGCTGGCCAGCAGCACAAAGCTCGCGCCGTCGTTGATACCCGAAGCGCTGCCCGCGGTGACGGAGCCGTCCTTTTTGAAGGCGGCGCGCAGCTTGGCCAGCTTTTCTTCATCTGTTTTGCGGTTGGGGTATTCATCGCGGCTGAACACGGTTTCCTCGCGGCCGTTTTTGACGGTCAGGGGCACGATCTCCTCATCGAAGTGCCCGGCGTCCACGGAGGCGATGGCCTTTTGCTGGGAGGCAAAGGCAAAGCTGTCCTGCCTGGCGCGGTCGATCGCGTGCTTTGCCGCGATATTTTCCGCCGTCATGCCCATGTGGATCCCCTCAAAGGCATCGGTCAGCGCGTCCTTGAGCATATGGTCTTCCACCTGGAAGCTGCCCATCTTGATGCCCTTGCGGGTTTCGCGGGGGATCAGGTAAGGCGCGCGGGACATGCTCTCCACGCCGCCGGCGACGATGATGTCCGCTTCGCCGGCCAGAATGCTTGACATGCCGTTGATCACGGCCTTCATGCCCGAACCGCACAGCATATTGACGGCGTAGGCCGGCACTTCCACCGGGATGCCGGCTTTAACGGCCACCTGGCGGCCGATGCCCTGGCCCAGGCCCGCGGACAGTATGTTGCCGCAGATCAGCTCATCCACCTGCTCGGGCGCGACCTTCGCGTCCTTGAGAACTGCCTTGACGACCTCGGCGCCCATATCGGCCGGGTTCATCTCGGCCAGGCTGCCCAGAAAAGCGCCGATGGCTGTGCGCCGGGCGGAAACGATGTAAACCTTTTGCATGGATATCCCTCCCACAACCTCCCACGGCAGGCATCCGATCAGCCCGCCTCAAATATGGAAGGTGATTCATGTTGTAGGTTAACTATACACCAGTCACGTAATATATAAAATGGATAATCTGGAATTAAATTTATACATTCTCAGTGATTTGGTTGTGTAAATGATCTTATATTATTCTATGCAATTTATTGTTGTGAAAATAAATAAATGATAGATTGTCTTGTCTTTTTCTCATAAAATACGCACAGGAGTTAATTGATTATAAATTTTGGAAATAATTGAGGAATTATTGTTTAATATAAATCTAACGTGGTATATAATAAACACGTAGCATGGATAATTTCTAACAATCGAAGGAGGGGATGATATGAAAAGGATAACTGCATTACTAGTGTTAGTTCTTATGTTGATGCCGATAATTGGGTTGGCGGCTACAAGGACCATGTACTGTAACCAATGTCAAGCGGATAGGACATTTAACATGAATTGTACAGGGGTCCACGCCTATAGCCAAGGACCATTTCAATGTATGGAGCCTTTACCTTGTCTACGTTACGTAACTAACATTTATTATACTAGTCCTAAGTGTGATGTATGTGGTGTTGTGTGGGTAAACTGGACGACGCATACACATAAGACCACCCATGCTAACACTTCTCATAACAGATTATTCTGCAGGTGATGGATGAGGGACGATGGACGGACTATGATACAAGTGTTTCGGGTTTATCCCAGCAGTTTATTGGGTGAACGTTTGGCTTCACCAATCTGATTGCTGATGTTGCATCGAAGTTACCTGAGTATCCATGCTTGAAGTAAATCCATGCTACGGTTTACTGAAACGGCAGTATATGTGGAGGAGACGGAAAGGTATGAGAAAAGAATTATGTTTCCTTGTATGTGTTCTTTTATCTTTATCCATCATGTTGTCGGCAAGCGCCGATGGACAAACGCTTGTGTATGAGTTTGGAGACGCCCCCACCGATGATTTTGGTCAGGATATCGCGTTCTACAGGGGGAAGGTATATATCAAGGCGATTGGCGGGCTGTATCGCTGTGACCTGAGCGGCGAAGGGATGGAGCTGGTATGCAGGACATCCCGGACAATACCGCACAAGAAGGGAGAAGAGCGTTTTTTTGACAGGTTGATTGTTGAAGATGACGTGCTTTACGCTTATGACTCATACGGATGCGTTCTATCGGCCATCAACCCGGTTCAAGGAAGCCTTGGCGAGGGGGAGCGCTTCTTTCCCGATTATTCTGGATTTGATGTGTCCGGGGACAGGCCGATGTTTCATCGAAGAGTGTTCATGCAGGGTGGAAAACTCTTTGTTCTGATAGCCGATGGGGAAGATTATGTGCAAGAGAATCAATACAGGTTATTGAGCTTTGACCTGGTGACGGGGGAGCGGCAGGAAATAGCGGCTGAGGGCATTGCCGATGCCGCGCCATACCAAGAAGGATATATTATTTTGGTGGTTTATGAGGAGGATCAGGACGCGCCGGCGCTTTTTTCCGATAACCCTGGCCTGCTGTATAGATACGGCCTGAGGGACGGTACCATGACCCTGATGGGGGAACTGCCTGTACCCTATATGCAGCATGTGCAGCTGATCTATGATGAGACGGACGGCAGCATCGTGTACGCGGCACCAAACCATATCATCAAGCGTGACGCGGACGGGACAGAGAAAGCCATGGCGTACAATCCTTTTCCCTCGGGATTTTATTCTGCCGGCAACGTTATGGTCTTGGCGGATCGTGAGACGCTGATCACCAACGCTGTTTTCACGCTGGGCATCATCCCCTTGAATGAAGCGCAGGACGATAGGCCGGTCATCACGGTTTACGGCAACATAGAGACCGACACCCGCCACATGAAGGCGGCCGCCGGTATGAAGGGGGCAGAGGTCAAGGTTGCTTCCACGGAGTATGGCGCTCAATACTTGAACGAAGCCCTGATCGTTGGGACGGAGAACATAGATGTATTTATTTTGGATTCTGCGTATTTTGATGTTGAGAGGATGATGGATAAGGGGTGGCTGATGGATCTGTCCGATCAACAGCAGCTAAGGGAGTATTGGGAGAAGGCCTACCCTATTTTCAGCGATGCAGGGAAAATCGGGGAGCGTGTTTACGCCCTGCCCGCCCAGGCCATGATGTACGCATGGTTTATCAATGATCATGAAGCCAATGAACATGCCCTGGAGTTTCAGGGGAGCTTTGAAAGCTTGTGCGGCCTGGTGGAACAAGCGCAAGAGATGGATGAGGTGATCCCCTATCCGCTGTATCGCGGCGACAATTACAGAGAAGACATGTTCATAACCGCGCAGATGCTTTATGTTGATGCCCTATCTGCCCGGGAGGAGAAGATAAGCTATGATACCGAATTGTTCCGTCGACTTATGGCCGCGGCCGGCAATGTTCAGGCAAAAAAACCTGATCCGCTCTATGCGGCAAGCGGTAAAAAGCAGCTGTTTATGTCAGATGCCATGCCCTATTCCCTGACTAGGCGCACCTTTGACGAATATGGTGAAAGCGGGTTCAAACCTGTGTCTGTCAAAATAGAGGAAAATCAGGCTGACAGGTATCCGGTATCCGTCAGGATGATCGGCATTCACTCAGGCAGTAAAAACGCGCAGCTGGCAGCTCGCTATGTGAAGGCCTATCTGGATGCCGCCGCCCTGGATGAGCAGATGATGCTTTCGCCCGATATCAATGACCCCATAGAGCATCCGGACTATCAGGTAAACTTGGAACAGCAGCGGGAGCACCTGGCTGCGCTTGAAAAAGCGGCGCTGCAAGCTGAGGGGGCGGAAAAGACCCAGATGGAACTTCAGATTCAGGAGCTGCGATCAATCATTGCGTCGGAAAATCACCGCTGGCTGGTATCCCCGGAAGTGATATCAGAATACCGGCTGATGATGGAACATGCTTCCGTCATGGGATTTGGAAGCCGTAAATTGGTTTACAATGAGAACATACAGAGTGTTTTTCGCAGGCTGATGGCGGGGCAGATAGATGTTGAGAGATTCATCACAGAGGCAGAGGGTGTATTGAGGCTTATGATGCTTGAAGACCAGTGACGAAATTGTCCGGCACGGGGGATTCGCCATAAGGAAGCAATAGGGAAGCGGTTGCCTGCAGCCGCTTCCCTATTGCTTCCCCGCTTCCCCGTATCTATAATGAAAAAAATCGGCATGTTCGGTGATTTCGCCTATTCGGAGGGTCCAATGAAGAGTACAGCGTCCATCGGTTTTTTTGACAGCGGCATGGGCGGCCTGAGCGTTTTGCGCGAAGCGCGCGAGGCCCTGCCGCATGAAGACTATATTTACTTTGGCGATTCAAAAAACGCCCCCTACGGCGTGCGGGAGCCGGCGGATATCCTGGCGCTCACCCGCGCGGCGGCGCAAAGGCTGCTGGAGGAGGGCATCAAGGCCCTGGTGATCGCCTGCAACACTGCCACCGGCGTGTCGCTGGAAGCCCTCAGGCAGGAGCTGCCCATCCCCGTGCTGGGCATCCAGCCGGCGCTGGAGGCGGCGCAGGCGCTCAGGCGGGATGGCTCTATCCTGGCCCTGGCGACGCCCGCGACCTTCAAGACCCCGCGCTATCAGGCGCTCTATGCCGCCCACGGGGATCATGTGATCGACCTGCCCGCGCCCGGCCTGATGG
>CAYZRZ010000038.1:0-14523 GCA_964480995.1 uncultured Christensenella sp.
TCCCTGTCCGGCGCCGGGCGCCGGGCGGCTAAAGCCGCCTTGAGCAGCGCCGGGAGCAGGGCGGCCAAAGCCGCCTTGAGCAGCTCCGGGAGCAGGACGGCCAAAGCCACCTTGCGCAGGACCGGGAGCGGGACGGCCATAGCCTCCTTGCTGCGCGCCGGGAGCCGGTCGGCCGTACTGCTGAGCGCCGGGGGCCGGGCGGCCATATTGCTGCGCGCCGGGTGCCGGGCGGCCAGCAGGCTGGGCGGCAGGAACAGTACGGGCAGGTCTATCCGATGCCTGCGCGGCAGCCGGCCTGACCGCTTGAACAGGCTGGACAGGCTGAGCTGTTTGAACAGGCTGAACAGGCCCCTGCTCTTTATTGGCGGGAGCTGTTTCCTTTGGCCCGGTGACTGCGGCCGCAGGCTCCTGCACAGAAGGAGCGGGCTCAAGCTGCTTTACCGGCTTTTCTTCCCGCTCGGCAGAAGCCTTGTGCTCCTCTTTCTTTTCTTCCGTTTTTACAAAAGCAGACTCCACAGGGGCGGCTGCCTCAGGCTTTGCCGCAACTTCGTCATCAGGCATGGTCCATGCCTTTGTCTGCTGCTGAATCAGCTGCTGCTGCTGCTCAAAGCGCAGGCGCTGACGCTCCTCGTCTTCCTGACGCAGGAACTGGCTCTCCTGCTGCCTGAGCGCTTGAATCAGCATATCGGCATTTCGTTTGAGACGCTCAGTCTCTGATATGATCACGCCCGCTGTCTGATTAAGTTCTTTGGTGACTTCTTTGAGTCTGACCTTTGTCATTAATCCCTTGTCCTCCGCAATGTCTCATTCGTTATCTATTATATCTGAGCGGCCCATGCCGCGCAATCTGTCAGCCAAACCGCCCTTGAGCAGCGCGGCCACCATGGTATCCATTCGTCCTGCCGCCTGCCCGAGCAGTCCCGGGGGCAGCATCAGGCTTTCGACCTCGTGGGACGCGCACGCGTCCGTAAAACGTTTTCTGGTATTGTCTGACACTGCGTCATCCAGCAGGAGCAATCCCGCCTTGCCGGCCCGCAGGCAGTCAAGGGCGCGTCCCGCTCCTAATTGGGCTTGTCTGGCCCTCACAGCCAGGCCGATCATTCCGGCGACCTTCTGCTCATCCATCACTTGCGGTCGCCCCGGCCAGTTTCACCAGCGCTTCTTTGAGCTGATTTGTGATCTCGGGGGTAAGGGTTGCTTCAAGCGCCCTGTCCAGCTGACGCTGCTTGATCGCCCGGGCCAGGCAGGCCTCCTGATGGCAGACATAAGCGCCGCGCCCGGATTTCTTGCCGCCGGGATCTATAGACACCTCACCCTCAGGCGAGCGCACAACGCGCAGCAGCTCTTTCTTGGGCTTCATCTCCCTGCATCCTACGCACATGCGCATGGGGATCTTCTTTGGCATGCCTTACCTCACACGTCCAGGTTCTCAGGGGGCATGTAGGATGAGAATTCTTCATACTCCGCGTCCATCGGCGGCTCTTCCATGGCAATGTCATCCATGTTGATGCCCTGCTCACGCATCAGTTCAGCCACTTGGGTTTCTGACTTGATGTCGATTTTCCAGCCGGTCAGCTTGGCGGCCAGGCGGGCATTTTGACCCTCCTTGCCTATAGCCAGTGACAGCTGGGTGTCCGGTACGACAACGCGGCAGATTTTCTCGCCTTCGGAGATAAACACGCTGACGACGTGAGCGGGGTTGAGCGCGTTGGCTACAAACTCAGCCGGATCGGATGACCACTTGATGATGTCGATCTTTTCGTTTTTCAGCTCTTTCACCACATTTTCAACGCGGGAGCCTCGGGGACCAACGCAAGCGCCAACTGGATCGATCATGGGATCGACCGAATACACGGCAATTTTGGTACGGCTTCCTGCTTCTCTGGCGATGGATTTGATCTGTACCAAGCCCGTGGCGATCTCCGGCACTTCCATTTCAAACAAGCGCTTAACAAGACCGGGATGAATACGGCTGACATAGACCTGCGGGTTGCGGCTGGATTCGGGGCCTGAACGGTGTACCTTAAGAACATAGACCTTGATGTGGTCATCGTCCCGGTACTCTTCTCCGGGCATGAACTCAACGGCTTCCATGACACCTTCCGTGCGTCCAAGCTCGACGTATACAGCTTTGGGCTCAACCCGCTGAACAATGGCGGTCAGGATCTCATTTTCCTTTTCGATATATTCATCATAAATCTTGCCGCGCTCCGCCTCCCGTATGCGCTGCACCAGCATCTGCTTGGCTGTCTGCGCGGCCACGCGGCCAAAATCAGCAGGTGTCACGTCAATTTCGACGATATCGCCGATCTGGTAATCACTGCGGATTTTCAGCGCTTCATCCCGGCTGATCTGCAGATCCGGCTCTTCGACGACCTCAGCGACCGTCTTGCGGGCGTACAGCTTGGCGCCTTCCTTCTTGCTCAGGTGAGCGGTCAGGTTCAGGTTGGTGCTGCTGACCTTGTTGTTGCGGCGATATGCTACCTTAAGCGCTTCTTCGATGGTGTCCACAAGGACGCCTTCGTTGATATCCTTTTCCCGCGCGAGCATGGAAATGGCATCCATTAAATCAAGCTTGTCATTGCTCATTTGCTTCCTCCTGTGTTTGCTCTGCCTCATCGGCCGCAGCAAGCTCTTCCTCTACATCAACGGTCCTTCTTGCGACGGCCACATCTTTGGCGGAAAACACCATATCTGACCCGCCTGCATACAGATGATAGCCTTCATCATCCAGTCCCTTGAAAATACCCGTAAATGCCTTTTGCCCTGCAACAGGCCGGTACAGTTTCACTTCTACCGGACAGCCGACTGCCTTGAGCGCGTAACCCGGCGTCTTGATAGGCCGGTCGATCCCGGGAGATGAGACCTCGAGAAAATCGTAGTCAACCTCTTCAACTAGCGGCTGTATCCTCTTGTGAAAGGCTTCGCAGTCATTGAGGCTGATGCCCTGAGCGCTGTCCAGATAATAGCGCAGGTACTGGCCCGCGCTTTCCTTTTCGAACCCGGCATCTACCAGCTCGTACCCCATCTGATGTGCCAGGTCACGGCCTACCTGTATCACGTTTACCTTATCTTTCCCTTTCGCCATTCTCGTATGTAAAGCAAAAAGAGGGTATACATTGGGTAGCGAAAAAGATCCGTGCTATGCACCGACCCCCGCCCAACGCAACTCCCACTCTTGGCTAAACCCTTCTTTCCTTAGTCAATCACGAGATGACTATATCATACAAACGCAAAGTTTACAAGCGATTTCGCAGGCGCAAACAGATAAATCAACGCATAGGAGCCTTAGAACATGCTAAAAAAATCCACTTGGTTGGTATCCGAGAGCTCACGCATCGCCCCGGCTTCCTTCAACAGCTCGATGCCGCTGCCGGTCACCTTGGTACGTTTTTTTATATCTTCAACAGACAGGAAACGGTCCTGCCTTGCTTCCACAATGCTCAGCGCGGCCTCCTCACCAAATCCGCCAAGGGATGAGAAAGGCACCCGCAAACCATTGTCCTCGATGAGAAACTCCGAGGCGTCGCTCTTGTACAGGTCAGGCGGCAGAAATCTGAAGCCGCGCGCCAGCATCTCATTCACCATTTCAAGCGCTACGATCTCGTCCTTTTGGGTGGCGCTCAGCTCCTTGCTGTCCATGGCCTGATAATCTTCCAGCATCTGGCGGATATAAACCCGTGAACGGGCCATTGTACGCGCGTCAAATCCTCTGGAGCGTATTGAGAAATAGGCGGCATAGTAAGCGAGAGGCCTGTAAACCTTGTACCAGGCAACACGAAGCGCCATGGTCACATAGGCAACGGCATGCCCTTTGGGGAACATATAGGCGATTTTGTTGCAGCTTTCAATGTACCACTGCTCAACGCCGTTTTCCTTCATTGCCGCTTCCATTTCGGGTTTGAGACCCTTGCCTTTGCGCACGCTCTCCATCGTGTCAAAAGCAATCTTCTCCGGCACGCCGCGCGTTATCAAGGTATTCATGATGTCATCGCGGGTGCAGATGCAGCTTCTAAGCGTTGCTGTCTTTGAATCGATCAGATTTTTAGCATTGCCCAGCCACACATCCGTACCATGCGACAAGCCTGATATGCGAATGAGCTCCTCCATGGTCGTGGGAAGCGTATCCATCAGCATCTGGCGAACAAATCCTGTGCCGAATTCCGGCACGCCCAGGGTTCCCGTTTCGCTGTAAATATCCGCGGGCGTGACGTTCAATGCTTCGGTTGACCTGAACAGGGACATCACCTTGGGGTCATCAAGCGGCACTTCATTGTACGGTACGCCGCTCAGACGTTCCATCATATGGATCATGGTTGGGTCGTCATGCCCGAGTATATCGAGCTTGACCAGAATATCATGCATGGAGGCGAAGTCGTAGTGCGTTGTCACGACGCCCTTTGATGAATCATCCGAAGGATGCTGGACAGCGGTAAACTGGGTGATATCATACTCCTTGGGCAGCACGACAATACCGCCTGGATGCTGGCCAGTCGTGCGCTTGACGTTCACGCAGCCCAAGGCAAGGCGGGATTTTTCCGCATCGGAGAACTGCTTGCCCTTATCCTCCATATACTTGAGCACAAGCCCATAAGCGGTTTTTTCCTGGAGGGTGCCGATGGTGCCTGCGCGGAAAACAAAGCCTTTCCCAAATAGTTCTTCCACGTAAGCGTGTGCCTTTGACTGATACTCGCCTGAAAAGTTCAGATCAATATCAGGCACCTTATCGCCTTTGAATCCCAGGAAGACCTCAAAGGGGATATCGTAGCCATCCTTGATCAACTTTTGTCCGCAGACATGGCAATCTTTATCAGGCAGGTCTATCCCGACGGTATAGCCCTGGGGCACGTCAAAATCTGCTTTATGGCAATGCGCGCACCTGTAGTGGGGCGGCAAGGGGTTCACCTCGGTGATATTGCACATGGTCGCAACCAGTGAAGAGCCGACCGATCCTCGGCTTCCTACCAGATAGCCATCACTCATCGACTTGGTGACCAGCTTGTTTGCGATGCTGTATAGCGTTGCGTAGCCATAGCCGATGATGGATTTAAGTTCTTTGTTCAGACGCTTTTCGACCAGGTCAGGCAGCGGTTTGCCATACAGCTGATGGGCGGTATCCATTGCCATGTTCCTGATGTCATCGTTAGCCGTCTCCCACACAGGCGAGAAGGTGGTCAACCCCTGCGGATGCTTGGGATAAAGCGAGATCTCGCCGATCAAGTCAGCGATCTTGTGCGGGTTGTCGATGACAATCTCCCTTGCTTTCTCTTCCCCCAGGTAGGCAAAGCATTCCAGCATTTCATCCGTTGTACGCAGATATTGCTTGGGCAGTTCATCCGCGTATTCATCCCGCTGGCTGTGGTGCAGGATTGCGCGGAAGACACTGTCTTCAGGCTCAAGATAATGGCTGTCGCCGGTCGCGACAACAGGAATACCAAGCCGCTCGCCCAATGCTATGATGCGGCGGTTGATATTGACCAGAGCGTCGCGGCTGTCCGCAATGCCCCGGATCAGCAGCAGTTCGTGGTTGTCTTCGGGCTGCACCTCCAGGTAATCGTAGAAGCGGGCGATATCAGCGAGCTTTTCGTCATCTGCGCCTTCCAATACCGCTTGGAACACCTCTCCGCTTGAGCAGGCGGACCCTATCAGGATGCCTTCGCGGTACTGCTCGATCTTGTCGCGCGGCATCTTGGGAACATAGTGAAAGTAATCAAGATGCGACATCGTGACCAGCCTGTTGATGTTTTGCAGCCCCTGCTGCGAAGCCGCAAGCAGGATGACATGGCGGTCCAGCCCTTTGGTGTAGCCCTTGATCTTTTTATCAATATCCTCAAGGGTCACGGCCCCTTTTTCCTTCGCCTCATCCATCATGATCGACAGGATCTGGGCTGTCGCGGTCGCGTCATGTACCGCGCGGTGAGCGTTTTTCAGCGAAACGCCCAGCTGCTTGCATACGCTCTTAAGGTTGAAACGCGTATATTCGGGGTGCAGCTTCTGAGCAAAAAACAGGGTATCAATCACTGTCCAATCGCGCTTGATCCCAAGACGGCCCAGCTCGCTGTCAAGCACAGCGCAATCAAAACCCGCGTTATGAGCGGCCAGCGGCGCATCGCCGATGAACTCAAGAAGCCCGGGCAGCGCCTGGGCTGCGGATGGAGCTTCCATCAGCATGTGATCCGCGATGCCTGTGATCTCGGTGATCTTGGGCGGCAAAGGGATGCCGGGGTTGACCATCTGCGCGAATGTATCAACGATATGACCGCTTTGCAGCTTGACAGCACCGATCTCGATGATCCGGTCGGTACGGGTATTAAGGCCGGTTGTTTCAAAGTCGAGCACAACAATGGCATCTTCCATCGGCGCCTGTGTGGCCCTCCTTACAATGGGCGTACTGTCCATCATATAGCCCTCAACCCCGGGGATCAGCTTGATCTTATACCGCGATGCCGCGGAAAACGCTTCAGGGTAGGCCTGCACAACGCCATGATCAGTAATGGCAATGGCTTGATGACCCCACTTGGCTGCCCTGGCGATCAGATCGCCAGCGGATACGGTGGCATCCATCACGCTCATCTGCGTATGCGCGTGCAGTTCGATGCGCTTTTTTTCGGCATTGTCCTTTCGTTTGATCAGTTCATGCTCTGAAATATCCTGGACCATCAATACCAGGCCGCGGCTGAACGTATCTATCTGGCAGGTGCCTCTTACTTTCAGCCCCGCGTTCACCTTGACCTGGGCAACTACGTCCTCGATCCTTTTGATTTCCTCGGGTGTCGGTGCCCCTTCGCTTTTATAGCGTCCGTCTCGGAAGCGCAGGAAGATTTTGCAGTTGATAGACCCTTCAAAATCGGTCAGCGTGAAGGTCAGCAGCACCATCTCCTTGCCGGGAATATCACGCCGTTCCGCTTGGACCACTTTACCTGCCACAGTGACGCGGCCGGACAGTTCCGTCAGCCCGCTGATGGCAACAGGAGCTTCAGCGATGACAGCGCCTTTGATGCGCAGGAGTTTGGGCTTTTTCACGGCCTTAGACTGTGCCAGCTCAGCTTTTTTATCTTCCTCAGCCTGTCTGCGCGTCTTTTCTTCAAGTTCCGCCTCGCGTTCACGGCGCAGCCGTTCAAGCCGCTTGTCCGCATCCGCGCGCAGGCGCAAGGAGATCGGCGGATCTATTCTAAAGATATCGCTTACAGCAATTGACAGCAGTTTTGAGACTTCCTGTTTTTTGAAGTAATCCAGCGAAAACTCGTCCGGCATCTCGAGCACAATCCCTTTTTCTTCAGCCTTAAAACGGATCTCCTCCGACCAGGGAAGCGCTGCCGGATGCGTCCGTCCTATTACGCCAAGCAATACGTGCGCGTACTGCTCCGGGTGCTCTAAAAAGCCCTCCGCAAGGGAAGGCGAAGCAACGCGCAATGACAGCCGCATACCCGGAAAAGCCCTGAACATTATCTTTTTCAGCGCCAGGAACATGCCCGCTTCCACAAGGACATCGGACAGGAAATACAGATGAGCATGCCTGTTATCCGCGTCATAGCGGCCCTTTTCAAAACGCAGCTTTCCCTTCAGGGCAGGGATATTGGCGTCAATCATCGCCAGGAGTTCATCAATGGTCAATACAATCCTCCATTAGGCTTATCATTTCTGAGCAATAAAGTCATAGATGGCAGCCATGATCTCATCCGCTGTGTTATCGGTGATCCTGCGGACAAACCGGCCCTGTACGTACAGCGCGCCTGTCCCCTTGCCGCCGCCGCAGTAGGCGATATCCGCTCCCTGCGCCTCCCCCGGCCCATTGACGATGCATCCCATAACGGCGACCGTCAGGCTCTCCTTGATATCGGCCGTGCGCCGTTCCACTTCCCGCGCGATGCCTTCCAGATCGACCTGTGTGCGCCCGCAGGTAGGGCATGATATCAGCTGTACGCTGCCGATCAGCCCGATCGCTTTGAGGATATCACGGGCGGCTTTGGGCTCCAGCAAAGGAGAACCGGTCAGTGATACGCGGATCGTGCTCCCTATTCCGTCCAGCAATAGAGCACCAATGCCTATAGCCGATTTGATGGTCCCCTGTCCGGGCAAACCGGCCTCTGTTACACCTACATGAAGCGGATAATCGAAAGTCCTGTCGGCAAGCCTGTACGCGTCGACCGTCAGACGCACATCGCTTGCCTTCAGTGAAACAACAATGTCATCAAAGTGCGCCGCTTCCAGCAGCTTCACATGGCGAAGGGCGGATTCAACCATCGCCTCCGGCGTGATACCGCCGTAAGCCGAGAGGATATCCTTTGGGAGTGACCCTGTGTTGACGCCGATGCGGATGGGGATGCCATGGCGCTTGGCGCAGTCAGCCAGCATCCTGACCTTCTCCTCCCCGCCGATGTTGCCGGGGTTGATACGCAGCTTGCTGATGCCATGCTCAATAGCGCCGATTGCCAGCCGGTGATCGAAGTGTATATCGGCTACCAGGGGAACAGGGCTTGCGTCCACCAAGGCGCGCACAGCGCTTACACACTCCTCGTTATATACCGAAATCCGCACCAGATCCGCCCCGGCGGCTGCCAGTTGCAAGATCTGCTCACCGGTCGCCGCGGTATTTTCCGTAGGCGTGTTCGTCATGGATTGTATGCTGATGGGAAAATCGGCCCCGAGGCCTACCTTTCCCGCAAAAACAGCTTTTTTGCTACTCATCAGAACAGCCTCAATATATCGCGCAGGTTCACCCAAATCATCAGAGCAAACAGAAGAATCATCCCGAAGGCATGCACATACCCCTCGCGCTTAAAGGGCTTGCCGCGCACCGCCTCAATCAGCAAGAAGATGATCCGGCTTCCGTCAAGGCCGGGGATAGGGAGCAAATTGAAAAGACCCAGATTGATGGAAATCATGCACATCAGATAGAGGTAACCGGGAAGCTGGCTTGACTTGGTGGTCTGGACAATTGTTTCCGTTACTCCCACAAAGCCGGTCAGCTCATTGAGTCCCTGCCCTCGGAAGACCAAATTGCCCAGAACCTTTAAAATACCGGTGCTGGTCTCGACGCACATTTGGGCCGCGGAAGACAGCATCTCCATCAGGCTGCCCGGCCGCCACTCCTGCGGAACACTTGTCATGAGGCTTACACCCATCATGTAACGCCGGGCACTCTGATCGTAAAGCGGCGTCACCTCCAGCATCATTTCACCCTTGCCGGGTCGATCGACCAGGATCTGAAGCATTGCTTCCCCTTCACGGGTCGCCTCATTGATCAATTCAGACACATTATCAGTCACCAGTGTGCCATTGACCGAGATGATCTTATCAAAAGCCTGAATACCCGCTACAGCGGCAGGCCCGTTTTCATTAACGGATTGTACGGTGGTGCTCGCGGGACCGGTGATTGTCGGGATCCCGCTGAGGGCGAAGAAAGCGACGGCCACGATGAAAGCAAGCACCACATTCATGACAGGCCCCGCCAAAATGGTCGCCAGGCGTTTCAACGCGCTGAAGTTTCCGAAATAACGGGGATCCGCTTTCGCTTCCTCGCTGCCGTCGTCCTCCCCGTAAAATGCGCAGAAACCACCCATCGGAATTATCCTGATAGAGAAATCTGTCTCATGCTTCTTGCTCTTCCATCCGAAAATCTTCGGGCCAAAGCCAATGGCAAACTCTCGCACAGGTATTTTGCTGAGCCGCGCGGCCCAGAAATGTCCGGCCTCATGAATGGTGATCAGGATACCGAACATGACGACGGCTAATACAATATATACGCCGTTAGACAGGTTTTGATTAAGTGCTGTCATACATCCTCCTTCATTGCAATGAATACATCCGGGCTATTCGTCGGGCCTCCCGGTCAGCCCATATCACCGCATCCAATGTATCCGCGCTTTGAACGCCTAAACACTGCATGGTTTGGTCCACAATACGGTAAATGTCGCCAAAGCGTATCTTTTCCTGCAGGAACAAAGCGACTGCTTCCTCGTTGGCCGCGTTGAGTACGCAGGCAGCGGCTCCCCCGGCCCGAAGCGCGTCAAAGGCCAGCTGGACGGCCGGAAAACGATCCCTGTCAAGTGATTCAAAACTGAGCTGTCCGACTTTTGAAAGCTGAAGCGGCGGCGAGCTTTGGGGCAAACGCCTTGGATAGCTCATGGCGTAAAGAATAGGCAGTTTCATATCCGGCAGGCCCAGCTGCGCCAGCACGGCATTATCTTCAAACTCCACAAGGGAATGAACAATGCTCTGCGGATGAACCAACACCTCGATCTGATCAGGATGGGCATCAAACAGCCACCTGGCCTCGATCACTTCCAGCGCCTTGTTGAACATGCTGGCTGAGTCGATGGTAATCTTGGATCCCATGGACCAGTTCGGGTGACGCAGCGCCTCCTGCGGCGAAGCTGCCATGATCTTTTCTCTCGGCCAGGTACGGAAAGGCCCGCCGGACGCGGTTAAAATGATCTTGCGGAAGGGA
Organism: uncultured Christensenella sp.; assembly: GCA_964480995.1. Taxonomy (GTDB): domain Bacteria; phylum Bacillota; class Clostridia; order Christensenellales; family Aristaeellaceae; genus UBA1038. The sequence goes on from CAYZRZ010000038.1 coordinate 10,451, forward strand.
TTTCCCTCTGCCGCGTTCAGGCATTGGAATACCGCGCTGTGTTCGCTGTCCACCGGAAGAAGTGTAGCATCCGGACCGCCGACTGAACAGAGATTCATTACCAGGGCACCGCCCGCCACCAGGGCCTCTTTGTTTGCCAGCAGCACACGCCGTTTCGCCTGCCTGGCAGAAAGCACAGCTTTCAGGCCGATCATGCCGCTGACAGCAACCAACACATCATCGGCAGGCGCGAAACGGGCAAGCTGCTCCAGCGCATCTTCACCAAACAGCCACTCACAGCCCTGCTTCAAATCATCAGGAATCTCGGTTTTGACCCCCGTCAGTGCCGCAAAGCGCGGACGAAAAGTACGGACCTGCTCAAAAAGCAACTCAGCATTTTGGCGGGCACACAGCGCCTCAATATGGAACTCCTCCGGATATGCCTTGACAAGCTCCAGCGCCTGTGTGCCGATGGAGCCGGTTGACCCTAAAATACTGATGGAACGCATAAAAGCCTTTCAGCTTGCACCATACTCTGTTGGCATTACAGCATGATCAAGTAATAGATATAGACAAACACGGTGACAAAGAGGATGGAATCCAACCTGTCCATCATACCGCCGTGTCCGGGGAAAATTCTACCGAAATCCTTTACGCCGCAATGGCGTTTCACCAAGGATGCAAACAAATCGCCGATCTGTCCGGCCAGGCCGCCGACCAGGCCGATGACCACGAAATGCCAGAAAGGGAGCTGTGAAAGCCCAAGGATGCCGGCAAGTAAATAGATCACCACAGCAGTCAGCAGGCTGCCGGCCAAACCGCCAAATGCGCCTTCAATGGTCTTTTTGGGGCTGATCACGGGGTTAAGCTTTGCCCGGCCATAGCGGACGCCGACAAAATATGCAGCCATATCCCCCATTGTCGGCACAAAAAAGCTGAGCGAAAGCAGCACGCGGTGCAGCGGCATCGGCAGACGGCTCATGGCCAGCATGCACATGCCGGGCAAGGCCACGGTTAATAGAGGCATCAATGAGAACATCATGTCATCAAGGCGGGGGTTATTCCTAAACAAAACCACGATACAAACCACGAAAAAAGTTGCCGTGACCATGGCGATCAAAATGCTGATCACTTCAATGTGATCCAGCATCAGAAAACACGGTATGCTCACAATCAAAGCCGCCCAGGTGGGCCACGCCACCGGCCGGTGCTCCGCTTTGGTCAAAATCGAAAATTCTTCCGCCACAGCTATCAGAACCGCCGCGATCCAAACCACCGCGAAAGCCCAGCCGCCGAAGTACAAAAGCGTCAGGAGCATGGCAAGAAGCCCCGCGCCGGTGATTATCCTCGTCATCATGTAGTTCTTCCCCCATATCGTCTATCCCGGCTTCCGAAGGAAGCAAGCACGCTTTTATACTGCGTTACTGTGAAATCCGGCCACAGGACATCGGGAAAGCTCATCTCAGCATAGGCATTTTGGTATAGAAGATAGTTGCTCAGCCGAAGCTCACCGCTTGTTCGGATCAGAAGGTCCACATCCGGCTGGCCGGCGGTATAGAGTTTTGACTCAAACATCTCGGCGTCGATCTGTTCGGGCTCTATCTCACCCGACTTCACCATCTGAGCAAGAACCCTGGCAGCTTTGACGATTTCAGCACGGCTGCCGTAGTTAAGGGCAATGTTAAGCTGCAGGCCGAGGTTCTCACGGGTGATGCGCTCGGCATTGTCCACCGCGTCCCGCTGTGCTGGCGGCAGAGCCGACACATCCCCCAAAATACGGATGCGAACGCCCTTTTCATGAAGTTCGTCTATTTCGGATTTAAAAAAATCAAGAACCAGCGCCATCAGCGCCGATACTTCAGCCCGGGATCGCTTCCAGTTTTCGGTTGAAAAAGCGTACAGTGACAATACCTCGATACCGGCATCGCTTGAATAACGCACGATCTCGCGCAGTGTCTCCACCCCGCGGCGATGCCCAAGGGCGATCTCGATGCTGTGCTGTTTTGCCCAGCGCCCATTGCCATCCATAATGATGGCAACATGGCGGGGTAAATTCATCTTCTTATCCTGCGGCATGCTGTGCCTCCTTAGGCTCCGCGTCGCTGAAAAACGCAACAACAAGACAAAGCTGAGCGCCATTCTTACGCACAGCGACCACCCGGGCAGATCTCCCCTCTGAGGATTTATCCTTCGGGGATCTGGTCTGGGTCACAATGGGCTTGACCCCCGGCTCAGCACAGGAAAGCAGGGCCTCTTCCAGCGGCAGACCGATCAAATTGCTGCTTATCAAACGGACAGTATCTCTTTTTCTTTCTCGGCGGCCATTTTGTCAATGTCCTTGACAGCGGCATCCGTCACCTTCTGCAGCTCATCTTCCGCCTTGCGCTGATCATCTTCGGTAATGACAGAATCCTTTTTGAGCTTTTTGATATGCTCCATCGCGTCGCGGCGGATCGAGCGCAGCGCCACCTTGGACTCCTCCGCGGCTTGAGCGACCTTTTTGCTCAGCTCCTTGCGGCGCTCGGCGTTAAGCTCAGGGACGATCAGGCGGATGATCTTGCCGTCATTGGCAGGGTTCATCCCCAGATCGCTGATCTGAATGGCTTTTTCGATCAGCGGAATTGCCTTGGCATCCCAGGGGGAGATGACCAGAACACGGGGCTCGGGGGCAGTGATGTTAGCCATTTGATTGAGCGGGGTGACGCTCCCATAGTAATCAACCGAAATGCGGTCCAAAATCTGGGGATTAGCGCGTCCGGCGCGCAAGGACTGCATATCCCGCTTGAACACGTCCTTGGTTTTCTCCATCTTTTCTTTCGCGGCTTTAATGATTGTATCGTACATTGTTTGCTACCTCCTTTTATTAGGGTTATTGTATCCTGTTTAGGGTTGTTTATCAACCTCTAAGGGGGTCGGATCATCAGTTAAAAACTCCATGAGTGCTTCCCTGTTGCGCTTCAGGTTCGGAACAAGGTAATAGGTATCCCGAATCACCTGCGATGAAAAAGCCCCCTTGACGGGGATGCTGAGCGTTTCAATCTCCAATTGATCAAGCCTGATGATATCCTTCAGCAGGCTCAGCGCGTCACCCAGGCTGACATCAGTGCCCACAGAACCGATGAACCCGGAAACGGCATCCATCATCTGCTCTTGGGACGCTTGCTGTACTTGCCGGTAAATGGCCTGTATCACCCGCTGCTGGCGGCCAACGCGCTCAAAATCACTGTCTGTTTTACGGATGCGGGCGTAACTCATCGCCTGTAAGCCGGTCAGGATACGGGTACCGGAAGCAGCCAGCATTCCCTCGTTCTCCGGTATTCCCCGCTGATAATTATAATACCCCAAAATGCCGTTGAGAGGTTTGAGCTCGTATTCATCCACCGTCAGTTCCACACCGCCGATGGCGTCCACAAGGTCTGCCATAAGGCTGTAGTTGACCGCCAGATACCCATCCGCCTCAACGCCGAAGTTATCCTCAAGCGTTTTTCTAAGCTTTGTTTCACCGCCGAACGCATAGGCCGCGTTTAGCCGGTTGTATCCGCTGCCGGAAATTTTGACATAAAGATCCCGCATAAAACTGACCAGCTTCAGGCTGTTCTTCCTGGTATTGAGGACTGCCAGAATCATCGTGTCGCTGCGTCCCTTGAGGCTGTCGCCCGGCTGATCAATGCCTAATATTAGCAGCCTGTACTCTCCTTTGAGTCCGGTGGCGGGCATTTGGAAGTTTTCGGGCAGAACCACAAAGGCTCTGCCCTCTTCATCACGCTCCGCCAGGAGGTCGATCAGCATCTGCGTCTCTTCTTCTGTCAGCTGATCCTCCTCAGGCATTGCTGCCGGAGATACCAAGATCAGCAAGGCAAATACCATAGCAAGCAATCGGCGCATAAAACCACACTTTCATTTGATAAGAAAAGCACAGCATAAGACTTGCTGCGCTCCCCTTATCAGTTACCAGTCTTCAGCCTTCAGGCGCTGACCGTAATGCATTTCTTGGGACATACAGCAACACAGGCTTCGCACAGGGTGCATTTACCCGGGTCTATCTCCGCCAGGAAGTTTGTCACATGGATAGCGTCATACTCACAGGCTTTTTC
>CAYZRZ010000039.1:0-2769 GCA_964480995.1 uncultured Christensenella sp.
TGGTGTTGCGGGGCAAGAGCGGATTGGGGTCGCTGCCGATGGCCATGATCACGGTATCGACCGCGATATCAAACTCACTGCCCGGCACTTTGACAGGGCTGCGGCGGCCGGAGGCATCCGGCTCTCCAAGTTCCATTTTCAGGCATCGCAGGCCGCGCACCCAGCCGTTTTCTCCCAGGATCCCGATGGGCGCGCACAGGGTATTAAAGCTGATGCCCTCTTCCAGGGCATGATGCACCTCTTCAAGCCGCGCGGGCAGTTCTTCCATGCCGCGGCGGTACACAACGCTGACGCTTTCAGCGCCCAGGCGAAGGGCCGACCGGGCCGCGTCCATGGCCACGTTGCCGCCGCCCACCACCGCCACGCGCCTGCCCCGAAGTACGGGTGTGGCGGCATCCTCCCGCCACGCCCCCATCAGGTTGACGCGGGTGAGGTATTCGTTGGCGGAGAGAACACCGTTGAGCCCTTCTCCGGGGATGCCCATAAAGCGCGGCAGCCCGGCGCCGGAGCCTACATACACAGCCTCAAAGCCTTCCTCGAACAGCTCATCCACGGTGATGGTCCGGCCGATCACGATGTTGCAGGCGATCTCCACCCCTATCGCCTCCAGCTCCTCTACCTCGCGGCGCACGACCGCCTTGGGAAGACGAAACTCGGGGATGCCATAGGTCAGCACACCGCCAGGTGCGTGCAGCGCCTCAAACACCTTGACCCGGTAGCCCAGGCGGGCCAGCTCGCCCGCCGCGCTCAGGCCAGAAGGGCCAGCACCCACAACCGCCACCCGGTGCCCATTCCAGGGGATATCGCTCTTGGGCGGCCTGTTGTGCGCCTGGTAGGTATCGGCCGCGTAGCGTTCCAGGTTGCCGATGGCGACCGACTCCCCCTTGATCCGCCGCACGCAGCGCTGCTCGCACTGCTTCTCCTGCGGGCATACGCGTCCGCAGACCGCGGGCAGGGCGGTATACTTTTTGAGTACCCGGTAAGCCTCATCGTCCATTCCCCGCGCGAGGCAGCCGATAAAGCCGGGGATGTCGATGCCCACCGGGCAGCCGCCCACACAAGGCCTGTGCTTGCACTGCAGGCAGCGCTGGGCCTCCTCTTTCGCCTGATCGGCGCTGTAGCCCAGGCTGACTTCCACAAAATCCCTGCCCCGGGCTGCCGCGTCCCTCAGGGGCATCGCAACCCTTCCCTTATCCGCCATTTACCGCGCCTCCATATCAAGCATGCGGCAGGCCTCTTCCCGTGCCCGCGCCTCAAACTCCCTGTACATGCCGCCGCGCGCGATGGCCTCGTCAAAATTAACGAGATGACCGTCAAACTCCGGCCCGTCCACGCAGGCAAACTTCATCTGCCCGCCCACGGTGAGACGGCAGCCGCCGCACATGCCCGTGCCATCCACCATGATGGCGTTCATCGACACAGTGGTCTTCACGCCATACCCGCGGGTCAGCTCGCTCACGGCCTTCATCATCGGCAATGGGCCGATGGCCAGCACCTCATCATAGCGTTCGCCCGCTTCCAGCCGCTTCTCCAGCGCCTTGGTCACAAAGCCGCGGGATCCTGCGCTGCCGTCATCGGTCAACAGCGTCACGCGGTCGCATACCGCGCTGAACTCATCCTTTAGCAGGACGGCCCCGGCATTGCGAAAGCCGATGATGCCATCCACATAGGCGCCTTCCCGCTTGAGCTGCTTGGCGGAAGGGTAGGCGATCGCGCAGCCAAGGCCGCCGCCCACCACGCATACGCGGGACAGGTTTGACAGATGGCTGGGCTCACCCAGCGGGCCGACGAAATCATGCAGGCTGTCGCCCCGGTTCAATTGATCAAGCTCCATGGTCCCTGCTCCCAGCACCTGATAGATGATGCTGACGCTGCCGCGCCGCGCGTCCGAATCCATGACCGTGAAGGGGATGCGCTTGGAGTTCTCCCCCGCCCGCAGGATGATAAACTGACCCACTTTGGCTTTCCTGGCCACGAGCGGGGCCTCGATGTCAATGCGCACGGTTGTATTGTTCAGCCTGGTTTTATTGATGATCTGATACATGCCCTACTCTCCCCCTCGCGGTATCTCCCGCGCCTTCACGGGCGCCTGCAGAGCGCCCTTCCCCTCTTCATAGGGGGCCAGCTTCAACTCGCTCAAGGAGTCCACCAGGTCAATGATGGCCTGCGCCTGGGCTCCCTCCGCCAGGACGGGCTGATAGTTGTTGTACTCCTCAGCCCCTGACACATAGGCGGGCAGCAGGTTCAGCTGATGCTCGGTATACCGCCCGTCTTCATCAAAGCGCAGAAAAGCCTGGGCGATCATGGTGCGCCGATCGCGTATCTTCGCGTTGCCCCCGAAGGCGAAATTGCCTAGTGAATACACGATGCTTGCCCCGTTGTAGATCTCGATGCCGTGCAGCACATGGGGATGGTGCCCGATCACCAGCCCGGCCCCCTGATCGACCAGGAAACGGGCAAAACGCTGGATGCTCCTGTTTGGCCCAGGTCCGTACTCCTCCCCGCCGTGCATGACGCCGACAATGAAGGCGCAGCCGGCCTCCCGAAGCTGCTCAAAGCTTTTGATCAGCATATCCGGGCGGCGGGCGTAGTAGGTGATGTTAGCGCCCGTGAAGCCTATCTTGACGCTGTTTTTTTCGTAGATCCAGGTCTTGATGCCCTCATCGGTCACCGCGAACCAATGTTGCCCGGCCTCTTCCAGCGCCTTCACGGTACTGCGGTAGCCCTGTATGCCGTAATCGAAGGTATGGTTGTTACCCAGGAAGCTCA
>CAYZRZ010000039.1:2779-14232 GCA_964480995.1 uncultured Christensenella sp.
ATGCCCGACTGCCCGAGGATTTTGGCATAATCGGCCGGCCCGCGGAAGTTATAGGTCTTTTCCACGCGGTTGCGCGTGTTATCGTACAGCACGCCCTCCAGGTTGATGACGGTCAGGTCGTCGTTTTCAAAGACCTCCCGAACCTTGTCAAAGGGATAACCATAGCCCTCCCGCGCGATGTAGCCTTGAAATGAGTAGTCCTTGTTTTGCAGCCTGTCTTCACCGCCCAGGGTGCAGTCGCCGGTGAAGCTGATCAGGATCTCCGTCCCGGCCTTCGCTTCCTCCGATAATCCGGTGAAAGGCAGGAAAAGCATGTTCAGCAGGCAAAGCGCCGCCAGACAACATCTCATCCCCTTGCCTGTTCTCTCTTTCATCCCGTTCCTCACAGTTTGTTTCATCGGAAATCATCCTATCAAGCGCAGGGTGGCTTGTCAATGAAATGAATTGAAGCGTCCGCGTCCTCCCTTGCACTTGAAATGTTTTGGTGAATTGCAAACTTAAGTTCCGGTCTTTGAGAGGGCCGGAATTTTGCATGAGTAAAGTCCGGAAAGCTGTGCACCTTCAGACAAAAAACTAGAGATCAGTAATATGCAAAAAGGCGGAATCGTGGTAGATTATAGATGTCACATCCGCACGAAAGGCGCGCGAATCAGAGCAAATTGACGATGTTTTTCGTTTCGTGAACGATTAACATCCATTTACTCTGGCAGGTTCGAAGCATTTTCAGCGGAGGTGTCGGGAACCGGCGTTTACAGGCTTATCGGGTTATTTACCGGCTCTGTAAACATGATTGAGGAGACAGGGTTTGAGCGTGACCTTGTCTCTTTCTATTGGCGCGATGTTGAGTTTCCGGGCGGTATCGCTGCCAAAGAGGAAGGAGAAAGCCTCATAGGGTGTCTTGCCGTTAAGTGACTTTCTGGGTGTTGAGTTGATATGGGAGAACATCAGATCCAAGTCAGCCTGTGTAAGGTTCGTCAGCGGGTAACCGTTGGGAACAATGTCCCTGATGAAATTGTGATTGTTCTCGACATGAGGTTTCTGAGCGCTTTGCATTGGGTCGCAGTAGAAGATGTTGAGCCTGATTTCGCCCGTTCCTGCGCGGCTGTTTGTCTCAAACAAGAGGACTTTCTCAAATTCACTGCCGCGATCAGTCAGCAGGAGGGAGAAGAGGCTCCTGAAGAGCTCATCGCCCAGCTTTTCCTGAAGCGTATCCAGGGTAGCTGACATGGAGGCGGATGTCTTCTCCTGATGCAGGAAGCCCAGCATAAACCCTGTGCCCTCAAAGAAGAAGGTTTGGATGTAGGGGCCTGAGGGGTCATTGTAGACCGTGTCCATTTCCGTCGTCAGCGCGTGAGGCGCTTGCGCGCAGAAGGCAAGGTAGTCCTCATACTTGTGACAGGTATAAACCGCCGGCTCCTTGCGCGCCTTGTACTTGCTGTGAAAGGTCTTGCGGTTCACGACTTCCTTGAGCGAGAAGTTGTCAACGCCGAAGTCTTTGAAAACGCCCATTTCAATGTAGTTGTACAGGCATCTGGAAGAGAGCCCGATGTCATGGCCATGGGAGGTCATGATCTGATATACGGACTGGCCCTTTTTAAGCAGTGACGCGATCACGCCACCGATTTCAAGCCTTCTCTCTTCGGTCAGGTTAAGCCCCTGGCGGGAGGAAGAGAGCTTGCTTTCATAAGCATCGTGGGCCTTGCGCGCGTCGTAGTAGTACTTGTCCAAACGGCAGGATTTATTCGGGCAATGGTTGCAGGCACCCGGGGAGCGATCCCGGCCCGGACAGGCGGGTTCCTTGTAACGGACGCATTTCCCGGGACATCCTTTGCATTCTCTCAAATGGACGCACAGGTTATGGTTGTTGAATACATTGCGCGGTTTGAGAATCCTGTGAGCGCGGATCTCTTTTGCAATGGTGGTTGCATCCTTGCCCAGTGTCCTGGCGATGTCGACCTTGTTTGACCTGTTCTCGATACCTGTTTGAATGATTCTGCGTTGATCGAGCGTCAAATGCTTTCCGTTGTGTTGAAGTTTCCTTTTCATGTCCACGTTCATCCAATCTGTATGTTGATCACCTCCGCCTGACGATTGTAAAGCGGAATTAACTCAAAATACAGTAACTGGAACTTCATGCATGACTTATTTCCAGTCCCTCCCCCCAAGACCGGAACTTAAGTTTGCAATTCACACTTGAAATGTTTTTCACCGGGCCTCCCTTGACAGCGCGATTCTCACCCCTTACAATACCCACAACAACCAGCGATGGAGCGAAGTAACCGGAAGGCAGTCAGCAAAGAGAGCCGCGGGCGGTGCAAAGCGGTCTGAGGGCATCCGGCGAATGGACTCCTGAGGGCAGGGCCAAACACTTTAGGTAAGTAGGCTCTGACGGGATCCGCACCCGTTATCATGGCGGCGCATATGATGGTATGCGGATAATGAGGGCCGTATGGCCGAATTGAGTGGTACCGCGATTAACAACCGCCTCAAGCAAGTGCTTGGGGCGTTTTCATTTTGAAAGGGGGTGATCGGATGTGCAAGGTTGATGGGTTTGCACGCTTCTGGCGCATGACCCGCGGGCACTTCAATCACCCGGGAAAAGGATCTCAATAATAAAGGAAATGAAAAGGAGATACTCACATGAAACGCAGCATCATCAGGCGCGCCGCCGCCGTCATCCTCAGCCTGGTCATCCTTTCCGCCATCAGCCTCTCCCTGGCCGAGCAGAAGACTTTCACCATCGGCATCGCCCAGTTCGCGGTGCACGGTTCGCTTGACAATTGCCGTACAGGCTTTATCGAAGGCCTCAAGGCGGCAGGCTTTGAAGAAGGCAAGAATGTTACCTTTGACTACCAGAACGCTCAGGCCGATATGGGCATCGCCGCGGATATCGCCAACAAGTTTGTCGACAACCGCTACGACATGATCGTCGCCATCGCCACCCCCATGGCCGCGGTCAGCCTCAGCGCCTCGGACGGGGCGATCCCCGTGATCTACACCGCGGTCTCAGCCCCCATCGAATCCGGCATGGCGGACGAAAACCGGCTGGGACTTGGCAACACAACAGGCACCAGCGATCAGCTGCCCGTCCGCCAGCAGCTGGAGACCATACGCGCCATCCAGCCGGACGCCAAGGTGATCGGCATCCTCTACACCCTGTCCGAGACCAACTCCGCCGCTCAGCTGGCCGCCTATGAAGCGCTGGCGCCGGAATTCGGCTTCACCATCGAATCCTCCGGCATCTCCACGGGATCGGATATCGCCCTGGCCCTGCCAGGTCTTTTGACCAAGGTCGACCTGCTCACGATGCTGACCGACAACACCGTGGTGCAGTACCTGGATACAGTGCTTGATAAGACCGATCCCGCCGGCATCCCCGTCTACGGCAGCGAGATCGAGCAGGTGACACGCGGCTGCGTCGCGGCGCAGGGGCTTGACTACTCAGCCCTTGGCCGCCAGACAGGCGCCATGGCCGCCCGCGTACTCAATGGCGAAGCCGCCGACAGCATCCCCTTTGAGCTGATCGAGGAGAGCGCCCTGTACTTCAACAGCAAGGCACTGGAAGCCATGGGCCTCACCTTGCCCGAAGACCTGGCCAATGCTGGCACCGACGTCGCCCAATAATACCAAAGGAACTTAACACTGATGTTCACCGCATTCATCGCCACGCTGCCCAGCACGCTTGAACAGGGCCTCATCTACGCCATTCTGGCGCTGGGCATCATGCTGACCTACTCTATCCTCGACTTCCCCGATTTGACGGTGGACGGCTCCTTCCCCCTGGGGGGAGCCGTCACCCTCACCCTGCTGCAAGCAGGCCATGGGCCGGTCACGGCCCTTTTGGCGTCCCTGGCGGCAGGCGCGCTGGCGGGGCTGTGCACGGGTCTGATCCACGTCAAGCTCAAGGTAAGGGCGCTGTTTTCAGGCATCATCATGATGACGGCGCTGTATTCGGTTAACCTGCGCATCACAGGCGGGCAGGCGCTGCTGACCCTGCCCCGCACCTCCGTCACCCTTTTTCGCAATAACCCGGTCGTCAGCGCCCTGCCCGGGAGCCTGAGCCTGCTGATCATCGTGGCCGCCCTGGTGGCGCTGCTGAAGCTGCTGCTGGACGCCTACCTCAAGACCCGCGCGGGCTTTCTTTTGCGGGCTGTGGGCGATAATGAGACCGTGGTCACCTCGCTTGCCCGCGACAAGGGCAATGTGAAGATCGCGGGCCTGGTGCTGGCCAACGCCCTGGTCGCCCTGTCAGGCGCCGTGCTGTGCCAATCCCAGCGCATGTTTGAGGTCAGCATGGGCACGGGCGCCATGGTCATGGGTCTGGCCTCCGTGATCATCGGCGTCAACCTGCTGCGCCGGCTTGAATGGGTGAAGCAGACCAGCGCCGTGATCACAGGCGCCATCCTCTACCGCCTGAGTGTCGCGTTCGCCATCAGCATGGGCCTGGCCCCGATGGATATGAAGCTCATCACGGCCGCCCTCTTCCTGGGTATACTGGCAGCGGGCAACCTGAAAAAGGAGAAGAAGCATGCTTGAGCTGCGCGGCATCTCCAAGACCTATAACCCGGGCACCGTGCGCGAGCTGGCGCTGCTGCGCGGCTTCAGCCTCAAGGTGGAAGAGGGGGAATTTATCTCCGTCGTCGGCTCCAACGGCTCCGGCAAGACCTCCCTGCTCAACCTGATCTGCGGATCCATGCCGCCCGACGCCGGGCAGATCCTGCTGGACGGGGAGGACATCACCCGCCAGAAGGAAGCCGCCCGCTGCCGCCGCATCGCCCGCATCTACCAGAACCCGGCGATGGGCACCTGCGCCAATATGAGCATCGCCGAAAACATGGCCCTGGCCGAGTGCAAGTTCAAGCGCATGAACCTCATGCCGGCGCTCAACAAGGCGCGCATCCCCGCTTACAGGCAAATGCTGGGCGAGCTGGGCATGGGGCTGGAACATATGATGAACGCCCGGGCCGGCAGCCTGTCCGGCGGCCAGCGCCAGGCCCTGTCGATGACCATGAGCCGCCTGTGCCCCGCGGATTTCCTGATCCTGGACGAGCACACCGCCGCCCTTGACCCCAACGCCGCCGATATGATCATGGAGATGACCGACCGCATGGTGCGCGAGGGGAAGCTGACCGCCATCATGGTCACCCACAACCTGCGCTACGCGCTGAAGTACGGCAGCCGCCTGATCATGATGCATCAGGGCGGCATCGAAATGGATGTGCAGGGTGAGGAAAAGAAGAAACTGCCCATGGAAACCCTGCTGAAGAAATTTAATGACATCAGCATTGAGTGCGGCAATTAAGGGATGACAGAATAGGGAAGCCATAGGGGGCGTTTGGGGAAGCGCGGCCTGCGGCCGCGGGAAGCGATAGGGGTTTACGGGTCCCCGTCCCCCACCGCTTCCCCATTGCTTCCCTCGCAAAAAGGAGTTCGCTTGATCAGACTAAACAACATTTTCATCCATTTGGATGGCGGCGACGAGGCAGCCCTGCAGGCCGCCCGCCGCCTTTTGCGCCTTGGGGATGACACAAAGGTTCCGCTTCGCATCGCGAAGAAAAGCGTGGACGCGCGGGATAAATCAAAATTGCGCTTTGTCTACGCGGTAGACGCCGGCATGGGCGGAAACGAAGAAGCCCTGATCGCGCGGCTGAAGCTGAAGGACGCCGCGGTGATCAAGCCGGGTGAGCAGCTGTCGCCCCCTATCAAGGAATCAGCCCTTTCCCCCGTGGTCGTCGGCCTTGGGCCTTGCGGCCTGTTTGCCGCGCTCTACCTGGCGCGCTCCGGGCTGAAGCCCCTGGTGCTGGAACGGGGCGAGCCTATTATCGAGCGAGCCCGCAGCGTCAACGCCCTGTTCTCAAAGGGCATCCTGAACCCCAATAGCAACATGCAGTTCGGCGAAGGCGGCGCGGGTACCTTCTCGGATGGCAAGCTGACCACTGGCATCAAGGACCCTTTCTGCCGCCAGGTGCTGGAGATCTTTGCAAGTCATGGCGCGCCGGAGGACATCCTCTACCTGGCCCGTCCGCACATCGGCACAGACCGCCTGCCGGGCGTGGTATCCTCCATCAGGAAGGAAATCGAAAGCCTCGGGGGCACAGTGCTGTTTGGGGCAAAGCTTGAAGGCATACAGACAAGTTCAAACCGGCTGACCGGCATCGTGTACAGCCATCAGGGGAAGACGCTGGAGAAGGCAGCCAACCGGCTGATCCTGGCCCTGGGCCACAGCGCGCGCGACACGCAGGAGATGCTTTACAAGGCAGGCCTTCATATGCAGCAAAAGCCCTTCTCCATCGGCCTGCGGCTGGAGCAGAAGCAATCGATGATCGATAAGGCCCAGTACGGCCTGTCGGCGGGACATGAGAACCTGCCCGCCGCCGAGTACCATTTGAGCCACCGCCTGTCAAGCGGGCGCGGAGCCTACACCTTCTGCATGTGCCCGGGCGGCAAGGTGGTCAACGCGTCCAGCGAGCCCGGCCTATTGTGCGTCAACGGCATGAGCCCCTACCGCCGCGACCAGGAGAACGCCAACGCCGCCATTCTGGTGGATGTGCGGCCTGAAGATTTCGACGGCGATGACCCCCTGGCCGGCCACCGCTTCCAGCGGCACTGGGAGCGCAAAGCTTTCGAGCTGGGCGGGCATACCTGGCGCGCCCCGGCACAGCTGGCGGAAGACTTCATCGCCGGCCGCCCCTCAGCAGCTCTTGGCGATGTGCGCCCCACCGTGCTGCCAGGCGTCACCCTGTGTGATCTGAGGGAAGCCCTGCCCCCTTTTGTGCATGAGGGCATTCGCGAAGCCCTGCTGGCCTTTGGCGGCAAGCTGCGCGGCTTTTATGATAACGGCGCGGTGCTGACCGCCATCGAGGCCCGTTCCTCCTCCCCCCTGCGCGTGACGCGGGACGAGCGGGGCGAGGGCAGCATCGCGGGCGTCTACCCCGCGGGCGAGGGTGCCGGCATGGCCGGGGGCATCATGTCATCAGCCGTGGATGGGCTAAGGGCTGCGGAGAAGCTGGCGGAGAGTTTGTAGTGTCTCGAAAATCAAACCATGATGATTCAGTCAAAGGAGCATGCCGCGCTGTGAATGACAAAAAGATGGCCGCCCCTACGCCGCCGATGGGCTGGAACAGCTGGGATTGCTATATGTCCTCGGTGACGGAGGAGCAGATCCTCGGCAACGCGCGCTATATGGCAGAGCATCTCAAGCGCTTTGGCTGGGAATATATCGTATGCGATATACAGTGGTATGAGCCTATGGCCGGTACTGTGCCGGGCTGTGAGTACATCCCCTTCGCGCAGCTTTCCATGGACCCTTATGGGCGGCTGATGCCCGCTGTCAACCGCTTCCCCTCCGCCGCGGGCGGAAAAGGATTCGCCCCGCTGGCGGATCAGGTTCACGCGATGGGGCTTAAATTCGGCATCCACATCATGCGGGGCATTCCCCGTCAGGCGGCGCACGCGAGATGCCCCGTTTTGGGCACAGAGGTGACAGCCGACAGGATCGCCAACCCCTTCTCCATCTGCAAATGGAACAGCGACATGTATGGCCTGCTCGATGTACCCGGCGCTCAGGAGTACTACGACAGCCTCTTCCATCTTTACGCGGAATGGGGTGTGGATTACGTCAAGGTCGATGACATCGCCAACACCAATCTCTACCCAAGCAATCCCTACTCGGCGGGGAGGGAGATCGAGATGATCCGCCGCGCGATCGATCAATGCGGCAGAAGCATGGTGCTCAGCCTGTCCCCCGGGCCGGCCGTCATCGAAAAAGCCTGGCATCTGCGCGAGAACGCCCAGATGTGGCGCATCACCGATGATTTCTGGGATGACTGGAAAGCCTTGAAGGCCATGTTCGAGCGCTGCGAGGTCTGGCAGAGCCACGTTGGTCAGGGCTGCTGGCCCGATTGCGATATGCTGCCCCTGGGTCGGATAGGGATCGCCTTCGGAAAGGACCGCCGGACGCGCCTGACGCCTGATGAACAGCGGACCATGGTCACCCTGTGGAGCATCTTCCGCTCGCCCCTCATGCTGGGCGGTGAGCTGCGGGATACAGACCAGGCGACCCTCGCCCTCCTGACCAACCCGGAGGTCATACGGATGAATCAGCAAGCCTTCGGCGCGCGGCAGATCAGGCGCGAGGATAGGGAGGCCGTGTGGATGAGCGATGACCCGGATGGCGGCAGGTATCTCGCGCTGTTTAATCTGTCGGACGAAGAACGCGTTGTAAGCGCTGATCTGCCTCTAGGCACACGGGCGCGCGATGTTTGGCGGCAAGAGGATCCGGGGGTCATGGAGCCTTGCGTTTCTGCCAGGCTGCGGCCGCACGCCTGCGCCCTGTACCGGCTGACATGAGACTCCCCGGCAAAGAGAGGAATTTCCGGGAGGGTATTGACAAAACCACTTATCCATTATATAGTATCCCTTGCGTCACATGACGTATGACGCGGGGTAGAGCAGTTTGGTAGCTCGTCGGGCTCATAACCCGGAGGTCGAGGGTTCAAGTCCCTCCCCCGCAACCATTTTGGCGGCGTAGCTCAGCTGGCTAGAGCATTCGGTTCATACCCGGAGTGTCATTGGTTCAAATCCGATCGCCGCTACCACACAGAGACCCAGTAACCTTAAAGGTTGCTGGGTTTATTTTTTTCGACCCTCTGAGGGGCGCCGCCTGTAAGGCCTGCTTTGATATATTTCGCTTGGCAGGGCAGTGTCTTCAAACAACGTCAAAGTTATATATTATACTAATATGCGATTAAACTGCCGATAATATCCAACTGCGATGAGTGATTGACCTGACGGTAGCATGGTCCAGAGAGCAAATGGTCTCGCACAGTCTTTCAACTACCTTTTCGAGGGATACGAATATCTCATTGCAAAAACCATGCATTCTCAACCATGACCAAATTTGCTCTATCGGATTCATCTCAGGCGTTGCAGGTGGGATATAGAATAATTCTATGTTGTCCGGTATCTCCAGTGTTCCCGACTTGTGCCAGGCAGCTCCATCCATAGCCATTATGATATAGTCATTCGGATATGTCTTGGATAGTTCCCTTAGGAATATGTTCATGCATTCTGTATTGCAGTACGGCATCACCAGGAAGAATGATTCGCCTGTTTGCGGTTCTACCGCTCCATAGGCATACCTGTACTCCCGGATATGGTGGCAGGGAACACTTGGCCGCGTTCCTTTAGGGCACCAGCAATATTTGGGCTTGTTGATCCGTCCGAAACTCGCCTCGTCTTGAAACATCAGCCGGACCCGGCCTGTGGATACATTGGGGATACATCTTATTTCTTCAACACGTCTGTTAATTTTTTTGAGGCTTCTATGACCTCTTCTGTCGCTTTCTTGGGGTGTCTGCTGCGTGGTTTTACCTTACGCCATCCATGACGTTGGAATACCCGGTAGATTTGACCGCTGCCAATAGGGTGGCCTGCCAGCTTCTCGTATTCTTGCTTGATTTCCGAGGTCTCTATGATCATCCCTTTTTGAGCTCGATCTTCATACTTGCGCAGTAACGCTTCTTCGGCCTCATAGCTCATGTTCCAACGATTTCCCTTTGTCTTCCTTGCCAGCAGGGCTTTCAGACCATCTTTTGCGTATGAACTGACCCAGCGGCTCACTACATCTGATGATACTTCCAACTGCGCTGCTATCTGATGATTATTCTTCCCGTTCCCTCTGAGGATCACCGCATGAAGCCGCTTCTCCACCCGTTTATCCCGGTTCTCTTTTCGGGTAATCTCGAGCTCCTTCATTTGTTCCTGGGTTATTGTATATGTTTTCGGCATCTCTTCTTACCTCGTTTCTTTCTCCCCTATTCTACAATATTTCTTTCTTTGTGTCGATTACTTTGGCGCAGATTAGTATTAAACAAAATTTGATAATTAATAATTTATCTTATTGACTATAGTATCGCGGGAGAGTATGATAGTTATGCACATTATTTAACAGCGCATGTATGCGCAAGGAGGAGCCAGATGAACATTTTTCGCCGCACGCTGTGCCTGACCCTGAGTCTGTGCATGGCCCTCTCCCTGACCGCCTTTGCCGCGCCCCAAACCTATGAGGGCGAAGCCAAGGGTTTTTACGACGGCCTCAAGGTCGCCGTCACCATCAACGATGGCGTCATCGAGCTTGTCGAAGTGATCGAAAACCACGAAACTGCCCCAGGCCAGCCCGCGCTTGAAAAAATCCCCCAGGCGATCGTGGATGCCCAAAGCATCAAGATCGATACCATCGCCGGCGCCACCCGCACCTCCGAGGGAATTCTGGCTGCCGTGGAGAACGCGCTGACCAAGGGCGGCGTTGATGTGGCCCTCTACAGCAAGGTCCCGGAAAAGGCGGAGGAAGCGGCGGCGGATTACTACCCCGTGATGGGTTCCTTCGAATTGCCCGCCCAGTGGGATGAAAGCTATGATGTTGTCGTGGTCGGCGGCGGCTTTGCAGGCATGGCCGCAGCCTATGCCGCTGTCACCAACGGCGCGAGCACGCTGCTGATTGAAAAGCTCTCCGCCACCGGAGGGAACAGCGCCATCAACGGCGGCCAGTATGCCGCCTTTACATCAGAGCGCGCGGAGCAGCTCCAAAAGGAATTTAACCTGGTGCCCGATACCGCCGAGAAGCACATTGAAGACACCATCAAGGGCGGCGATAACATGGGTATGCCCAAGCTTGTCCGCAACATGGTATATGCCAGCCCCTTCTACCTGAACCTGCTGCTGGAAAACGGCCTGGTCATCAGGAACGTTCTGGCCCGTCCCGGCGGACACTACGGCTACCGCACCTATGTAACCGAGAACCAGGTGGGTTCCGACATCACTGACCTGCAGCTGAAAATGCTCAAGGAGACAGACGCCGTCATCCGGCTGGAAACCAAAATGGTTGAATTGTACCGCACGCGTGACGAACAAAACCGCGTGGTCGGCATCCGCGTTGCCACCGAAGAAGGCTACAAGACCATCAAGGCTGACAAGGGCGTCATTCTGGCCACCGGCGGCTTCGGCGCCAACGTCGCCATGCGCGAGACCCAGGTCCCCTATCTGTCGGCCGATATCCCCACCACCAACAACCCCGCCGCCTCCACCGGCGAGGGGATCTACCTGGCCCAGTCCATCGGCGCCGGCACGACGCAGATGTCCAATATCCAGCGCTACCCCTTTGCCGACGCCAACACCGGCGTGTTGGATAAGTATGCCGTCTGGCCCTTCACCGGCCCCTCCTTTGGCATCGTGTATGTGGACTATCAGGGCAACCGCTACGTCAGCGAGGGCGAACGCCGCGATGTCTGCGCCAACGCCGCCGCGAACTCCGGCTTTATTTCCACCTACGCCATCTTCAACTGGGATCTGGCCAAGGGCTTTGCCAAGGAAGAAGAGCTGCAGGCCGGCCTGGCTTCCGGCCGCATCCTGTCGGGCGAGACGCTGGAGGATCTGGCGGCAGCGATCAATGCCTA